>WQWL01000007.1 GCA_009785345.1 Oscillospiraceae bacterium
ATGTATCGTTCCTTGCCTTCTTTAGCAAAGAAGGTGGCCCCGCGGGTCGGATGATTTGAGCCTTTATGCTACGGATAACCTTAAGTTGCTTGCATTGGGCGGTTGTCCACAACCGCCCCTACGGGCAAACATTTCAAGATACTGAGAAAAATAAACAAAACCTATGGAGAAAAAGATCATGCTAATTTTAGCTTTTGAATCATCTGCAAAACCGGCATCTGTTGCTGTTTTTGAACAAACCATGTGCACCGATTCTACACGTTTGCCATTTGGCAAGCTAATAGGTCAATATTTTCAAAATAACGGATTCTCCCATAGCAAGACATTGCTGAGTATGGCTGAATCCTTGCTTAATAATCTTGAGCTGAAGCCAAACGACATAGATCTCGTAGCAGTCGCTAACGGACCTGGCTCATTTACCGGAGTTCGTATTGGTGTTTCTGCTGCGAAAGGATTTGCTTCGGGATTGGATATACCAATATGCGGTGTCTCAACACTCGAAGCTATGGCTCGTCAAACTCGGTTTGACGATATCATCATCTGCCCTGTTATGGATGCCAGGCGGGATCAGGTATATAATGCATTGTTTGCATGGCGTAATACAGAGCTGATTAGATTGTGTGATGACCGCGCTATTTCTATTGAAGATTTGTATAAGGATTTAAATCACTATTCTCAACCGCCGATGCTTGTCGGTGATGGTGTTTCTGTTTGCAGAAATCATCAGGGCTTTGCTGATTTTCGCACTACACCAACATTAATACAATATCAAACAGCGTACGGTGTCGCACTAGCTGCTATGCACGCAAAGCCTGTCCCGGCAACAGAGCTGGAACCATTCTATCTACGCCCCTCACAGGCAGAGCGTGAACGCTCTGCTAGGGGCTAGGGGAAACCAATGCTGCCAACTTAAGCTGCCTCGTCATTGCAGACTTGATCGAGGTCGCTGACAAAGTGCATATTTTCACCTATCGTCATTGCGGCCTCCGAGCCGCAATCTGACAGAATCAAGCCTTGTAATAGATCCCGGGTCAAGCCCGGGATGACAAATGGGACTTTTCAGCAGCCTCGACTTGATCCGCAATCCCCACAATTGTGCTTTTGTTCATGGGATCCCGGGTCAAGTCCGGGATGACGGATGAATTAGTTTTCGTTAAGTTGACAGCATTGTAGGGGAAACTAGCACCCTAATTTTATTGCAAGTGCAAAAGCCTCGTGTTATAATCAAACAAGCAAACGATTTACAGCTATTAGCATGCAGTATGTTTCGATAGGAGGACCTCTCAATGAGTAAAAAAGCTGATTCACTTGTAGATATAATGAATTTATTTAAGCCACACGCGCTGACAGCAGAACAACAGGATTTTTATCAAAAAACATCTGCTGTGAGAGATGGTGATCCTTTCGAGTTTCACGATAGCTTGTATAAACGCATCAAAAACTCCGGCACACATGAGCGTTTGCTCGTCGTCGGGCATTTAGGCTGCGGAAAATCTACAGAGCTGCAAATGCTCACAAAAAAACTCTCTAATGATAAATTTGCGGTGATTTATATTGAAGCACGAGATAGACTGGATTTATTTAACTTTAACTATATTGACATTTGTATGCTGATTGTCGAGGACATGACAAAATATGCAAAAGACAACAACCTAAATGTTGATAAGCATATTCTTTCGGCATTTCAAAATGCGCTATCCACCAAAACAATTGAAGAATACTGGGGCACGGGAACAGAAATCAGCGCAGATGCTTCTGCTTCTGTATCAGCTACAATTCCCTTTTTTTTGAATTTAATTGCGAAAATCACATCATCACTCAAAACAGCTTCTGGGATAAAGGAGGAGTTGCGCCATGAAATTGCACCAAGGATAGGTGATGTTGTTGCCGCGCTTAACGCCTTTGTCGAACACATAAGCGAATTAGCTTCACGTCAAGTTGTAATCATTATAGACGGGCTTGAAAAGTGTCGACAAGAGCGTGTTCGTAATTTGTTCGTTGAAGATATAACTGCAATTTTAGAAATCAAAGCACATTTAGTTACAACCTGTCCAATTGCATTATACCGCTCAACTGATGCAGGTGTTCTTGCGGGTTACTTCACCTCACCAGTCGTGATTCCGATGATTAAGACACATTATCAAGACGGCACCCCTTACGAAGATGGAGTTGATGTAATTCGGGAATTGATTTTAAAAAGAGCTGATCTTTCTTTCTTTGAAGATGGTGTGTTGGATACGATTATTATGAGTGCCGGTGGAAGCCTACGAGATACATGCTACATCTTATCTAATAGTGCTTTTGCAGCTGATATGCGTGATAGACAAACCATTGATATGGAGTCAGTAGAAGTTGAGTTACGGAAGTTTACATCTGACATCTTTTTCAGAGTAGAGTCAAGGCTCTTTCCGAAAAATGTGAAAATGATTTATGAGGGAGAGCATCAACCAAAGCAAGACCCTGAATTATCCGAACTTCTGTACTGTGGAGCAGTCTTTGAATATAATGGAGACCGTTGGGTAGACCTGCACCCTCTTCTTCGAAAATATATTGATAATCATCCGGGAGTGTTATCAGAGTGAGTTCTTCATCTCCATATGACGACCTAGAGTTTGAACGCCTTTATCAAAGGCTTCTTCACCAGCATGAGAGCGCATTTTTCTGCATAACTCTCAGTGCTGGGCTTTCTCATGTTGAAATTGTAGAAGAAATGGTCGAACGGCTCCCCGTCGGCAAAGCGCAAATTATTGATTTTAAAAATATTGGAAGTGATTATCGCTTTTCATCTGATTTCCTGAGTACCTCAATTAAAGAAGGTGCGCATTATATATTTCTTGCTAATTTCCAATTAGCCCGTGGCGATATGTCAGAAGCAGAGTTTTTCCAAGTACTTAATCTGAGCCGAGATGCTTTAATAGAGTTACCTGTCGTGCTGATATTCATGATGCCACTATATTTCCGCATAGAGATTGCCCGCAAGACACCGGACTTCAATTCATTCTTCGGCTATCGTGCTGATTTTGAATCAGAGGTCGTTAAGCATGCTCCAGTTGACCCTAGTCCTACAGATGAGTACAGTGAGGCAAAACACGAGCTGCTGAAATATTATATGGCTGTGTATAATAAACTCACAGATTTTCGCAGCAAAAAAGCGTTTGAAACTGTTCTGCAAATTTTAAAATTAAATACTTTTTTACGAACATTATCATCGGTAGAGCAAAATCGCTTCTATTCAGCTTTTATGGAGCTACTGCCATTGTATCAGAATGAATTCGATGGTTCTCCGAGTGATATTGCCGATATTTATGATGGACAGGGTGACTATGAGAAGGCACTGGAATGGTACTACAAGGCTCTAAATATTTACGAAAAAACGATTGGAAAAGAGCATCCGTCTACCGCTACTACATACAACAACATCGCACTTGTATACAAAAATCAAGGAAACTACGAAAAGGCGCTGGAATGGTTCTACAAGGCTCTAAATATTTACGAAAAAACGATTGGAAAAGAGCACCCTTCTGCTGCTGCTACATACAACAACATCGCAGGTGTATGCAATGATCAAGGAAACTACGAAAAGGCGCTGGAATGGTACCACAAGGCTTTAGATATTTACGAAAAAACGATTGGAAAAGAGCACCCTTCTGCTGCTGCTACATACAACAACATCGCACTTGTATACAAAAATCAAGGAAACTACGAAAAGGCGCTGGAATGGTACCACAAGGCTTTAGATATTTGCGAAAAAACGATTGGAAAAGAGCATCCTTCTACTGCTATTACATACAACAACATCGCACTTGTATACAATAATCAAGGAAACTACGAAAAGGCGCTGGAATGGTTCTACAAGGCTTTAGATATTAAAGAAAAAACGATTGGAAAAGAGCACCCGTCAACTGCTAATACATACAACAACATCGCATGTGTATACGATAATCAAGGTGACAACGAAAAGGCGCTGGAATGGTTCTACAAGGCTTTAGATATTAAAGAAAAAACGATTGGAAAAGAGCACCCGTCAACTGCTATTACATACAACAACATCGCAGGTGTATACAAAGATCAGGGCGACCATTCCGAAGCGTTAGATTGGCGCAATAAGGCTTCAAAAAGCCCTCAAAACCCCTGACTTCCCAAGCCTCACTCCACCTCGCTTGCAAGTGTGGCGTATTCTTCCCACTCTTCCATCAAGCCATCCAACTTCTGCTGCACGCTTTTTTCCAAATCATCAAGCTCAAGTAGTTTCTCATAATCTGATGAGAACTCGCCTCTTTTTAACTCAATATCATATAATTCAACTTCTAGTTTCTCGATTTCACGTTCAAGCTTTCTGAGTTCTTTTTGTATCTCAGAGGGCTTGATTTTCTTTTTGCTCCGGGATTGGTCTTGAGCTTGCTTTTGCTTCCCCTTGCTCCCGGCAGATGCAGTATTATTCTTACCTACCATCTGTATACCCGGATTCTCCTTCAGCTCGGCCCGCATCGCCATGTACTGATCATAGGTGCCTTTGAAGTCAGTCAAAACACCGTTTTCTAACGCCCAAATACGTGTTGCAAATCTGTTTATAAAGTATCTATCATGGGAAATAAACAGTAATGTTTCATCATATTTTGAAACAGCGCCCTCAATCCACTCACGAGAATTAAGGTCAAGATGGTTGGTTGGTTCGTCAAGAATCAACAAGTTTACTTCGCTATTCATCAACATACACAAACGCAAGCGACTTTTTTCACCACCGGATAAATCACTCACATATTTGAATACATCTTCACCGGAGAACAAGTATGCACCGAGTCTGTTTCTTGCTGTTTGCGGACTCTCATTTTGCTCATATACCAATGTGTCAAGTACAGAGCGATATTCATCATTAAATTCAATAATTTGAGGCAAATATGCCGGTTTTACAGATGGACCAAGACGTATCATGCCGGAATCAGGCTTCACTTCCTCCATTATCATTTTGATGAGGGTCGTCTTCCCTGTTCCGTTATCACCTATGATTACTATTCTTTCTCCGCCCTCTACGAGAAGTTCATCAATATCAATCAGCTTCTTCTCACCATATGATTTTGTGAGACCTTTTATTAGCATAACTTCATCACCACGAAATTCACGTCCGGAAAAACTTGCACGCATTGTCCTATCTCTGTCAGGACGGTCGGTTTTGAGCACACGCTCGGCTCGAGTCCTCATTGCAAATGCTTTTTTCATCATCGTGCTATTACCAAGACCCCAGCCATGCATCCTCTCAGCTGTTGCATTAAGACGCTTTGCTTCTGCTTGCTCACGGGTATATCTTTCCATTTGTTCGTTATAGCGTCTTTTCTTTTCTTGAACATAATAGCTATAGTTCCCACTATAAAATTCAGCTTTACCATTACTTATCTCAATGGCACGATTTATTACCCTGTCAAGAAAATATCTGTCATGGGAAATTATCAAAACAGTGCCTTTAAATTTGATTAAAAAATCTTCAAGCCAAATCGTTGCATTCAAATCCAGATGGTTTGTAGGCTCGTCAAGGAGCAAGATGTCTGTGTCTTCCAATATGAGTCTCGCCAGGTTGATCCTCGTCTTTTCTCCACCAGATAATGTGTTAAATCGCTGTGCTCTTTGCGCGTTAGGAATTTGCAGACCATTTGCAACTCGATTTAACTCAATCTCGCTGGTGTATCCACCTAATCTATCGTACTCATGGGCAAGCTTATCATATTTTTCCAATATATTTTGAGATGCAGAACTTGTCATAACATCTTCAAGCTGCTCCATTTCAGCTTTAATAGAGTAAAGACGGGAAAACGCAGTACGGAACACATCCTCTGCCGTAAAATCATCGGGAAACTCTGGTATTTGCGAAACCATACCCAACACTTTCGATGATGGTATAACAATATCGCCCTCGTCTTCAGAAAGCTCACCGGCAATGATTCTCATCAGTGTGGTCTTGCCCGCACCATTTTTGCCAAGTAAGCCAACGCGCTCACCTTCTGATACATCAAATGTAATGTCATCAAGAATGTCAACGCCCTCTTCAAATGCTTTTTTTATCTTTTGTATAGAAATATCAATCATAGGTTCAGTGTACCGCTATTTGGCTAACTAGTCAATCTTTGTTGCCGTATTTGTACAACTTGACAACAAGTACATAAATAGGAATTGATTAGATATGAGACTTTGACTTTATATAATTTTCAAAAGCACTTGATTATTTTTGGGTTTTTATATATAATGAAGCAAAGTAGGGTATACCCTACTCAATATGTGGAGGTGAATATTGTGGTTTTCAATACAGCGAAAGTTATGTCGAAAGGTCAAATAACATTACCAATTGACATACGAAAAAGCATGGGCCTAGCAACAGGCGATAGAGTAGCTTTGATTTATGAACAAGGCCGTGTAATTATGGTTAATCCTGCTGTGTATGCAATGGAAACATTGCAAAAAGAAATGGATGGTGAATTTGCAAAAGTCGGGATAAATAGCGAAGATGACATTATGGACTTAGTCCGTGAGGTGCGTAAGGAAGTAGAGGGTGTATGAGGGTTCTGATTGACACCAATGTTCTTGTTTCTGCTGCTTATTCAAAGTTTAGCGTTCCAAATCAAGCGTACAAAAAAGCAGTTGAGCCACCATATCAGGCATTTGTATGTGAACAGACCGTTGAAGAATTTCGCAGAATTTTCAACAGAAAATTCCCGGATAAAATTCATGCTTTTGAAAGCTTTATAACAACTGCTTTATCTGTAATAACAGTTCTCTCTGTTCCGCAAAGTTTTCACGCTGACGAAAATGCAATAAGAGATGTAGATGACCGCCCAATATTACGAACTGCAATACACGCTAATATTGATATCATTGTGACCGGTGATAAAGATTTCTTAGAATCCGGCTTAACCACTCCACAGATAATGACAGCAGCGGATTTTCTAAAACGATAAAATAACAATCTCTGGGTTGCTACTCCCATTTCAACATACGGATGAGGTGCGAACTCAGTATTCTTCATTGACGTTTCATGCGTCATATGGTATTTTTTTACAATGAAACAAGAACAACCATCAAAACTTCAATATCGGTATTATGAAGTTCCACCTGGCAGCCAGGTGTTAGCTCTGCTTGGCTCGACTTGGGTGCGCGAATATGATAACAGTGTAGAGTATTTACATTTCCACAATTGTCTTGAAATCGGATATTGCTATTCAGGTGGTGGTACATTAACTTTCGGTGAGAAAGTTTTGCCATACGAAGAAAAAATGTTTTCGATTATCCCGGCAAAGTATCCACATAATACAAATAGTATTGTGGGTCAAAAATGTCGTTGGGAATTCCTATTTATTAATGTGGATGGTTTTCTCAATAAATTTTTCCCGGATAACTCATTTATACGAAAGCAACTTGCAAATAGAATCAGTAAACATGCACATTTACTTAAACATGATGAGAACCCGCAAATTGCTAACCTTATATTATCCATAATGGATGAGCAACGCTCAAAAGCAGACATGTTTCGCGAGAACACAAGCGGATTGGTACAATCATTACTAATATATATCGCACGATTATGCAACGACGACTCATCCGATACTGAGATTGGTCGAGATGTTGGTCCTATCGCTGCCGCCATAAACTATGCCGAAAAGAATTTTAGCGAAAAGATAACAGTTTCTATGCTCGCTGATGCTTGTCATATGAGCGAATCTCACTTCAGAAGATTGTTTGTTCAGTTTATGGGTATTTCACCACTAGCATATGTAAACAGAATGAGAATCGAAGCTGCATGCAGACTACTGCATACAACCAATGAATCCATTGGAAATATCGCTGTCAAATGTGGCTTTATCACAATAACTGCATTAAATCGAAATTTTAGAGATGTTGTGGGCATGACACCCACGCAATGGCGTATGGATACGACTAATTATGACCGAAGATTGACGAATGATAACATGATGCCATACGAAGGTTGGCGATAAGTTTGATTCAATTCAAGTCAGGGATTAGTATCGATACACGAAATGACCATATCCCTATTCATGATTATGCAATACGGATGGATTGATCATAATAGTCGTTTTTGCATAATTTTTGGTCGTTTTCGCTAACACATTGTTGCAAATACATGTTAACTTAGTAACACAATTTGACACAAATATATGTGTTTCGTTATAGTGCACAAACATTTTTGTATAAATGTGTCAAAAAATTTATAAATGAAGGGATTTATCAAAATGAAGAAACTGCTAGTACTTATCCTCGTTCTTGCACTCGCTTTTGTTGTTATTGCTTGTGACAACGACAATGGAAACGGTGATGGCGAAATTACCGGTTCTGTTGAAGATGGCGGCACCATTACAGTATGGTGCTGGGATCCTGCCTTTAACATTTTCGCAATGGACCAAGCCGCAATTATTTATCAGGCAATAAACCCAAATTTTGAAATCGAAATAATTGAAACACCATGGGAGCAAGTCGATGAGCAAATCACAACATTTGCGACTGCCGGAACACTTGATTTACTACCGGATATCATGCTCGTACAAGACCAGGCTTTCCAATTAAATGTTATGAATTTCCCCGAAGTGTTCCTTGATCTTACAGATTCAGGCATCAACTTTAGTGAATTCGGTGCTGCTAAAACTTCACTCTCAACTGTGAATGGCAGAAATTATGGCGTTCCATTTGATAATGGTGTAACAATTATGGGACTACGAACAGATGTCATCGGACAAGCGGGTCTAACAATTGATGATTTCACCAGTGTTACTTGGAATGATTTCATTACACTCGGTCAACAAGTTCTTGAAGCAACCGGCAGACCTATGCTTGCCACTACAGCAGGTGGAGCCGATTATGTTGACTTTATGATTAAATCTGCAGGTGTTAGTATGTTTAATGCTGACGGCAGCCCAAATCTCGACAATAATCCTACGCTCAGAGAAGCGATTGCAATTTATGTTGAACTTGTCCAAACGGGCGTATTGGTTGAAGTAGACGGTTGGGATGCTTTCATTGGCTCATTTGTAAATGATGTTGTAGCAGGAACCATCGCCGGATGCTGGATACTCGGTTCTATCCAACAAAATCCAGATCATGAAGGTCTATGGGCTGTAACAAATGTTCCAAGATTAAATGTAGCTGGCGGAACAAACTTCTCAAGTTGGGGCGGTTCAAGCTGGGCTGTTACAACCAATGCCAATGCCGCACTCGCAATTGATTTCCTCAAACACACCTTTGCAGGCAGCGTAGAGCTTTATGACATTCTTCTACCGGAAGCCGGAGCCCTCGCAACCTGGATTCCTGCTGCTGCAAGTACAGTGTACCAGGAAGAACACACATTCTTTGGTGGACAAAGAGTTGCTGCTGACATTATAAACTTCTCCGCGAACATTCCTACTTTCTATTTTGGAATATTCCACTATGAAGGAATCTCAGCATTGGAAGTTGCAATAACAAATATTCTCAACGGTGCAGACATAGATGCCGAACTACAAGCAGCACAAGAGTTTATTGAATTCCAAATGCGTGGATAATATCTAAAACTGTAAAACCAAACAATTTACGTCAAAAAATCTGACGAATAGTAGGAGTTAGGTGTTTTTCGCCTAACTCCTACGCACAGCAAAGTCAAATACAGGCACGAAATGACCAACGCATATTCACATGGTTGTTTTGTGACTAAGTATCGCGAAAGGAATGGTCATATTTATGAAAAATAGTGCAGAACCTTCCGGTAGTACCCTTATAAAAAAATCCGGACTTAGTCTAAGTCAGAAACAAGGCTTGACCGGATGGGCTTTTTTATTTCTCGCTGCCGGCTTAATTGTACTGATGAATTTTTATCCGATGGTCAGAGGTTTTATGATGTCATTACAAACAGGCGTTGGTGCGAATATGCAATTTAGCGGATTTGTAAACTATACGCGTCTGTTTGAGGATCCCCGTTTTCGCCAGACGTTAATAAATACATTTATTTATCTTTTAGTTCAAGTACCGATAATGCTTATATTGGGACTTATTCTTGCCACTATGCTCAATAGCCGTAATCTGAAAGCAAAGGGCTTTTTTCGCACGGCGATATTTCTACCCTGTGCTGTAGGGCTTGTAGCATATTCACTTGTTTTCCGTCAAATGTTTGCCTTTGACGGTTTAGTTAATACAGTGCTGGTAAACATTGGAATATTGGAAACAGGTCATAACTGGCTAGGGACTCCGTGGTCTGCAAGACTGGTCATTATATTGGGGCTTTTGTGGCGGTGGACAGGCTTTAACATGATATTCTATTTAGCAGGAATACAAAATGTCGATACTTCAATTTATGAAGCAGCCCGTATTGACGGTGCTAATGTCTTTCACCAATTCTGGAAAATTACAATACCACTTTTAAGACCTATTATTCTACTCACAGCAATAATGTCTACAAATGGTACACTTCAGCTATTTGATGAATCATTTAACCTCACTCAGGGTGGACCCGGTGTATCTTCAATGACGATGTCGCATTATATTTTCGATACAGCATTCGCCGGAAATCCAATGCTCGGATATGCCTCAGCAATGTCATTCGCTATTCTTTTAATGGTAGCACTTCTGGCGTTCTTACAACTAAAGGTAGGTGACAGACGATGAAAGTGAAATTATCAAGAATATTTATGTATATCTTTCTTTCCGTTGCCGCTTTTTTATCCCTTTTCCCCTTATACTGGACTGCTGTTTCTGCCACAAATACGACACCTGATATTTTGGCAGCATCTATGACCCCAGGCTCTCAACTGATTGCCAATTTTACCAGGTTACTTGAATTATCGAGCTTAGGGAGAGCTTTTTGGAATTCTGCTCGCAATGCGGTACTACTTACCGCTCTCTCCGTGAGTATATGTTCACTAGCTGGCTATGCTTTCGAGGTTTATCACAGTAAGGCAAAAGACAGATTGATGAGCGTTTTACTTCTCTCAATGATGATACCATTTGCTGCGATAATGATTCCGCTGTTTCGTCTGATGGCAAATATGGGTCTGGTGAATACAACATTGGGCTTTATGCTACCAACAATATCAACAGCATTTTTAATAATGCTCTTTCGTCAAAGCACTCGTTCATTCCCCCGTGAAATGATTGAAGCTGCACGAATAGACGGATTAAACGAAATGTTTATATTTATACGAATATATATACCGACAATGAAATCCACATATGCTGCTGCAACCACAATCACCTTCATGGCAGCATGGAATGTTTTTCTGTGGCCAAGAATAATCATGATGTCACCGGACTCCGTTACAATGCCGATGCTCATCTCAAACCTAATGGCAGGATATGTCACTGAATTTGGTGTTGTTATGCTTGCTGTTTTGATTGCCACACTTCCAACAATACTTCTATTCTTATTCCTACAAAGATACTTTGCAGAAGGCATTATGGGTACCGTAAAGTAATTTAGGGGCTAGGGTTTAGGGCATAGGGTTAGATTTTTCACACTTGCTATAATTAGCCCACATCAACTCTTATTTTAACTTCTATATCAATGAAAGGAACCGCAATATATATGAAATTTAATTATGACAAAATCAAGAATCCTACTTATTTTCGCGAGAATCGTCTCGATGCACGTTCCAGCCATAAGTTTTATCGCAATGAATGTGAAGTAGAAAAAGGCTGCAGCAGCTTTATCCATTGCATGAACGGCACTTGGAAGTTCAGTTATGCCAGAAATATCACACTTGCACCAAAAGATTTTGCGAATCTCGACTATGATTGTAAGGACTGGGAAGATATCAAAGTTCCGGGACATATTCAAATGCAAGGTTATGATGCTCCGCAGTATGTAAACGTACAATGGCCATGGGATGGACTCAATGATATTGAACCGGGCGAGATTCCCGAAGATTTCAACCCTACAGCAAGTTATGTAAACTACTTCACAGTGCCTTCACAAATGTGTGGCGAAGATCTTTTCATATCTTTCCAAGGTGTTGAAAGCGGCTTTGCATTATGGCTCAACGGACAATATGTTGGTTATGCTTTAGACGGCTTTACACCATCTGAGTTTGAGCTCACACCGTATTTGGTAGATGGCGAAAATAAATTGGCTGTACAAGTATTCAAGTTTACAGGAGGCAGTTGGATTGAAGATCAGCATTTCTTCCGCTTCTCCGGTATTTTCCGTGACGTATTTCTATATTCTACACCAAAGGTGCATGTCCGCGATTTGAAAGTTGAAACGCAATTGGAAGATGATTTTTCAAATGCTACACTATGCTTTTCTATGAATTTTTCTGAAAATGCAAAAGGTAAGGTTGATGCATCTTTGTTTTATGAATGTGAAAAGGTTGGCACATTAAGTGTTGAGTTCCAAAATGATACACAGTTGAATCTGCCTGTAACTAATCCAATGCTTTGGAGTGCTGAAAAACCTAATTTATACAAACTTGAGATTCAAGTGTTTGATGAAAATGGCAATCTAAATGAAATCATTGTTCAAGATGTTGGATTCCGCAAATTTGAATTAATTGGCAATGTAATGCATATCAACGGAAAGCGTGTTGAGTTTTATGGTACAAACAGGCATGAGTTTTCTGATAAAACAGGTCGCGCCATTACACGTGAGCAAATGGAGTCTGATATCATTACGATGAAGCAGTTTAATATCAATGCTCTACGTACCTCCCACTACCCCAACCATCCATATACATATGAACTTTGTGACCGATATGGGATATATGTCATTGACGAAGTCAACCTTGAGTCACACGGCAGGTGGCATCACATTGTGACAACTGATGTTGGAGTTGGTGCTGCCCTTCCGGGTGACAATCCCGACTGGCTGGATATTGTCATTGACCGTGTTGATAATCTATATGAGCGTGATAAAAATCATCCAAGTATCATCATTTGGTCACTTGGCAACGAGTCATATGGTGGAATTAACATTCTGAAAATGGCTGAACGATTCCGCGAACTCGACAACACTCGTCTTGTTCATTATGAAGGTGTTGATCATGACCCACGTTACCCGGATAGTACTGATATGTACAGCAAAATGTATACTTACCCTTGGGATTTAGAAGTGTTCCTGAAAGAAAACACAGAAAAGCCTATGATTTTATGCGAATATCTGCACACAATGGGTAACTCCGGTGGTACGCTGTATAAGTACATTGATTTGATGACAAGATACCCCCATTATCAAGGCGGATTCATATGGGATTTCATCGATCAAAGTCTCTTGAAAAAAGACCGCTATGGCAAACCTTTCCAAGCATATGGCGGTGACTTTGATGATCGTCCTCATGACTCAAATTTCTGTGGAAACGGAATTCTCTATGGCGACAGAGGGCATTCACCAAAGCTTCAGACTGTAAAGTATAATTATCAAACAATTCTCGCTGATGTTGGAGTTGACAAAGTGACAGTTACAAATAAGAATCTCTTCACTTGTACATCTGAATATGACTGTGTTGTGATTCTTGAGAAAAACGGTGTAGAAATCAAGCGTAAGTGCCTTGAAACCGATGTCCCTCCCCTTTCATCAGCTACATATCCACTACCACTGACCGTTCCAACTCATCCCGGAGAGTACGCAATAACTGTGTCTTTCCGATTGAAAGACTGTACTTTATGGGAACATTGCGGTCATGAAGTTGCATTCGGTCAACATGTTACTAAAGTAGACGCAAAGCCTGAGGCAATCGTGTATACCACTCCTCTACAAGTTATCGAGGGCATTCAAACTCTCGGCGTCAGAGGTGAGAATTTTACAATCCAATTCAACAAACCACGGGGCGGACTCTATTCGTACAAATATGCAGGTCGTGAAATGATTAAGCAAATTCCTAAGCCAAACTTTTGGCGTGCTCCTGTTGATAACGATATTGGTAATATGATGCCGATTCGCTACTCTCAGTGGAAAATTGCTAGTTTGTATGGTTCACATATCCCCCATGATTTGTTAGAACAGGGCTTCCCTCCGTCTGCAGAGCCTGTTGTCGAAAGTTCACCAGATAGAGTTTCTGTTAAATTCACATACTATCTCCCAACATCGCCAACATGTGAGTGTGATGTTATATATACGATTTTATGCGACGGGACTGTAAATGTGGATCTATCATGTCATCCAAACGATCTTCCGCCAATGCCTGCCTTCGGAATGATGTTCAAGCTTGATGCAGACTATGAAAATCTCGAGTGGTATGGCATGGGTCCTGAAGAGAGCTACATTGACCGCGCATGTGGTGCAAGGCTTGGCATCTATCGCAACAAAGTTGCAGATAACATGTCTAAGTATCTGGTTCCGCAAGAGTGTGGCAATAAACTTGGCGTAAGGTATGCAAAGATAACAGATAACTCTGGTAGAGGCATCATTTTCTCCGCTGAAGACATGGAATTCTCCGCACTTCCATATACTCCTCACGAGCTTGAAAATGCTATGCATGACTATGAGCTACCGGAAGTTCATTACACAGTAGTCCGCGCAAATCTCCGTCAAATGGGCATAGCAGGCGACAACACTTGGGGTGCCCGCACACACGAAGAGTACCTACTACCAACGAATGAGAAAATGACATTCTCATTCAGCTTCAAAGGCGTGTAGGCTGCTTAAATCGAAGTTAAATTAACAATGAAGCTCGACAGATTTATTGTTAATTCAATCGTACAGCTCATTCGTCAATATTGCTATGAGTAATCCAACGCTATGTAATTTTTAACACACATTTCACTCCCAAACTATTTACAATGGTTTGGGAGTGTGTTATTGTGCAATGAATCATCGTGAACTTATAATACTAATCCCCGTTTAAAAGTATATTAGTATAATACATCAATGAAAACAAGGAGTGTGTTTGATGAGAATTATTATGTCAGATATCCCGGACTTACCTGTTGGCAAAGGAGATGAATTGAAAGCCCCTAATGAGATGGAAAAACTGCATCATTGTACTGGCTGTTTTACCTGTTGGATCAAAACGCCTGGAGAATGTATAATCAAGGACAATTATGCGGATATGGGTGCACTACTGGGTCGTTGTGAGGAGTTGGTTTTTGTCAGTAAATGCACATATGGAGGGTTGAGTCCTTTTGTTAAAAATGTTATGGACAGGGTACTGCCTAATTTGCTGCCTGATTTTACTGTGCGCAATAATGAGCAGCACCACAAACTGAGATATGATAATGCAATTAACCTGTCTGCCTATTTTTATGGAGCCGATGTTACAGAAAGTGAAAGAGCTACAGCCCTTAGCTTAATACCTGCAATTGCATTAAATTTTGGCGCCCAGGTAATCGATGTATCTTTTTTCAAAACTGAAGATGAAGTGAAGGAGGCATTTGTGTGAAGATTGCTTTGATAAATGCAAGTCCCAAAAGGAAGAAAAGTGCCAGCGATGTTTTGCTCGACGATTTGAATTATGAGTTTCCGGCTAAACATGAGACAAAAGAGTTTTACATAGACAAACCTTTTTTAACTGAAGATGAAATCAGTGAGTTGCTAACCTATTCAGCCTGGGTTTTTGCGCATCCTCTTCATGTTGATTCCACTCCCTCACATTTGCTATCTTGTCTTTGCCAAATGGAGCGTGAGCTTTCTACAGATAAGACGATTCATGTATATGCAATCGTAAATGGTGGGTTTTATGAGGGAAGGCAATCACATCATGCGCTTGCAATCATGGAAAACTGGTGCAAAAGAGCAGGGTTGCAATGGGGCATGGGGATTGGATATGGCGGTGGCAGCAGTATCGTGTATATGAGAGGTATACCGGTGGGCAGAGGACCAAAAAGCACTTTAGGAAAAGCGTATGAGGTGTTAGTAAAGACGATTTTATCACAGGGTTCGGAAGAAAATATTTATACATCGATCGGACTTCCTAGAATTATTTATAAATTTCTTGGTGAGATAATCTGGAGAAAGCAACTCATTACAAATGGTTGCCGAATGAGAGATATAAATCGAAGAGTATAATACAAGATTTGGGGTTGTTGCAAAATACAGAAAACCGAAAAACCTGTCATCTCGGGCTTGACCTGGAATCCATGACAAAGCTTGATTCTATTTAGATTGCGGCTCGGAGGCCGCAATGACGAATGCTCATTTCTGCATTTTTTTAGGGGCTATTGCATCATTTTGCAACAGCCCCTTTTGCCTTATACTGAACAGGCAATATATGAAATTATGGATACTTTGCTACATGTTTCTGGCTCACGATACTACTCAACAACGATTGCGTCACGATTTATGTTAAGTGGAGTTGTTCCTTCAACGAGACCGGGGTTGTTGAAGGTGGTTCTTGCACGCACTTCAAACCTTGCATTGTTAACTATGGTGCCGTTGTTGTTTAGAGTGGAGTTTGTCACATTCTCAACATGTCCGTTGTTTATCAATGTACCACCTTCCGCAATTGTGATTGTACCTCCGCTGCCGCCCTGGTTATTTATCCTGCCACCGGGAAGTACTACTACCGTACCCTCAATTATAAGCTCGGCATTGCCCTGTATATTCAGCGTTGTCACTATTGTGAGTGTCCTGCCCTCAGGTACAACAAACGGACTTTGATGAGTGAAGATGCCGAGATTGCCTCTGGTTTCAAGGTATACATCCCTCCATAGCAGCGTATCTCTCAGCGTGTTGGGGTTAGTTCCGGAAAACTCGGTCGGAGTTGATTGCATTGCGGCTAACACATCAAGCAAGGCTTGCGCCGCTGCTGCTACTTCAGCAGGCGTTGGATACGGGTCAACCTGAGCTCTTACTGTACGCGCTGCCACCAGTACAGGTTGCATTGCTGCCCATGATTCTGCAACCCAATCAGCCTCATTTAGAGCCTCAGCCCTGGCTATAGCAGCGTCTAGCTCATTAAAGGCTGGTGGTGGGCGTCTTTCCAGGTTGTACAGTGCAGCAAGTAGTGCCGCAGTTGCTGCCTCCACTTGTTCCTGCGTTGCGACTATGTTCTGCCTCACAGCATTTGCTGCTGTAAGTGCAGCAGTTACAGCTGTCCAACTTTCTTCCGTGTAGTTTAGTGGGTTATGCCCTGCCACAGCAGCTATGGCTGCATCAAGTGCTCTTAGTGCTTCTGCGCTTACCTGAGACTTATTCAAGCCAACCCAAGCTACAATCGCACCTTGATTTGCAGGTGTTCCACCACGTCTGAAGTGGAGTATTATGTCGCCCGGCTCGTAAACATCTATGTAGAGGTTTGCTCCTCTTTCAATGGTCGGTCCTGTGTTTGACCACCAACCTGTAAAAATGCTCTGCATCGGCTGTAGGCTCGCATTTGTGTCTGAACATCTGACTTCAGCAGACAGGCTTACCGTTCTGTTTGCCCATGAATGACCACCCAGACCTACAGTTATGAAGTAGCGACCCGGCTCAGTGACCGGCAATCTGTAGTTGAACGCACCGTTTTGCACAGCTACGGTCGCACCCGGCATCGGTGCTGTATTTCCACTGTAGACAAATGTTGACCATTTGCCGCCTGCACCTGCTTGAGCCGGTGCCACATAACCACCTGCGCCTCCCGGCATGTTTGTCTGTGTAAAGCCCCAGAATCCGGGATTAACTTCCATACGTTGAGGACCTGTGCCACTCGCTCTATCAGGCACATCATTGTACAAGTTAGCTGCTGCCGCTATTGCAGGGAATACAGGACAAACTCCTGCACCACCAGCATTGACGGTATAATTTGCAGAAGCACCTGCTCCCATGCTGACAAAGTATACGAGTCCTTTTGGAATAACTTCTATCGGCGCAAATACCGCGACTGTCATATTGTTAAATGTAGCTTCGCCTCTAACTCGCGCAGTCTGCCACTCTCTGCCAACGAGGTTGACTGCACCCCATACCACTGTTGCTTCTTCGTCAACAAATTCTTGTTCATCATAGAATCCTGAAACGAGAACGGCGGAAGGTAGCGCATCATTTAGATCTTGGTCAGAGAATACTGCGACCATAGGAATCGGGCTTACTTCTTCTATGCCATCGACTCTATTTGCGGGATCTCCCGTACCAAGGAATGCAGCACTCACTTGCAATCTGCCTGCAGCAGTGGCTTTTACAATCCTAAGTGTATTGCCTATTGGTAGTCCGTGCTCATCGAGTGTTTCATTGCGCTCAACTACTCCGGTGTCGAAAAGTACAGCTTCGGGATTGGTAACCGTAGCTTCAGTGTTGAATCTGCCCAGAAGTTCGCCATTCAAATAGGCATAGAATTCTGCTACGTCTGCTGGAACTGCAGTTCTTTCACCCCGTATAATCAGACGATCGGTATCAAACCTGAAGCTAAATGAAGCTCCTGAAGCTGTCGCCCTGCGAGCAGAGCTGTCATGTGGGGAGTTGCCAAATCCGCCCACAGCATTATGGAATACCCATGCTGTACCGCCGGGAGCTCCAGTGACAGGAGAATCTGTGAGGCTCTCTCCGGTATTATGAGCCAAATTGTGGACATTGCTCATGTTGTGGGTGCCGTCAGGTCTTCTAAAGTCAAATCTGTTCATGTTGCTGTAACGACCTGTTTCGACAAATTGATAGATTGTTTCAACATGGGCTGCACTGTGTCCGGTATTTGGTGCAAACATGACTTCGCTGTTGAAAACTCTATATGTCATCCAGTCATTGAACAGTCTTTCGTTTGCATCGTTAGGACCGGTTCTGCCTCCCGGACCAGGTGCACCATCACTTGTAATTCTGTACGTAATGACTTGACTGCCTGTTCTTGGGGATAGGACGTGAAGAACACCACCGGACACATCAATGTCTTCCATTTGGCGCATATTCCACTGATCCCTGTCTTCGAAACCAATATCTCTGCCGGTTTCGGGATCGAATATGCCATCAGCTCTGATGTCATCCATTGTGACCCACATCTCTGCCACACCGGCATTGGGGAATCTGGACAAGTCAATACCTACGTCTACAGAACTTGTAGTACGCACAGTAATGAAAAGCTCCGTGCCGTCCGGAGAGATAGAGGCAAGTGAATCCATGCCAAAGTGATCCACATCGATTATTATATTACCTTGTCTGTGGAACTGACCGATTTGTTGGTGTACATAAAATTGCTTCGTATAGTGGATTTCATAATCATCCTGTTGACGATGCAGATGTCTATTATTCCATCTCGCCGCATTGTCAGGATTAGCCATATGACCTGCACCGGTTGCAGCATGCCCGCCTGCAGCGGTAGCAATCCAGAAACGATGATCTTTGAACTGACCGAACAGATTGTCCGGATCAAGCATTGCTTCTCTTGCTTCTTCTACTGTTCCGATATGGCTGACATGGTAGCGAGACCAATTTCTGTCCCCACTCGGTCCTACAGGTTGACCCGGACCTTGCCCGTCCTGCCAGTTATTCGGAGGGCTATTAGCAATATCGCTATGCAAGAAGCGACTATGGAATCTCGGACATAGCAGCGGCTGATCGAACATGTCAAAATGGCGGTCAAAACCGATGAGGTCGCCATATTCTGCATCTTCGCAGCAGAAATTAGCAGGGTTGCCGTGCCTGTCTACGAATCGACTGTAATCACAGTCGTATAGATTACAAGTAAATTCGCCAAACCATCTAATTCCGACAGGGCTGGCAAGGTTTGCATGTATGAGCCCCCACATTGTGTTCTCTTCCATCATATTGTAAGAGTTTTCAATGGCTATCCAGTTTACCCAGACAGGGGTTTGCATGATTTTTACATCCCGAATCATGACAAGAGCTTGAGTTTGAGCTTCAACTTGTGCCATGCTGTAAGGATTCCAACTTAAGGTCTGGTTTGTGCCTCCGCCGAAGCCTACTTCTGTTTGCCAAATATCTCCGCCGCGAGTGAGAGCCATGTCTCGGAGTCGTCTGCCGTCGAGGTCACTTCGACCATAACTATGTGTGCTTAGAAACGGCGTGTCTGCTCTTGCTTGCTCGGTAAATCTGTTCCATGTCCAGACCGTTGTGCCTTGTCCGGTATCACCCGAAGCTGCAACAAGCACATGCCCTAGTCCCCACTCTTCAAACTCCTCGACAAAATCTCTGATGACTTGGCTTTGATTCCACGTTGTCATCATGTTTCCTTCTTGTTTAACCTGATGTCCCCACATTCCGGAAAGAAACGGAGGTCCGAAGCGCTCTTCCGGTGGGATAAGGCGGTTTGCCGCAGCACTTGGTACTGAAAAACCGTATGGGAAGAAACCATCATCCCGTTCGGCAACTGCGTTCCACTCACCGCCCCAGTTAACAGTCGGCTCGTTAAATGGATTAATTGCTTTTACAGCGATGCCCAACTCCAGAGCAAAGTTTTCAATGTACTGAGTGGCAATCGCCATATATCTAGCATGGGGGCGCCACCAGCGTGGATTGTGATTTTCACCGCGATGAACATTATGTGCAGTTACCTGATCCCTGTATTCTTCAGGAACTGTTTGAAGGTGAAGATTCCATTGCGTTGTAAACGCTCCACCAATCGGTCCCGGTCCAGGTACATCTAGTGCTCCCGGCCATGAGCGGTTACATGCAGCAATCGGAGCTCCTCCGACATTGTTATCAGTTCCGCCTCCACCTGTACCAGGACGGCGCATTGAGCCGTTGGTCTGGAGGTCAAATGTCATGTAATATGGTGTGGATTTTGCAAAGACCTCAATAATCATATCGTTTGGAAGACCACGCTCTGCCAATGCTTCTTCACGAATTGCAGTAGCTTTTTCCAATATCCAGAGTTGTGCCCAGTCATGCATATGCTCGATAGGTCTATTCCAGAACGGATGTTCAGGATTCATGAGAGGTTCCGTCGCATCCATCCAGCCATCCGGGTCATTTGGATCCCAGTACGCCTGTCCAAGCATGTCAAATGTCCAGCCTATCACACGTGAATCAGGTCTTCTTATTTGCGTGTGACTGTAGAAGCCGTCTGCTCCGTCACCGCCGCCAATCTGGAAGCGGGCGACATTCATATTCATGTGATCGGGATGGAACAATTGATAGACTAGCATTTCACGAACTTCCATATCCCCTTCCCAGCCAACACTTCGACCAAAGGCAATACTTTCCGGAGTCGTAATACCAACCCATGTACCAACTAAGTTGCCCCACCATGCAATAGTGGTGCCCCAGCCCTCCATAGTCTGAAACTGGTTTGCCGGATCGATGTTTATGGTAGCATCCACCGTTGCGACAGATTCTTGAAGCTGTTCAATTGTTACTGTATGCTGAATTACGTCGTTGTCCTCGACGTGCTGTGAATCAGTGGTAGGTTCAAAATACGCCGACACCGGAGTAAGAATTGAGATTGCAAGTATCAAAGCGAGGAAAATAGTAAATACTCTTTTGCATTTTCTCATAATTAGAAGTTATCCTTTCAATAAAATTTATTTACTTCATTTATAGCCTAGCTATTTCTGATACATTCCACTTGTTTTGAGTTACACTTTTAATCGCACAATTTCAATCCTCTTGCGCATCAACACCTCCTTCCCAATGCAAAAATTAAGCAATTGCAAAACTCAAAACAATTTAAAACTACATGTAGAAAATAAGCGATTATCTAACAGCAAGTTATAAGCTATCATATGTGTTGATTTTTTTCAACTTTTCCTTTTTGCATTGACTATTAGTGTCAATATTTAGTGACTTTTCAACACAATAATCTATCTTTATGTTGACTTTTTCGAAAAAAACTCATATAATTAACGAAAATTTAACAGGAGGGTTTTTATGAAGATGAAAAGAAAATTTTATAAACTATGGGTATTAGTCCTGGTCATGCCAATGTTACTTTTGGCTGCCTGTTCAGATGAAGAGAGTCCGAACGAGACAGAAGCTGACACCGATTTAACCGTAGCAGCGGAAGTTGATCCTGCACCGGCAATCAACCCAATTACAGTACCGGAGATTAGAGCGGCACAAACCGCGTGGGGAGATGGATTAGTCGCAATTAGCACTGCTTTTGCAGATGGTGAAGACTATGTAACAATTGCTGCAGGTGTACTGGAAGACTTATATGGTTACGGATATGGACCAGTTTTATTCAAACCAACAATTGCAAGTGATGTTCCGTTTCGTTTTGATTGGGATGGTGCGGCAAGTTATTTCATTGGAACTTCTGCTCCTAATACAATCTACGAGGATGCATCAGGGTTTGCAACAAACCCATGGACAGCAGTTAGTTTTGAAAATGACTGGGAATTTATAATTAATGGAGAGACTGCAATTGGAATGGGAACAGTTGTCATTACCGATGGAGATGGCGATTTAGTTACAGTTCAAAAATCAATGGCATGGTTCAGAGGAACTGATGGCAATCTTAGACTTCAACTACATCATTCAAGTGTGCCATTTGCGTAATAGGTGAAGCAACGTAAGTTCTGCTTAAAACGCATAATTATTCAACTAATCAACATGTTAAAGAACGATACCTCATTGCAATCAATATGCTTCGGGGTATCGTTTTTGTAATGACAGTGGCCTTTCAAGGATTTTCAACGATGAATGACGTTAAATAGCTCGCAAAGATATCCATAATTTGGTTAGTTATTAATATTAGGCGATTGCGAAAGTCTGAAACATAGTTCAGAAAATCATACAATTACTTAGTTTTTTGAGTTTCACAATCGACTATATTAGTATCCAAAGGAGGTATGCTTGGAAAAACTAAACCAGCGTTTTCGCAGTATAATATTATTAGTAAAGGAGTATCCAAATGATTAATCGTACTCAAAAAAAAGGTTTAGCTTGTCTTCTTGTGATGTTTTTGATGATGACCATGATTATGCCGGTCGCTATAGCGGAGCATGGAGAGTACGCAAACTACGAAGAACCTGTTTTATATGAGAAGCCTGCTTCAGATGAAGCTATCGCAACATACTCTGACCAGCTTGGTTTAGGTGGATATGATGACACAAAACCGACAGATGATGAGGCCGATCTTGTGGAAGAACTCACATCAGCCATCCCGCGCGTCGAATGGACTGAAGATTTTGAAGGTAACGATATAGGCAATCTCAGATGGTTCCAAAACGAATCGATTCCCGGAAATCGTATCGGTGGAAACATAGTCCAATCAATTGTGCGACACAATGTAGCTACCACGGCACCGGTGACGACATCTCCCGGTATTAACAGCGACCCGAGCAGTGAATTCATGGGCAGATATCACATAAACAATACAGCTGCCGGTCAGCCTGTGCGCACAAACCGACTGGTATTTAAAGAGCCCATCACCCGAGCCGGATCCGTTAACTTTACATTTGACTGGTTTCCCGGCACCCCATCCCCGGTAGCACCTGAAGGATATGGAAGCATTAATTTCAATAATGTCTACCACTTCAATTCTTTCAACTGGCTACGACTGATAACCACAGGAGCAGCTCCTGCCGGATACTTAACTCCCGGAGTGTATTTTTATACGGGCGTTATGCCTAATAACACCCATCTCAGTGATTTGGGACTGACCGGCGATAACCTCATCGCTGAGAATCGCAATGTCTGGTATACTGTTTCTGTCTATTTTGACTTTAACGCAAAAACCATTGACATTGCGTTTTCCTATGCAGAGACAGGTACACCAGTATGGTCAAGGGCTGACATACCGATGTATGATGAAGATTTCTTATGGGGTCAGATCATAGCCCTTCAATTCGTTGGAGTTAGAACTGCAGCCGCAGGTGCTGCAAATAATATGAGCTGGAACAGCTTTATTGATAACGTAAATACCCGGGTCTACGGCTACTATCTTCTCCCGTTTGGTATGCCGCAAAATGTTTTGTACACCCCGGTCACAACCGACTCTGTCACTTTGAGCTGGGATGGCATGGACGCAGACGAGTTTCGAATCTACCGCCGCCATGGCATAGATGCAGCCAGCAGGATGGCTGTAGTTGCAACTGTTCCCGGTGATACTTTTACATACGTTGACAACGGACTGACCGGTCCGTATTATTGGTACGCCGTCCGCGCGGTTAAGGGCGACGAAGAGTCTTCACGTACAAAAGATGCTTTCATCCAACTAGCTCTCCCTGATGGCGAAAATTATACTATTATATCAGAATTTCGCACGGGGACATATGCAGGGTTCAGCAACCGTCTGCGTATTGGGGACTTGACCGGCAATGGACGCAATGACATCCTACTCGTAAACACGCTAACACAAGGTCCTAGATCGTGGGAAGGTTTTGGCGGAGCTAACTGGATACCTCCAAACAATGCTCCTGGAACTACAACAGTATTTACGCAAGAAGATGGTGTTTGGACATATGGACCGGGTGCCGGTACAGTCAGTTCTGCAGGTGACGGTGGTAACGCGACCCCTCGTGTAGTATTTTCTCTGACTGCCGTTGACATTGAAGGTAATATTCTTTGGCAGAGGTGCGCAGCGACAGGTATGAGGGGTTTTGACGGATTTTCGAGGGAAGTCAGTACAGCAGCCTGTGAGCCTGTGAATATTATGGATGTTACAGGCGATGGCTACAACAACGTAATCTTAGTAGCTAATCCGGGAGTGTTGCCAACTGCAACGCCGCCACCGTGGCAACCAAGTGCATTAAGTATTGAGCGTGGTCTCCTCGATCATCCCGATTACATTTGGGATCCCGCTCCGCAAAACTATCAAAACAGATTTTATCAGGTTGCTAACGATGTTTTCTACATTCTTTGTGGTAAGACAGGTGATATCGCCCGTGATGTAAACGGCAGGGAAATGTTCATGTCTTTTGCTGAAATGCAAGCCAGAGCCAGCTCTATTGATCCCGGTCTTACTATGGCTATGATGAATGGACTGCATGACTCGATAACTCTAGTGGATCTTGATGGTCGAGGCATTCCCCAGCACGTCCTTCTGTCCCAGCGTTACCAACACTTAACCGCTTGGGAAATGATTAATGAAGATGGCGAGTTTGTAATGAACTTTAAATGGCGTAGCTCGGTAGGTGGTATGGGTGATCATGTGGGCCATTTCCCACTTGGATTTCCTGTCTTCGCCAACCAAAACGACAATAGAGACTGGGTTATTGGCAATCAAAGGCTGCACAATCCGGCGACTGGTGAATTATTGTGGCATGCTCCTAACCCCATGCCTTCCCGTAATCCGCAAACCACAGTAGGTGGTGCGGGGAGTGCAAGAGCTCCCAGCGGTCACACAGACTCAATCCAGATTGGTGATTTTCGTGGCGATGGCGGACTGTATGTACAGTTCGGCGTTGACGATATGCTATCTGGTACGCTTTTCAATGCTCAGACAGGAAGTCTTGAATGGATGTTCGACCATGCTACAGAGTTGCAATACCAAAATATGGGCTGGTTCAGGACGGATGCCGACGGGATGTTCACATACGGTCTGGAGCGTCGGAATCGTGGTCCATGGCCTATAGGGCACAGCGGCACTTTCATGATAGATGATAGAGGTCAGGTCGCCTATATTTCAGAAAACAACTATCAAGCATGGACGGCGATAGCCTCACAAATGCCTAACTCTATGGGTACCTTCTCACCGCTCGGTCTCAATCATAACCGCAACATTGAAGCTATCTTGAGTGGTAACCCAGATGCCATATCACCCGAAAACTTTGCACCCTCTATTCTTGTTGACGGTTATATGAATGTGATTGCTTCGATACCCGACATTTCCACAATGTCTACAACGCGTGCAATGGTAGCTGACTTTATAGGTGATTCCCGTGAAGAGATTGTCTTGTACAATGAGTTCGGCGACATCAGAATCGTCGCTGTTGGCGTGCAAGATCCGGATATCAACAGCCATGTGACCGGAAGTCCGCGACCACAGACCCGCAATTTGGGTAACTGGACTCGCTACAATGTAGCGGAAATAGTCACATATTTCTCACACAGAACTGCTCCGTCACCAATTGTTAATTTGGTAGGCAATAGAGCAGAAATCACATTGATTCCAATCATCTTCGCCGAGCGCTACGATCTTTACCATAATGGCGTGCACATTAGAACGTTCGATCCTCTGGTTGATGATCTGAGTTTCACGGTGTCAGGATTGACAGCCGGCGAACATGAGTTCACCTTTACTGCGTCCAAATTTGACCACTTCTGGAGCAGAGTAGGAACTACCGCACCATCTGTGCCGGCAACAGTATCTATTGAGTTTACCGGTACAAACCCCAACACATTGAGAGATGCACTTGCAGACAGAAATGTTATTCTCTCAACTCGTGGTAATTTAGGAATATTTGCACATCACACTCCATTTGTAATTCCTGAAGGCAGGACACTATACGTAGCAACCACCCTTAATGTACAAGGTGATGCCGAGCTTATTATCGAAGGTACGGTTGTGGTGTTACCCGGAGGCAGGATAAATAACCAAGGCAGCCGAGGAGGAACAATAACGATTGTTGAGGGCGGCACATTAGTAAATGATGGGCATGTTGAAAACGTAACTAACTCTACTCTTGCTAATTACGGTACGATTGTAAATAATAGCAGGTTTGAAGTTCGCGCAAGAGTTACTTACTATGATCGCGGCGACGTTATAGGAACAACCGCGTTAAGTGTACATCGTGACGCAATAGTTATTGAGTAACAGTATTTTGAGATTGAGTATTCAAGGAAATTTGATTAACATAAGGAGAAATGTAACGTGAAATTCAAAAAAAAATATATTACAATCTTAGCAACCACTTTAGCCCTATTTATGATCTTTGGAGTTGCACAGGCATTTGCTGTTGCAGCCGATGTAGATTCGCCTGAGGCTGCAGCATACCCGGAAATTACAACGACTGCGTTGCCAAGTGGCAATGTCGGCAGTCCTTACAGAGCAGTTTTGCGCACCCATCAGGTGGGCACACACCACGCAATTGAGTGGGCTGTTACCGGCAATTTGCCGGCGGGTCTCAGCCTTAACCCTTTTAACGGTGTCATAACTGGCATGCCTACCACCACAGGTATCACCACCTTTACTATATCAGCAACAAATATGGACGGACTGGATGATTATGTCGAGCTTTCAATCACCATTGAAGCCGCCCTTGGCGCTGCCAACTCAGAAATCCACACAGGTCAGCTAGCAAATGTCCATCCGGACTTTGCACGTGGTGCCGATGTATCCAGCTTTTTATCGCTATACAACGCAGGTGTGAGATTTTACGACTTTGATGGTCAAGAGCAGTGTATGTTTGTCACCTTGGCCGAGGCGGGCTTTAACTATGTTCGTCTGCGTGTGTGGGTTAATCCCTATGTTGACATCTACACCGATGGTCCCGGAAGTGAAACCAGAAGAGTAACTTACGGTGGTGGTGCCATCGACCCTGATGCAGCTATAGAAATGGGCAGACGTGCAGCAGCAGCCGGTCTATACACAAAGGTGGCTTTCCACTATTCTGACACGTGGGCAGATCCCGGTAAGTTTATCGTGCCAAGAGCATGGGCACACACACCTGGTGGCAACAACAGTGCAAATACCGTTGCCAGAACAACTTTATTATACGATCACACATTTGATACTATATTGCGTATGCTGGAAGCTGGTGTCATGGTTCGTCTTGTCGGAGTGGGCAATGAAACCAATCCCGGCATAGCGGGCATGACTGGTTGGGGTGTTAATGGTGCTGCCATGGGTGCTTTCCACGAAGGTGCGAGAGCTGTGCGCAATGCTGAGCGTGTATTCAGAGGTTATGAAGAACTTCCACGCGCATACGAAGGAGGCAACGTACGCTCGGCGCTTCCACCCGCAAATTGCACATTCGTGCCAAACATACTTACTGCAAAGCATTGGGCAAATACCAGCCCTGGCGGTAATCCCGGTATGTTTATGGCGGCAAATGCCGACTTTGACATTTACGGCGTTTCAGCTTACCCACAATGGGGACATGCAAGCGGTGTCGCGCTTACAAATGTGCTAAACACGGTGCACAATACCATCAACCCTGCAAGCAGTGACAGAGTACGACATGTCATGATTTTTGAATCATCACACCCAACGACGAAAATCAGTGGCAACATGCATGAAGTTATTGCTCCACGTGCCGGTCATGCAAATCTTACAGCTCCCGCCACTGTACAAGGCAGTGCAAATGCCCTGCAAATGGTCATACAATCCATGAACAACACGGACAACAATCCGGACGTAATTGCACGCGGCGGCAATATCGGCGGCGTATTTCTCTGGGAGCCTGCATGGATTCCCGAAGCTCCCGGCGTTAACAATGAACCAGGTAACTGGGCGTATAATTTTGAAAGATGGGAAGAGGATGGCACAGGATGGGCAACCAGTTATGGTATTGTGGTTGATCCCGGTGACGCCGGTGTAATGTATGGCGGCGGTGCGCACGAAAATCAAAACATTTTTGATTGGGATGGTCGCCCACTTCCAAACATCCGCGTTTTTGACTATGTATTCAGAGGTGCAAGTCCTGCAGACGGAAATGCAATTGATATTTTCACTATCGGCAATGCGCCAAGGACTCAAGTGTCGGACACTCATTCACGTTTAGTACTAGATCTTGAAACGATCAGTCCGGAAGCTTTGGCTGCAGCACTTCCGACTACCATGTGGGCACACCGCATGGACAATTCAAGACAAAGCATGCCTATAACATGGGATGTCACAGAGCTAAATGACTTTTATAGCTTCCTCACCACAATTGAAAACTTTGGTTCTCATACTCGCCTTATCACAGGTCGTACATGGGATGACGTTGTGGAAGCATATGCATACACCGCGCGCTATTTGACTGTTGCGCCACCAAACCTCGTAAATTCACATCATTTTGGCACGCCAGCACAAGCTGGCTGGGATAACCCGGCTCCCCAAGTATCCGGCACAGGCGTTGGTCAATGGAATCTCACTCGTCAGGAAGGGACCACCACCAGACAAGTGCGTGGCAGAGAATCCTTTATGGTTCGCTCAGGTCCATTTGGTGTTGGCTTCTACCGACCAATTCCAAATACCTTCCATGTAGCCGGTGAGACAAACTCACGCAGCACAAGTGGTGCGCTGAGCTTTAATCTTTCACAAATCATCAATATCTCTGAAGAAGACGCAGGTTATTTTAACTTTGAAGCCTATGTTGGTGGCGAAGTCAATACAACCTTCCGCGTGCCGGAAGCTGGTGCGACATACGACTTTGCCATGATTTTGCGTCATCGTGATAGTCCGGCAGATGACTGGGTCGAGCTTGCCAGAACCCCCGTACAGCTACAGGGCTATAGAGTGTGGAGTAATCCGATTATCGAACGCATCGAAGTGGCTTCAGGTCAAGCGCAGGTCGCATTTGAGTTTAGGGCATCCCACGGAGCTTTTGGCATGATAGACTCTGTATACTTCTATCGTCTGCCCGAACCACCACCGGCTTTATTTAATGGCACCAATCCGGCACGACTGCTTGACCTTCTCGAGTTGGGCGATGTTGTCTTGCAAACACGAAGCAATTTGGGCATATTTGATCATCACGGTCCGTTTATAGTTCCCGTGGGCAGAACGCTATACATTGAGACCGCTCTTAACATACAGGGCGATGCCCAGCTTATTATCGAAGGCACAGTAGAAGTACTTCCCGGAGGTAGGATAAATAACCAAGGCGGTCGAGGAGGTACAATTACAATTGCTGAAGGTGGCACACTAATAAACAATGGACATGTTGAAAATGTAACGAACTCCACCCTCGCGAACTATGGCACTATTGAGAATAACGGCAGATTTGAAGTTCGTGCAAGAGTCACTTTCTACGCTCATGGTCATGTTACAGGAACAAATGCATTAAACGTAAATCGTGACGCAATCGTTATTGAGTAACAGTCAAAATCGCATGAGGGCGACATTCTGTCGCCCTCACACGGAAAAGAAAACTCATCTATCGAAAGGGGTAAATATGAGACGAATCAAAAAATGCATTTCAATCATGCTGATCTTTATATTCTTGTTTGGAATAGTTCCCGCTGGAGCGGTTAGCGGGCTCGCAAATGGAGATCCTGTTAATCTTGTTCGAAATCCAAGCTTTGAACTTACCGAAGGCACTGGAGCAGGTGCTTGGTATCAGTACTGGACACGCTCAAACACTGCTTTGCGGTTTATGAACAATCCTGGCAATGCAAGAACCGGTAACCACGCTGTTGACTGGTGGGGCACCATGAACAGCAACTTGAGCCAGACTATCTACAATGTTGCACCGGGATATTATTCATTCTCAATTTGGGTAATAACAACCGGCGGTCCAACGACCTTTACCTTATCAGTAGCCGGACAAACTGTCCAGAGCACTCACACCGCGTCCTGGGGTGGTGTCACTGGATGGGGGGCAGCCAACTACACACAAGTAAGGCTGGATAATGTCCTTGTCGCGGCCAGTGGAGATGTCACGATAAACGTGCATGTAGGCTCTACTGCCGCTGATGCATGGGGTGTTATAGATGATATTGATTTTAACCTCATGAGTACGAATGATGTAACGAAACAAAATGCACCACCTTTGACATATACCGGTAGGCAGTTTGACCTTAACAACGGCTTCGTACCGGGTCAGGATGTCACCGGGTACATCAAAGTAGCCGTAAGCAATGCCGGTACCAGCAACATCCCGATACCTACCGGCGACATCACCTATCTGATTACAGGTGGAACTTCAATAATCTTTGATAATACCGAAGATGAGTTTAGGATAAATGGCTTAGGTACGACAACGATCCGTGCCACAAAACCCGGAGGCAACTTGTTTGTCAATGATGCAGTTGTGTATGCTACATTCACCGTCATTGGAGATCTACCTCCGACTGACTTAGTGATTGATCCTGTCGGAGATATCGTATACGGAGATACACTCCAACTGTCTGCCAGGTTGCGCGGAGATCCTGTCGCTAACGCTGTATTTTCTTTGGTTGAAGGTGATGACGTAGCTATTGTATATGCTGATGGAACAGTCTATATCATCGGTGTAGGGGTTTTCCAAGTAGCTGCTGTTTATGGAAATGAAGCTTCAAGTCCAACAAATATTACTGTAGGACCAAGACCCATCACTATTCATCCGTCAGACATCAGAGTTTTAGACAAACCGTATAACGGCACTAATATGGCGATTGTGGAGTTCAACCTGTCGGAGGTCTCGGGATTTCTCGCAGCAGACCTTGGTGGGATTGTACCATCCGGCTTCTTGAGAAATGAATACTTGGGACCTGATGGTCAACCGTGGGTACTTGAGAATATGTCAGATAACACAGGTCGTGCTGCAAAGCTAACAGCTTGGGGTACAGCGAGATTTGATAACGCCGAAATAGGCAATGACAAAGTGGTAACAATCACAGACATCACTTTAGGAGGCACAGAACGTCACAAATACGTGCTGGAAAGCACAACTGCGACTGTGACAGGTAATATCATTGAAAACGTTGCTGTCCTTAATAATCCTATCCACATTCAGAGAATTCCAAATCTACGTCAGGACTTCATCATGGGTGTAGATTTATCGACAGAACCATCACTCAGAGCTGCTACGGCTTCTCCCCATGCACCACTCACCAATATTGTTTGGCGTGGCAGGGATGGTCAGCCTGCTGATATTTATGAAACTCTGGCAGACCACGGTGTGAATTATGTTCGTGCACGCATCTGGAATCACCCATTTAACGATGAACATTTTATTCCGAATCATCCGCAATTTGGAACTGGTTTTGGTCCCGGTGGACATGGTGCCGGGAATAACAACGTGGACAGAGCAATAGAAATGGGTTTGCGTGCCACAGAACAAGGAATGAGATTGCTTGCAAACTTCCACTTTTCAGATTTTTGGGCAGATCCTGCAAGATTCAATACTCCCAGGGCGTGGCTGGGTCTCAGTGCTATTGAGAGAAGGCAAGCTGTCTATGACTTTACGTATGAAAGTTTGGATAGGATGATTCAAGCCGGTGTTGATGTAGGAATGGTTCAAATCGGCAATGAGAAGAACCCCGGCATGGCAGGGGTCAGCGCTCTCGGTAATCTCAATATGTATCATATGGTGAGATATGGTTTGATGGCTGTTGATTCCATCAATGAAAAGTATGGCTTAAACATCCTTAGAGCTGTCCACTTTACCGATCCTCACGCTTTGGACGCGCAAATGCAACGTGCGCAAAATCTATACGACGCCGGAGCAGTTTATGATGTGTTCCTGTTGTCATGGTATCCCTATCTTCATAGATCAGTAGAAGAGTTTACCGCCACAATGACAGCAATCTCTGAAGCTTTTGATGTCTATGTTGGTTGTGCAGAGGTTTCTTATGCACCTGTTCCGGGAGGCTATGGCAATTTCTGGGCATATAATCAAGATGTTCAGGGGCAGGCAAATGCCGTAACCGACGCTATCAGAGCGGTCGCAGCTGTGCCTAACGGCAGGGGCATCGCAGTTTTCTACTGGGAGCCTGCATGGCCGACAACATGTTCCGTTGCTAACAGATGGTACGGAACAGGCTGGCGTGCGAGATATGTGGCAGGTTATGGCGATACATACACGTACGGCGGACCAAATACCGATGGAAACTCCACAAGGAACACCAGTCAGATGTTCAGCCATGTCGGCAACCGTGTCCCCCTTGCATCTTTGGATGTATGGAGATTGGTTCATACAGGTGCAATAGGCGTTGAGCCAGTAGCACCCGTGGCAATAGGTCACTGGAGACTAAATACGCCACGTGCATCTGCAATAACGATTGAAGCTGACACAGGAATACCACTGCAGATGCCCGATACAATCGAAGTTATTTACACAGATAACCTCAGAGTCCATGAACCGGTTGTCTGGAACGCCGAGCAATTGCGCGCTGCCGATACTGGTCCAAGTGCAATTTATATTATAGAAGGAACAGTGACCTTGACCCACATAGGTGGTGGTGAACGCACATTTGATGCATCTGTTGATAAGAGAGTTCCCAACCTGATATACGATCCAAGCTTTGAATACTTCCGTGCTCCCGACAGGCTCACATGGAATGTAACCGGAGGGTCGTTAAATCTTGGTAATCTCACCCCCTATCCGGGACAGGCCTCAAACGCACGTACCGGAAGTCAAGCTATCCACTTTGGAAGCGGGATGTTTAACAGAGTCATCTCACAAGAGGTGTTTGTACCTGTTGCCGGCTATTACACATTCTCTGCATGGCTTCAAGGCGCAAACGATAATAATCATGGATCATTTTTGTTCAATGTTGTTGGAGATAATGTTGTTTCAGGTGTGCCCGCGGCAGTCGGTCCCCGTACTTTCAGAGGCGGCACTACATGGGGTACATTCTTGGAGCGCGGATTAAACGGCATTCATATTTCAGCTCCCGGCTATGTCACAGTCAGCTTCACGACACTCAATCAACCGACTGCCGGTATATGGGGAGCGCTTGACGATGCCTATTTCGGGATGATGGATAATGAACTGGCTATGATTCTCATGGAGGCTAATGCAATATTGGCTGCCGGGCAAGGTGAGCATGATGATTCTCTCTGGAATGAGTTTATCTCTGCTCGAAACTTTGCGGAAAGTGTAATTGTGCAATGGAGTCCGGCTGCGATAACTGTAGACGGTGCAATCAGTAGACTGAGAGCCGCCATAGATAATTTGATTCCATCAGTTCCACCGGCAGATTTTAGCGGAACAAACCCGGCACGACTGCTTGACCTTCTGGAGTTGGGCGATGTTGTCTTGCAAACACGAGGCAATCTGGGCATATTTGAACATCAAAGCCCATTCGTGGTTCCCGAAGGCAGTACATTGTACATTGAGACCACTCTCAACATACAGGGCAATGCTAAGCTTATTATCGAAGGCACAGTGGTAGTACTTCCCGGTGGTAGGATAAATAATCAAGGCGGTCGTGGAGGCACAATCATAATCACTGAAGATGGCATACTAGAAAATAATGGACATGTTGAAAACGTAACTAGCTCATCTATCGCCAACTATGGTACGATTGTAAACAATGGCAGGTTTGAAGTTCGCGCAAGAGTCACTTTCTACACTCGCGGCAACACCACAGGATCAAATGCGCTAAACGTACATCGTGACGCTATCGTAATTGATACTAACTAATACTAACTGATACTAACCATTGTCCTACTGCTTCAAGTTTGACATGAATAATGCTCCCCTCAAAGTAGACTTTTCGTTTTTCTTCTGTCTACTTTGAGGGGAGCATATCACGATGGTCTAAAAACAAAAGCTGGGCTAATTATATTAACATTTACATGTGTTTATATCTTTTAACTTTTCCTAAAGGCGTTTTTTCAAACTCGTTTTCATATATTTCTACCTTTTGGATTTTTTTATGTGGAGGTAAAGATTCGTTAACTCTAGCAATTTCTCCCTCGATATTCTGTTGAATATCAGTGATACCTCTCTCATTTGCATATTCAAAATCAGGATTAATGCAAGCTGTAATTACTACAGTGTTTTTATGTTCTTTACCACAAACAAACACACTTTTTATCAACGGAATATTCTCCAAAAGAACTTCAAGCTCCTCTGGTGATATATTATTCCCATCTGACAATATAATTAAATTCTTTTTCCTTCCTGTGATGAACAGAAATCCGTCATCGTCAAGATATCCGAGATCGCCTGTTTTAAACCATCCATCTTCAAATGATTGCTCTGTTGCATCAGCATCGTTATAATACCCGCTCATAACAATAGAACCTTTTACCCAAATTTCTCCTTCGACTATCTTAACATGACAATAGGGGCTTGGGGCGATTACACCAACAGAACCTAATTTACGATTCTCTTTCATATTGCAAGCTACAACAGGAGAACATTCGGTAATACCATAACCATTTAATATGGATATTCCAATATCATCATATTTTTTTATTAAGTCTGACTCCAAAAAAGATCCACCACAAATCATTACTTGAAGATTTCCGCCAAATTTATCATGGATATCTTTGAAAATTGACCGTCTTAGATCAATCTTAAATTTACGAAGAAAATTACTGAACTTTACAGCAAGTTTAAATTGTTTTTCTTTGCCTTTTTTGCTGATTTCAATACTGATTCTTTTGTAAACTACTTCAACTATCATTGGAACTACTATCAACGCTATGGGCTTAAAAAATTTAATGCTGTTAGCTATTTGTGTAACACCACCGCCGAAACAGAGCGCACCTCCGTAATATAATGGTCCCAATAATCCTGTTGTTACTTCAAACATATGATGCGGTGGCAAAACGGGTATTGTGCAATCACCAGGGTTAAAAGAGTATCCTTCAAGTAAATGAATACAACAACATAAATTATCGCATATATTTCTATGTGATAACGGAACAGCTTTATTGTACCCAGTTGTTCCAGACGTAAATACAAGCATTGCAGTCTGTTCAGGATGTACAATAACATCATTTACAATATCTATTTTATCTAAACAACTTTGGACATTTTCATATCCATCTAATTCACCGTAACTAATAAAGGTTTCAATTTCTTTAAAAACGCGCTTGAAATACACTGCCTTTTCAGATAGCGATGAATCTATAAAAAGCGCACAGACATCAACTTGACGCATTAATTTTTCGATATCTGTTTCACTCAACTCCTTGTCAATTGGAACGGCTATATTGCCAGATGAAACTATACCGAAATAAGAAATAAGCCATTCGTAGCAGAGATTGCCAACTATTGCTATTGGTTTGCCTTGTATCTTTTTTTGTATCAACAAACTTGCGACGCAAGAAGAATCAATTTTTAATTTGTTGAATGACATTGTTTCTAGATTTTGCTTGTCCTTATTTATTACTGCCGGTTGCTCTCCATAGTGATTAGTTACGTATTCAATTAATGCGGGAATTGTTTTAATGTTATCAAAAATTTCTACATACTGTTTATTCAAATTCAAAGCCATTAGGATACACCTCTCATTATGTCATGTCGTTATCAAATTTTATGCCTTCTACAATTACGATTTCAGCATTTTTCTAAATACTTGACAACATCGTCAATTGTTATGATTTTTGCAAGATTTTCATCTCTTATCCTCATGTCAAACGTATCCTCTATCTGGCTGCACAAATCTAGAAGTTCAAAGGACGATATCCCTAAATCCAGTATTAACTTGCTTTCGCCGGTGATACTTTCATCTTTCAAATTACAATATTCACTCAAAAAGTCTATTACCATTTTCTGCATATCAATGACCATTCCTTTCAAAAAATTTTGGGCACAAAACGACCATGAACAGGAACGGTCATTTCGTGCATCAATTGCGATTCCACAAATCGTAACCGGCACATTTCCCGGAGTTCCTTCGATTAGATTTGCTTGATACTATCCAGTAACAAAAACCTTTGAATCTTTCCGCTTGTTGTTCTCGGAAAATTGCGCACAAAGTGAACTGCCGTAATGTGAATGCCTATCTGCTCTCTAATGATTGACCTGACTTGTTCTTCTGCGGTTATAGGGTCGAGATTTTTTCGTTCACATACAAATACATGTACATTGTCTTTGTGGCTTTCGGATAAATTCTCACTTACAAACGCGGTTTCAACCCCCAGACTATCTAGAACCACTCTTTCTAAATCTGAGGAATAGTAGTTCTGCCCGTTCAAAATCATCATTTCTTTCATTCTGCCAATTATATAAAGATTCCCCTCTACGAACACACCGACATCGCTTGTGTTGAGGAACATATCTTTTGAGAATAGTTCCCTTGTTTTAACCTCATCATTAATGTATCCCTTTGTTACAGATTCACCTCTAATATATATAAGTCCCACAGTACCATCTTCAAGAACATGCTCATTTTCGTCCCGGATACTGATCTCTACATTATTTACAGCTTTTCCCACAGAAACAAAGGGAACACTTTTGTCTTCAGTCGCCTCACTAAGAATAATCTTATTGCCAATATTTAATTGATTTCGTTCAAAATTCTTAAAAATAAACTTCGTATTCGCTTCAGTAAATGCAACCGCCAAACTTGCTTCAGCAAGCCCATATACCGGCAGTATCACCCCTTGCTTCAAGTGATATTTTGAAAAAATGTTTTCAAAATTTCTAACTGCCAAAACGCTTATTGGTTCAGCTCCACACATAATAAATTTTAATGAAGATAAATCCCAGTCAAACTGAACTTTATTACTTTTCATTTTGTAATGATTTATAATGTAGTTCAATGAGAAGTTAGGCATTGCGGTTAGCGTTGCCCTATATTCAGTAATAATATCAAATAAAACACTTGGCTTAAACAAAAAAGACATAGTATCAATCAAGGCTAAGTTACCACCGTTAAAAACAGCGTTTAAATGCGCACCAATCATCCCCATGTCATGAGTTAACGGAAGCCACGATACACCAATATCTTGCTCATTGTTCATTCCTGTTGCCGATAGCATCGCTCTCAAATTTACCATTAAATTTTTATGTGTGAGGATGACTCCTTTTGGACTTCCTGTAGATCCGGAAGAAAACTGTATAAATGCAATATCTTCACTATCTCGATTTAATGCTACAAGATCGTCCGCAACATGATATTTTTTATTGAAATCTAGTATAAAGAAGGACTCTATGCATTTTTTATATTCAACCATATCGCTTTCGAGTTTATCTTTGATGTCTTGATCTCCAATTACAAAGCAACTATCTAAAATATTTACAACATTTTTTAGCTTCAAGAACATCTCTTCAGACTTTGAGTAGGTCAGTGGTACTGCATTAATCCCACCCAAAACACAAGCCCAGAAAAGATACAAAAACTCTTTGTTTTGATTTATTTGCAAGATTAAATTATCTCCACATTTAACACCAATTCGGTTGAGTTGTGCGAGTATTTGTAAAGACTCATTGTATAAATCGGCAAATGAGCAGAATTCATCATTTCGATTATTATCAATAAAGAAAATCCCCTTATCCTTCAATTCTTTTTTTTCAAGCAACAATTCTACTAATGTATCCACGATGCACACCTCACTTTACTACATCAATATTGATTTTACACTCCCACAGGCTAAAAGTGGATAAGATAGCCTGGATATTATTCGCCGGATTTTAAAGCCTCTACCATATTAATTTTACGAATCTGATTGCCTAGAATGAGTGTGACAACAATGGAGCATAGGGTAACAACTCCCTGCGCAATGACAAGGCTGACGGTGTTAACACTTGGTATCCAATCAAATGTGTCAAACGCGACAATGGCAATATATTCACCCAAAAACCAAAAACCTGCTGGTATTCCAATCGCAGTTCCAACCAGTAACGTTAATACAGTCTCTCTCAACATTAAGAGTGTAATCTCTCTACGGTAGAATCCTAACACTTTCATAGTGGCATACTCCCGATATCTTTCTACAAAATTCAACGCACCAAGATTGTAAAGAATGACAACACTCAAAATGACCGAGGCCATTATTAGTAATGCAATAATGGTCATGACACTTTGTGACATGATATCCATGTCATTTTTTTGATCCACAATTCTAACCTTATTTTGCACGGATTCGATATTCCGTAATAAATCATCCTCATAACTATCACCGAGCAACATTGCAGTCGGAAGGAAAGGTATCCCAAATGATTCAAAATAATCTTTTGACATAAAAGCACCCTGTGGCGCAGGTGAATAAATTATATCAACTACATCTACTGTAAATTCAATTCGAGTACCTATAATTTGAATATCCAGCTGATCCCCTCGTTCTACACCCAATGTGTTTGCGAACCTGCGATTTAATAATACACCGTCATGTGGCAACGGAATATCAAATTGATTTATATCTTGAAATCGAATAAAATCACCCTCATCAAGCACTCTTAGAAGACCATTTCTGTGATGACTTACTGTTTCAAATCTCGCCCTTGTATCAAACAGCCATTGGTGGTCGTCAAACTGTGTTTCCAATAATGTTCTATCCTCAGGCGTCAAATTATTAAGCAAGAGCTTGTCGACATAACTGTACTGTACGTTGAAGACGTATGCGTTAGAATAATTTATAGAGTCCCTAAAACCAAGACCTGCAATAAGAAGAACCAAACCTCCTACAATGCCGATGACACCAATAATTGCGCGTAATTTCGCACGTTTAATATCTCTAAATATCCATTGCCACTCAAAAGAAAAATCTATAGCCAGTTCATATTTACATTCATATCTACGCCTACTTTTTTTATTTCTCTGTGGGGCTTCACCTCTCATAGTGACGGCTGGCATCTCTCTCGTTCTTTTCCATGATGCTATTAAACAAGAAAACAAACAGACAACGGTGATTAATGCCATGACCATATAAGTTGTATAAGAAACCCTAATCTCCCACACAGGCAAGGTTAATGTTACTTCCTTTACTCGAATTACTGCTGGGGATAAGATTAAACCCCCTAAAAACGCACCAAGCCACCCTCCAGCTAATGAGATAATGATACCGTATAAGCAGTAGTGCATTCTAATTCGAGTATTAGACATACCGAGAGCCTTTAGCAGCCCAATTGTCACGGTCTGATTACGTATTAATCTGCTCATGGTCGTATACATTGTTAATAAAGCGAGTAATATGAAAACAAACGAAAACATTTGTGCCATGATTCTCATTTGACTAATTTCTTTTGCAATCTGATTTGCAGAGATCGTGTCGATTTCCAAAATGGTATCCAAATAATAACTACCAAATATATTGCCAAATTCATCAAGTGCTATATTTTGATCGTCATTAAATATGACTCTAACTTCGTTGTGTGCAACACCACCTACAAATTCAGTTGCAGCAACCTCCGAAATGAATGCATAACCATAACGTCTGTGATTCGGAACCGTCTCCGCTATAGAACCTGGATAATAAATATATTCAGGACTAAACACCAATCCAATTACTTCAAATTCCTTACTAAAAGACTGAAATGCCAATATAATGTGAGAACCCGTTTCAATGCTGTGTTCTCTAGCAAATTCCGTATTTAACCATATACCGTTATTCGAATTATAAGCAATCTCACTTCCAGTCTGAACAATTGGTATTGCAATACGGTCATCAATGTTTAACGTCCTTATTCTAATCATTGAGTTCTCTATTTCGTGATTGTCCAAAATAGTTGAAAAAACCATTGAGCTTGATACATCATCAACGAAATGCAATTCCCTTATTTGTTCAATTTCTGATTCATTTATGCTCGAACTGAATATTCTAGCGTCAGCCATATTTGCAGTCTGGTAATAGTTTTGCACAACATAATCAAGTCCATTCCAAACGCCTTCCATTCCTGCATAAATTGCTACGGATAAAACTGTCATAATAAATACAGCAACAAATTGAATCCAATTTTTCATTAAGTCCCGATATGTTTTTACGACAAGGTATTTCAATGCTACCACTCCACATTTTCTATAAGCTCTGGCCAGACGTTGTTGGTAATCGACTCGACCTTACCATCTTTAAGCCGAACAAGGCGATCCGCTGATGATGCGATAGCAGTATTATGGGTTACTACGATAACAGCATTACCATAGTACTTTGCCATTTCTTGCAAAGTGATTAGAACATTTTTGCCAGTCGTACTATCTAAAGCTCCGGTTGGCTCATCACACAACATAATTTTAGGGTTTTTGCATATCGCTCTGGCAATTGACACCCTTTGCTGCTCTCCACCCGACATTTCCGCCGGAAAATTCCTCATCCGGTCTTTTAAACCCATGATCTCCATTATCTCTCTAGAATTGTGCGCGTTAGGGCTTAACCGGTTGGCTAAGTCTACATTTTCAAAAGCAGTTAGATTAGGAATCAAATTATAGAATTGAAATACAAATCCGATATTTTCTCTTCTATATTTAGTCAATTGTCTTTCATTAAGTGTTTCAACACGAGAACCATCGACAATAATTTCACCTTGTGTAGGAAAATCCATTCCACCTACTAAATTTAGTAATGTTGATTTTCCAGATCCGCTCGGTCCGAGTATGACTGTAAAATCTCCCTTTTCTATTTCAAAACTCACGTTGTCAAGCGCATTGATAATAGACTTTCCACTTTTATAACTGCGGGTAATATGATTCAATTTGATAAAAGCCATTGCAAAAACTCCTGTTCATGATTGTGCATGAAAAACACATCAACGCCTACTCACGAAGCGTAACATCGTGCATTGAGAATTACATTTTATCCTTTATTAAGTCACAAATTTTAGCAATAGTACAGTGATGTTCATATTCCTCAGCAGTGAATTGGACATCAAATTCACTTTGAATTCTGGCAGCAAAACTCATGTGCAAAACAGAATCACCACACTTCAAAAACAAATTATCGTCATCATCAATAGTTTGTTCATGAACCGTTTGATAAATTTCATTTACTTTTGCTTTTATTTCATTGTAATCCATACGATTTCCTCACTTCTTGTCTTTATACTAATCCTCGTTTAAAAGTGTATTAGTATTATTAGTAACGCACATCATCAATTATCAACCTAAAGTTTTCGTGATTTCCATGCGATAACTCTACAGGATTTTTTGCTAATAAAACATTAGCATAATAGTACATTTCCGGCTGCATAATTTTAGTTTCTTCTGATACTCTATCATGAACCGACATTGCCATGTCGTAATAGTGTGTAGTTCTTAAAACCGTTCGGTTACTACAGTATTTAGAGCATCCTTGACCTTTTTCTTCGCTTTTTCCTAAAATTCTAAGGATATGACAAGCGCGTGAAATTGCGACAATGCTAACATTTTTGTTAATTAGAATACTAATTCCTGATTTCGCAATTCTTTCATAAGACGCACTGAGTGTTCGCAAGTCACTCATAATAATTTCATCAATATTATATTCTTTTAGTAAATCAAGCATATTTGTAGAGTCAAAATTATGCGTCTGAATTATATCATGATACATTTCAAACTCTTCTTCAACGATGTGATGGTACCACGGACATTCGAGATAGCTAAAAGAAATACCTAAACCTGCGGTAACTTTAACATCTGGAAAAGATTCGCGTATGAAATAAACCATCCCCCAGTCATTTAAAATTAGTTTAATGCCTGGATATGCTTTCAAAAGGCGTGTGACTTCGATTTTAAAGCTGTCCAAATATTCCTCAAATACAACGGGAATGTTTATTTGCACCTCAAGATTGGCTTCTTGCGCACAGCGAATAAGTTCGTCTATGGGCAATTCTTCAAAAAATACAGGACAACTTTCATGCCCTAATATTATACATGCTACTTTTTCAGAACGGTCAATTAATGCTTGCAATTCTTGCACATCATTAATTCTTTTTGCTATGTTCATAATCCACCTTATATATATGAGTTAGTTATGTCTGTTTCATGGAACTTGCATTTCTTATTTTCGCAAAAGCGTGGAACCCAATTCATTTGCCAGAATAGTGTTTCTCTTGTCAACTTTTCTTTGATTTGTTCGACGGATAGCCCCGACAAAACACCTTCTCTAAAAAAGTGAAAAACCTTAGTGAGCTTGATTGGAATAGATTCATTTTTCGATTCGCGACCAAATATTTTCAATGTACTTACTCCTGAACTTATTAAATCAGGCATAGAACATAATGAACAGTCTGCCGCTGCATCTAAAAATTTCTTTCCAGAATATTTTTTTCCGTCATATTGAATATCATAGAGTGCCCTGCACCCCATAGCAATGTCTTTTCTCATAGGACTATGTGCCATTAAACATCTGCCACAGTTGTTGCCTCCCCCAATAAAAGCAACTACCTCGATCTCCATATTTGGATTTTTTTCTTTTATCCTGCTAATTTCAGAAATGGATATAGCTTGAGGCAAAACGATGCGAGACACACCTAAATGTTCTAAGAATTTCACCATTTCACTATTCGGTGTAAATGTGTAGGAACTAGCTATAATTGGAGTAGTGATACCACGCTTTCGGATTTCTTTAACAACAGAGATATCCGATATAACCAATTTATCAACGCCAGCGTCTATGCAATTTTTTATGTGATTAATATACCCGTCAACCAATTCTTGAGGTACATAATGAATATTTGCTGTTAGTTGTACTTCCACACCATTTGCATGGCATAAATCGCTATGTTTCTTCAATTCTTCATAAGATCGTAGTTGAATATTGACTCCGTTTGCTTTTTTGTGACGTCTGCTGAAGGAAAGAACTTTAAAGTCTCCCGATTCGACATCGACATAGATTTCATCCGCTTTCGATTCAATTTGTTTTTTTGTCATTGTGTAGTTTCTGCTAGGAGCGACAATCTTAATTGTTTTCTTATCCATTTGCACTATCGCCCCTTAATTCCGTATTTGTTGTGTATGTCTCGAAAAAGCTTACACATGTACTCTACGTCACTACTTGTATTGCCTTTACCAAAGCTCACACGAAACGAACTTCGAATCCTCTGTTCACTAAACCCCATTGCACTAAGAACATACGAAACATTTTTTTCGTTGTTAGAACTGCACGCACTTCCCTGTGAAATTGCAATGCCCTGCTGCTGAAACAATAACGCCAATACATCTGAGCGAACACCCTCTATATAGATATTGTTGATGTGTGGAATCGTATTATATTCTGCGTTTAAATTAATAAAGGGCATTTCAGAGATACCTCGCTCTAAAGCCCTTTTTAAGTCAGTAGCGTGTTCGTAATAACGCTCTTGATTAGTCTTCAATTGTTTACAGGCTAATCCAAATCCAACAACCAGCTCGATAGCCTCTGTTCCAGATCTAAGTCCTCTCTGCTGCCCGCCGCCAACAATTAATGGATAAAATTGGCTGACATTCTTTATATAGAGCGCACCAATTCCTTTCGGACCATACACCTTATGGGCGCTGAATGAAGCAGAATCAAATAATGCTTCAGAAAATTCAATTTTTCCAAGTCCTTGAACAAAATCACAGTGGAAATAAATATCATTTTCTTTACATATATCGGATATTTCACATATTGGTTGTATAACTCCAGTTTCATTGTTTACAGCCATAACAAAAACTGCAAGAATATTTTTATTCACTTTAGCCTTGAAATCTTCCATGTCAAGAAGTCCATCACTTCGTACCGCGAGCATTTCTACTTCAAACAATCCTCTTTTTTCATACATGCTTACAGTTTCCAAAACGGAAGGATGTTCTATTGGGGACACTAATATACGTCTTTTGCCGACAGTTGCACGCATGGAAACGTTAAATATAGCAGCATTGTTACTTTCTGTGGCACCGCTTGTAAACAAAACGTCACCGCTATTGCAATTTAGAAGCTGGACAATTTGTTCTTTGGCATTATCTAACAACTTTTTGCTTGATATACCCATCGCATGAAGACTTGATGCATTGCCAAAATGATTGACCATCACCTCGGTCATAGCCAATCGAACATCTTTATCAGCTTCTGTTGTTGCTGCATTATCGAAATAAATCATTCGCATCATCACTCTCTTTTCCAGCAGAGGGATAAGTATTCCATTTACAAAATAGTCGCGAGACAATGAGTGCATTTTAAAACAGGGTTTAGCTTAACACTCCTCTAATGTTTTCCACTAAAGCGCATACTAAATCAATACAATGATTTTGAGATGGCTCCAACTCAGAAAATTCCTCTTTAAAATAATTATAATTTAACTCAGTCAAATCCAAAAGATATTTATTTTCAATGAATCTGCATAAAAAGCTAGTCAACGCTAAACAAGTGGCACAACCGAACACCTCAAAGCTGACTTCCTTTATCATATCATCCTCAATAACTAGATAAACGAACGCTTCATCACCGCACCCGCCGCCTACATGTTTAATTAAATGAGTAGGGGCTTCTTGTGCATACATATGAAAAGGGTTTTCAAATTCATTAATTACTTTTTCGCAATACACAACCTCTACTCCTGGTCTTGTTCTTCGTTCATCTGCCTGTCAAGTCGAACTGCGCAACAACCTGTTTCGGATTTTGGAGCTCTCCCGATAATTCTAATTGTGTCGCTGCATCTGCCACATTCGCATTTCTTAGCTCTTTCCATAACCCCTATGTCCTCCGTCAAAATAAAAGATGGATAGGAATGAGATGAGGGGTCTAAAATTGCTACCAGACCATGTTCACCATCATTGACTTCGGTTAACGGATTTTCCATACTGCGGATTGACATATATGCCGTAGCGGGGATGTGTTTCACATTATGCTCACACTCAATAGCCAAAGTATTGCATTCAACCAGTCCGTACATATCCCTAATTTGCCCCGCGTCAACGCCCAGATATTCGCGACATTTTTCAGCCATTTCCTCACGGGATATCTGAATGCCTGTATACCTTTTCCATCCGCCTAGTGTAATGATCAAACTGTTTTTATCCAATTTTAACTTCTTGTTATTCAGTTTTAAGTAATCAAGAAACATGTTTAACAAGAACGGGGCGCCAGCAAAATATCTTGTAAATTTACCTTCCCATTTTTCGATATCATCAATAGCACGCTGATGATCGAAACTCACCCCTCGGACAAGAAAATCATGAGCATCAAAACCGGCATTTAAAAAGTTGAGTGCCTTAATCATTCCCATCTCAGGCATTTCCTCCGGGGATGTAGAAAAGTATATTCCTACACCGTTCACGACTTTGAAAAACTCTCTGTATAATCCTCCAAGAAGTGCCAAAGCATTGTTACATGTTATATGGTCACGTCTTGATATGCTTGGCGTTCCTGTTGTACCAGTGCTTCTCATTTCAAATTCAATTTCACTTAGTCTAACGCTTAACAATTTTGCTGAATCAGCTTGCTTAAACTGGTTTATGTCAACTAATGGAATGCGAGAAATGTCTGCAATTGATTCTACTGTCAAATCCATGGCTGCATTCAACTCACACAATTCCCGATAATATTTATTATTATCTCTGTGGAATTGAAAAGCTTCTGCCAACAACTTAACTGTGATTTCCCTTTGTTTATCCTCATCTGCATAAAAATAGTCTGACGAACGAACTAGCTCTGAAATAATGTAATTCATAGTTGTCCCCATTCCGCCGCTCATGGCGGCAAAAATAATATGTTAAGCTTCACCTAAGCTTATTCAAATTTTATGCCATTTACGAAATTACCTTTGTTGTGATATTATTTGCTATCTTTGATGCTGCAGAAATCGATAAAAAATGTGCAAAATTCAACAAATGAACAAATGGACTTTATCATAAAAAAATCTGTTTGTAAAGTCGATTCTGTCCAATCTAGTGCACACCTTGAGGGAGTAACAGGTCATTTTTGCCTGCATATTCAAAAAATCGAGACTTATTTCAAGGCAGGCGAACCGTTGATTTCAAGGCGAATATTCGTTTCTACACTTTTTAGGGGCTATTGCATCATTTTGCAATAGCCCCTAAATCTAATGTTTCCAAAAAAAGGTGTTGTCCTTTATCATCTCTACTATTTACTTTTGGATTAGCTTGAGCATAGTTCAAGTAATAGTCTATTCAAAGTTACGAAACTAAATCATAGTCATGTTCGTTCAAACCTATCGACTTTACTCCCCGTGGACCAAGTAATTTGTACTAGTTCTGAGTGCACTAGCTACATTTCCTAATACCGAGATGGTCATGGCGCTCTTGCCACTTTCGATATTATAGACATGTTTTCTGTCTATTCCGACTTTTTCTGCAAATTCTTTCTGTGTCCATTTCAATTTTTTCCGTTCATACATGATGCGCTCGCCAACCGATTTAAGAAAAATAGTTTGTGCTTCTTTTTCATTAATTTTTTTAACTGATTTGTTCATTTTGTCCACCATCCTTATGTGTATTAGGATAACAAAGCATTGGTTAGAATACAACGGTCTATGGCATGGTTTTTGATAATTATCCATTTTTCTACATATCTAACACAATTGTTTAAAATAACCAATCAATTATATACGAGACCTGTTAAGTTTTTATTAACATGCCACAAATATGTGCGTGCATAATATGCCACATAGTGTAGTCAAAACCCGGATCCACAATCCCGAGGGTTATATGGGATGTTAGATGATTTGTATAAGAGCGTACAAGCGTATGTGAATTACATTATAGAGTTCTAATCATTTTAATTGCTTGCTCAATCCACGCCAAAGCACCATCAAAGCGATAGCCTGTGAAACCTGCTGTCTGTAAAATTTCTGCAATCTCATCTCTCGTAATGCAAATATCTAGCAATGCTCTCACAGGAATATCATTTATCATCATCTCCTTGATATAGTCCCAATATGTTCCGGTATAACCGAAGGTTGTAGCGCACTTGACCGGATTACTCACAGCCTCGTTCACCATTTCCTCGGTATCCTCGTAGAATAAGCTTCTGCCATTGTCATAGAGTGGGTAAAACGACTCACCTGTCGCTGTCATCTTGATGGCGATATTAGACAAGTGGCGATCATCTTGCCGTGTGATGAAGTCCAGCAGAATCATTCTGGCAATGTCATCCCTATATTGCGGGCGGACAGAAATTAAGTTTTGATATTCGTTATCCGACCTTGCACCCTCAAATAGACGGCGAAAGTGTACAATATACTCCTTTGAAAAGTCGTACAAAAACGCCGAAAAAACCGTATCCTTATTTACACGATAAGCTGGACAGCAAGGAACGCCAAACCGCTCTGCCAAAAGATACACCGCCACCTCGGATTCCACGTCTGTCGTCAGTGGGCTAATACGCTGCTTGTAGATACCATATTGCCCCTCGTACACGCCGTAACGCTTGATGTTATAGCCTTCCGGCGTGTCGAGCGAGTCACCCACAAGATCAATCCGTTGATGGAACACAGAGTCGAACACAGCGGTCATCGTGGCGTCCAGTGTTTCATCTTTACTGTGTGCACTCCACAGCAAGTCTTTTGGATGAATGCCTCGTGTGATTTCCGCAATCTGCAACACATCATAATGCGATAGCCCACAGCGGAACAAAATACGCTCGATGTCTCGGCGATCACGGCTTACCACTCGCTCTGACAAGAACTCATGAAATTGCTCCGGTGTCCACTTGTCTTCTCCTTTTGTGTATAGCGCCACAACCTCGTTATAAAACGGAGATGTGAATGTCACGGCGTTTGCGCTGTTAATTATGCCGATTACATCATTACTCCATTTGAGGAATCGTGTAGAGCCATCTTGCTTTATCCGCCCGTCTGCCGGTTTTGGTGCATCTTCCGGAATTTTATAGCTTCTGCCCTGCTTGATTGCGTTATGAACCTTCCCCTCGGCACAGAGCAAACGCACCCGGCGGTCGGAAATGCCCCATTTCTCTGCCGCTTGTTTGGTTGTGATGTAGGTCATACCAATCACCTCCCACTTATTGCTATCACTAGCATAACGCATTATCGGAACAATGTCAATCACATTGTTCCGATATGTGTGTGTCTATTTCACATTCATTTCATATACTTCATCAAAGTCTTGTAATCTACGTCATTTCACGATATAATGACGTAGATTACAAGAAGATGAGGGAGATGCAAATGAAATCCTTTGATTATACTAGCACACCGAAAACCCTGCTAACGCCTGATATTGTCGCTATTCTTACAAGTATTCATGAGCATAAGGGCAAACAAGGATTATATATTGAGGCTCACGCAGACATGCTGACAAGCCTTATGGAAGTCGCCAAAATCCAAAGCACCGGAGCGTCTAACCGCATTGAAGGAATCCACACCACGGATAAACGTCTTGAAGAACTTGTGCGCAACAAATCAGCACCCCGTAGTCGTAATGAGCAAGAAATCGCAGGTTATCGTGATGTTCTCGCAACAATTCACGAAAGTTTCGACTATATTCACTTGCGCCCTAACGTCATTTTGCAACTGCACAGACAACTATACTCTTTTGCGCGAAGTTCCATTGGCGGTTCATATAAAATTTCGGATAATTACATCACGGAAACTGATGCTGACGGCAACGAAAGAATTCGATTCAAGCCGACCCCTGCGTATCTGACAGCAGACGCAATGGAGCGGTTATGTGCGGCTTTCAACAATGCTCTTGAAAAAGACGAGCACGACCCTTTGCTTTTAATACCTATGTTCGTCTTGGACTTCCTTTGTATTCATCCCTTTAGCGATGGCAACGGGCGCATGAGCCGACTGTTAACATTGCTACTATTCTATCGTACTGGCTACATTGTCGGAAAGTATATCAGCATTGAAAAGCTAATAGAGATTACCAAAGATACTTATTACGAGACATTGTACGACAGTTCTGTTGATTGGCACGGGAATGTAAGTGATTACGCTCCATTTATTCGCTATTACCTCGGCATATTACAAAAAGCATACTACGAATTTGAGGAGCGAGTCGAATATTTATCCGACAAAGGAATGTCAAAGCCTGAACGAATCAAAGCGGTTATCGAGCGCAAAATCGGCAAAATCTCAAAATCTGAAATTCTTGAAGCTTGTCCCGACATAAGTAAAGTAACTGTAGAGCGAACACTGAGCGCACTAGTGAAAGAGGGATATATCGTCAAAATCGGTGCGGGTCGCTCAACTACTTATGGTAAGACTGGAAAACAAAATTCCAGCTAACATAGAGATGTCGGACAAGATAACACCATATGTTTTTGGTTGACAGAATGCTTATTGTTGAACAGCTGTGTTTTATCTATGTCAACAACTTCTCTCTGTTACCATCCAAAAAGGATGCACTGCCAAGACACTTTTCGTATGACTCTATATCCAACTCCACATTAATTACTGTGGACTTCAACACACTAACTGCGTTCATGCAAATACCTCTGCACACGACTTTGTGTAATTCTAGCCGTTTCCTCTGCAGTTCTACTTCCTGTGAAAAATGGCGATAATTCTTCCATTAATATACTTGCGATTGTATGATCAAAACGAGATACAAATGATATACTTTCTACGATTTCACGGAACGTATTAGCACCTTCTTCCGACAAAGCGTCTGGATAGATTGATATTCCATTTTCATGCCTGTAACGCTCTGGAATCTCTCTCATAGCCTCCGCGACTTGTCGCTCAAATAAATCAATCCGCATAGGCATTCCTGAACCAAAATTCAACAGTGAGCTAGGAAGTAAGTATTGGCGAACGAAAGACCATGCTGCATCCTGATTTTTGCTGTTTACATTTATTCCTAAATTTGATGTCAACATAGCATCATGTCTACCGCCTTCATCGCTGGGAAAACCCATAATTGTAAAATTTCCCAGTAGTGTTTCATAACGTACAAACGAGTTGGCGTCAGATATCAAATCAAAAAGAAAAATATATTCGCCATTTCTCAGTCTCGTAAGTCGGTCAACATCTGGGTCAATTACTGCAGTTTCGCGTATTGTCAAGAGTGATGCAAGCTCTAAGAGGTCATAAAATACCCGGCTTTCAAAATGACTTACACCACCATCAAAGTCAATGATTCCTATATCAGTGAACATAAGCATGCTTATAATAAAGTCACTTCCTGACATGAGTATATCAGTCGGATAAGCTGTACCAATATCATGTGCATTACGGATTATTTCAATAAAACAACTAATTGTTAATGATTGTGTATGACCAATTGACTCCGGCGTGCTAATTAATGTTGTAATCGTAAATTGATTTGCAATTGTACGCAAGCTACCATCGGGTCTTTGATTTGCTTCTAAAATATTTTGGAAAAAGTCATCCCTATTTATGACAGGATCCGCGTCAATTAATGACCACAAATCAACAAGCATGTCTTGATTAATTAATGGTCCAAAAATATTTTCATCATATAAAAAACTATATATGATGTCCGGACCACGTCCCGCTATCAGTTCCGTCCGTAACCGCATCACATCATCACCTATATAATGGACAATTTCAATACTATAGTGCTCGTTTTCTTCATTAAAAGTCGATACATACCACATTGCGTAGTCCACTTGGTATGTCGGAAAATTCTCCACAACTCCAAGGGTTATAGTCGTGCGCTCGGATTCGGATACACCATTCATTGCGTTTGGCAATCTAATCTCATTGGAATCATTTCCACATGAGATCAGTGTCGCTAATAACAAGATAGCAATGAAGATTGTTAGATATTTTTTCACTTTAATCAACCCCATTTCGTAAATTATGTGCGTGTATCTATCATTATACATCATTTTTGTAGCTTTCACATTAAAACCATTTTTCAACCGATTATGATTACCATAACAAGTAATGTTAGCAGAAGAATTGTTAGCTTTTTTATTTTACCTTCAATCATGAAGCTCTTTCCGCCAGCATCTTTTGTGCACGTTTTGGGGTGTAACAGGTCACTTTTACACTAACATATTCAAATCAAGATCAATTTCAAGACAAAATATACCGTTTTCTTGCGACAGTGTAACCTTACCGAAATACTTATCAACAGCAGTTCTTATTGAGTTCAAACCGATGCCATGTGCGTTTTTATTTTCTTTTGTGGTTACAATATTGTTATCAGTGATTTGCACATCGGCTACCGTTGGATTTTCTATTTTTATAAATATAAAGCCATTTGAGTATGATGATTTTATCGCAATTGTCTTTTCCTTATCATATTCAAAGCCTGCGCATGCCTCTATAGCATTATCCAGCGCATTGCCGAAGATTATACATATGTCCACCGGACTTACTTGTTTTCCGGGCATAATTCCATCAAAAACTATTGACGCATTTACTTTCGTTGCTGATTGTTGCTTCTCACTCAAAAGCGCATCTAGCACGATGTCACCTGTATTGAAAGCGTTTGCACTTTCCGCTTTTGTTAGCATCATTTCATCCGTCTTGAGAATATCTAATGCGCCGGTTGTATCATTACGTTTTAGTGCAGCCGTGAGTCCGATCAGAAGATTTCTATAGTCATGTCTAAAGCGCTTTATATCCTCATTCATTTTGGATGTTGTTTCATAGTGCTCCACTTGATTCATTACCTGTTTTTCCATAATGGTAGACAAATTCTTATAATGCAGACTCGACATACTATATATTATGAGCATCGGACACATTACGCCAACTAAAGTAATCAACACAATAGAAATGGTTCCCATTATTAAAAATTCCAGAGTACCAAAATATGCTTGAAAAAGGTACGTTGAGAAGCTTGACAGCAATGCGCTTGCCCACACAGAGATAATTAGCAGCATCTTCATAGACACTCTTAGTTTTACAATGTTAGCGATTATTTTCGTTTGCACATTGTATCTTACAGCTATAGCGTAAGTCACTAAAAATATTATATTGATAAGCAGATCTACTATTCCATAATTTAGCGACTCTTCATATATAACGGAGCCCGTCCATTGTACCGCTGTTGTAACAATCAAAATTAATCCGAAAAGTAAAAATGCAATGTATACAGTTTGCCTTTTTGAGCATCCACTAATAGTAACCATATATATAATTATACAAATAATAATACCTTTATTAGCAAATATATTTTCACTAATATACTCAGGCAGCATAAAATACATAATTATTGCTAATATAATTAGCATACAGAAGGCCACTATACAAGCCTTCTGTTTTATTTTCCCCACATGCTCATGAATAGCTACAATGTAAATTCCGATAATTGGGATTATTGCGTAAAGAATTGCAATTATCATTATGTTGCGCCTCCTGAATTTCAAGCAATTTGCATTTCACACCGTTTTTGCTACCTCTTACTCCCAGAACGATAACATCTTCTCCTAACTTATGTATATTCATAATCAAAACGTACCAAAACATTTAAAGAAGGAGGTATCCAAAATGAATTTAATTTTTACAATCTTTGGCATAATATTTGGTTAGTGCAAATTGAAAAAATCGGCAGTGATAGACTCACTGTCGATTTTTTTATTATGCAGTTAAATAATGCGACCTTTCACAAATGCATGGTATGCATCTCTGAATGAAGCAAAATATTTGCGACTTACGCGCGCAGTTGCACCATTTTTCAATTTAATATCTTGATTATTGTAACTACTGATATAGTTGAAGTTCACGACGAAAGACTTATGAACTCTATAAAAAATATTTTTCGGTAAAAACTTTATGATATTCCTCATGGCATTTGTGCATGGATATGCTTTATCAATCAGGTTTACATGGCATTTTTTATTATCTGCTTCTATGTATACAATGTCTCTTGTATTGACACAAATAGTTTCTCTTTCAATTTTGATTGGTATTGGATAATTATTTCCAAAAGCTGAAAAATAATCATCAAATGCTTTGTGAATTTTTTTTACATTAAGAGGCTTTTCGAAAAATCGAAATGCGTTTACTTCAAATGCCTCATACACAAAACCTGGATGGTTTGTCATAAAAATGATCTCAGAAAGTATGTTTTTCTTCCTAATTTCCCTAGCAACTTCCAGACCACTAATTCCATCCATATGATAGTCAAGCATAATGATATCATACTTGCTTACAGAGTTTAGCAAATCCTCACCGCATACATATCCGTTCACTACCATTTCATGTCTATGCTTGTTTGAGTATTCGTAAATTGCAGCACTTACATCTTCACGAAAATTTTTTTCATCATCGCAAACGGCAATCTTCATTTTATACACCCTTTGTAAAACTCGGCACTGGGCAATGATATCTTTTTCGTTTGTCATCTCGACTGTTCCTTATTTAATGCAAACAAAGATGCCTGCATACAATATAAAATTTGACTTTATATTGTATCTCTTCTATATCGCTTGTAGCTACTTCATTTCACCGCAAATTCTAGCTGTGCGAAAACATCATTTTCTCTAGTTTTTCTTCGTATTGCCGGGATAACTTTTGCTGATATTAGCATTAACAATGATATTAACAATAATACCAGCCCGCTTCCAATCGTCGATTCTGGCTCGTGTATTTGCAAAATTCCATCGAAGTCTATAAATTCATTAATTGCATCAGAACTCTCATGGATCACACTTTCAAAACTGTAGTTTATCAGATTATATTCTTCAAATAGTCTGGCAAAAATACTTCCAATTTCAATACTGCCCATGTATACAATTTCTTCATCAACCATTATTGACCCGATATCAGTTGCATTGTAGATATCAAATATCTCAGCAGGTATTGCAGCACTAATTGCTATACTTGCATCACTCACAGTAACAGTACTATTACCGTAATAAAACACGTCATCACCGGCTATTGCCAGCCCATCATCAAGTAGACCATCATACATCGTGAACATTCCATCCCAAACGGCTACATTGCCTCCCATACTGGAAATATTATTTAATATTTCTCCATCATACATGAAAAACTCTGAATCCTGCACGAAAACACCGCCACCGCTGGCATATAATGACTCATCGTATGCAAAGTTATATGCAATATGACCGTCATACATTATGAAGCTACTTTGCGCTCTGAGTGCAATACCGCCACCTTCATCTGTTGTAAAATTATTTGTAATCATGCCATCACTCATGGTGAAAACTCCACCATATACAGCAACACCGCCGCCCCAGCTTGAGTCATTAGCGAAGATTTCTCCTCCGCTCATCACAAGTGTTCCGCCGATTATAGCAATGCCACCACCTTGGTAAGACGCAAAATTGCCAAAAACATCTCCACCATACATCACGAATGTAGCTTCCGTGTCAACATTAACACCGCCACCTTCATTTGCTGTGTTATCCATGATTGTACTACCGGGATACATAATAACGGTGCCACCTGTATTCACATTAACGCCACCGCCCATGGTTGCTGTATTTCCAACAATCATGCTACCATTATATCCATCACCTGTTCCCGACATCAATAAGTAGCCGCCGTCGCCAACTTCGACGCCACCATGGTTAAATGTTGGGTCATGCGCACCCTCAAGGATAATATTGCTGTGTAAACGTAATGTGCCGTATACCGTAAAGTGACGCTCATTTTCTGTTTCCAGCACTAGCTCTGTTTGCCAATTTTCACCTGTAAGTGTAACGTTCACTCCAGCAGGAATGGTTATCCCGACTGGCATTAAAAGATCGGACAAAATAACTGTATAGCTTCTTCTTGTAGACATTTCTGATATTAATTGCTGGAGTTCATAAAAATCATCAGCAACATATATGGTATGTGCACCCCGCGCATCGCATGGTGTTCCTAAATCGATTGGTCTTCTATTTCCATCATTATCGTAGTAAAAAAAATACTCGTCATTCCAATATGAATCATCAGTTTCATTATTGCCGTCATTGCCCTCACTTGGAGCGTCTATATTTGCACCTTCATCCCCACCTGCATTTCCGCCCTCATCTGGTGTTTCAGGAGAATCTGGTGTATCCGGAACATCAGGAATACCCGGTTCAGGTTCTGAGCCTTGGTTATCTTCCGGAGGCGGTGGAGGTGGTGCGACGGGAGTTTCCACAATCGGCGGCTCATAAGTGCCATATTCAGCTTCTTCTGCCATTGCTAATGCAGTTAGTGACAATATAAAAGCAGCTATCGCCATTATTGTTATTATAGCGGTAACTTTCATTTTAGTTTTTCTTATTAATTTCTTCGATTGCATTGTAATTATTGCGCCTTTCGATAATCTCGTGACATTTCTGAACGCAAAAAATTGCCGTCCCGTTTACTCACTGCTTTGTGGTAATCGCTATTTTACCACATATTTGTGAATATATTGTGGATAAAATGAAAATAATTAACATTTTTTAGTTTAATGTCAATATGTATTCGCGAGTTGAAAATGTTTTCATACCATCAAAACTTGTGTCTTCACCATCATTACAATATATAAATCCAAGCTTTTCCAACACTTTGCCCGATGCAAGATTATCTTTATCATGAGTGGCATAAAACTTTCTTTCCCCAAGTTCATTGATTGCAAATTCCAGCATTGCCTTTGATACTTCTGATGCAATGCCCTTTCCCCAATATTTCTTCATTATGCAATAGCCAATTTCGAAAATATTATCATCATTGCGAACGTACATACCACAGGAACCAATAAGTTCTCCCGTTTCTTTAAATTCAAAGCCCCAATCGTACGCTTCTTCACTGTTTAGTGATGATTCCGCAGTCGTCAGCCATGTCTTTGTTTCCTCAATCGAACTATGTGTGCTCCAGCGCATATATCTTGAAACTTCCGGGTCTGTTGTCCAATTATCATAAACTGTTTGAGCGTCGCTTATTTTCAACGGACGCAAAATCAGCCTTTCTGTCTCCAAACGTGGTGTAATCATATGTACCTCATTATGTGAATTTTTAGTTGAAAGTTACGCAAACAATCATTATGAGCGAAAACACTTGCAGTTGTCAAGGTTTTTTAAATAAAACGTCTGATTGTGGTGTGTACGGAAACTAGGGTTTTTGAAGAACTTCCTCACACTTTACCTCTTGTCTATGCAATACCAATTTGATATAATCTAGTGGAATTGTGCATTAGCTCACAGTGGGCAGTTTTCAATTGATGGAAATTGCCCACTGTGAATGCGAGAAAAACGAATGAGTAAAGTAAAGCAGAGAGTGACAAATGTATCTTAAATTGTTTTTATCATTTGCATATATTGGACTATTTACATTCGGCGGCGGTATTGCCATGCTTCCAATGTTTCAACGTGAGCTTGTCGAAAAAAACAAATGGCTCACCGAGAAGGAAATGGTTGACCTTTTTTCAATTGGCCAATGTCTGCCCGGTATAATTGCTGCAAATACTGCTATTTTTGTTGGATATAAAACAAAAGGCTTTTGGGGCGGTATTGTTGCTGCACTCGGTGTAATTCTTCCATCTGTCACTATTGTTTTAATTGTTGCAATGCTGATTACAAATCTCGCCGACTATCCGATTGTTCAAAGGGCATTCGCCGGGTTGCGTGTATGCGTAAGTGTTCTTATCATTAATGCAGTATTAAAGTTGAGAAAGCATTCTATTGTGGATTGGACCTCTGCATTAATATGTATGATTGTATTTGTACTGGCCGTATTCGCATTCCTGCCTATTCCGATTCTCATAATTACTGCAGGCATTTGTGGTATGATAATTTCCTCACTTCGGAAGTGCAAAGCACCGGAAGAGGGAGGTCCGGAATGATATATCTACAATTATTCTATGAATTTTTCATAACCGGTGCATTAATTTTTGGTGGTGGACTTGCTACGATACAATTTTTGCAAAATATGGGCGAAAGAACCGGTTGGTTCACTACAACGGAATTAATGGATATGGTTGCCATATCCGAGGCCACTCCGGGACCGGTCGGAATCAATATTTCTACATATGCCGGCTATACAGTCGCCGGGATACCCGGTGGCTTAATTGCTACATTTGGGCTAATCTTACCTTCAATAATTATTTCATTGATAGTTGCAAGGTTCATGGTTCAGTTTCGCAACAGTAAACATGTCGAATCTGCTCTGTATGGTCTACGCTCTGCATCACTCGGTCTTATTGCCGCAGCCGGACTTGCTGTATTCTTCCTCGTCATATTTGGGACTGAATTACGAAACATGACCGGCGAGCATTTTCTGGCTGTTGACTTTAGAGCATTAATATTAGCCGCTGCCCTATTTTTTGTTACCAACAAAGTCAAAGCTCATCCCGTTATATACTTAGCAGCAAGCGCTGTTATAGGGATATTATTTTTACAATAACATTCAAAGGAGCTTATATATTTGAATTACGCAATTAGTCACGATACAAAAATCGCAAAAACTTATGATTATGATGTTGTCATTATTGGCGCAGGTCTAGCAGGACTTTATGCAGCACTTAATGTTGATGAAAATCTTAGCTGTATAATTTTAGCAAAGGAAAATATGGATTGTTCCAGTTCATGGCTTGCACAAGGCGGAATCGCAGCTGCAATAAATGCTGATGACACTCCCCTGCTGCATTTAGAGGACACTGTTGTTGCAGGAGCCGGAGAATGTAACCTGGAAGCTGTAGCAGTTTTGGTTAACGAAGGTCCTTATGACATCGAAAAACTTGTTGAACTCAATGTTCCATTTGATTTGAATGAAGATGGAGAATTTTACTTTACGCGTGAGGGTGGACATAACAAACGTCGCGTTGTACATGCCGGAGGCGATGCTACCGGTCGCGAAACCATCAGATCCCTTTCGCAAATTGTAGCTGAACGGAATAATATAACCTTTAGCGGTCATTCCTGCTTGTTTGATGTTCTTGTTGATGAAAGTGGAGTCAATTCAGTTGTTGTTCGTCAGAACGATAGCGAATTTCACCTCATCCGAACAATGAGCGTGATAATTGCAACAGGTGGCATAGGGCAGATTTATCTTTCAAGCACAAATCCCCTCGTCGCTACTGCCGATGGCATTGCTACTGCCATTCGTGCCGGAGCAAAGGTGACAGATCTCGAATTTATACAGTTTCACCCGACAGGTCTTTGGGACGAGAATAGCTCCGGCAATGAGTTTCTCATATCTGAAGCCGTGCGTGGTGAAGGTGGTCTTTTAACTAATACCGACGGCGAACGCTTTATGCTCAATGAGCATGAGCTTGCCGAACTTGCTCCTCGTGACATCGTTGCACGAGGAATTATCAGAGAACTCAAGCGAAGTGGTGAAAAGCACGCATATATTGACATCACATCAAAATCTGAAGATTTCTTAAAAACACGCTTCCCTACAATTTATAATGAATGTTTAAACCATGGAATAAATATTGCATATGACAAAATCCCGGTTAGTCCGACACAGCACTACTTGATGGGTGGCATTGAAACCGACGTCAACGGCTGTACTAATATCCCAGGACTATATGCTTGTGGCGAAGCTGCCAATACAGGTGTTCATGGTGCTAACAGACTTGCTTCAAACTCCATGCTTGAATGCCTGGTATTCGGTCGTCGCACCGCTCAATATATTAATCATAGACATGAAGCAGGAGAAATAGACAAAGCAAGTGACAGTAACGTAAGTTCGGATACATCACTCATTAATGACCTCCCCTCTCGTCCACATTCAACATTGGATTATCGCAAACTACGTAGAGCCATCCAAGAGCTTATGAGTGAGTACTGTTATGTTATCCGAAATACAGATGGTCTTAAGTTTGCACTTGAGCGGATAGAGGTTATTTTATCAGAACTTGAAACATGTTATGATGATTCTAATGAGTACCTCGAAGCACTAAATATTGCAACAGTAGCAAAAGCTATCGTTCAAGCAGCAATTCTCCGCCCCGAAAGCGTCGGCTCACATTATATTGAAGATTAGTAGTCTTGTAGGGGCTAATAGGTATAGACGAACACATTATTCAGGAGGACTACTAGTTTGAAAGACTTCAAACTAACGAGAGAATGTGCCAATTGCGATCTATGGAATCGCAATTGATGCACGAAATGACCATCCCTTTTCACGGTCGTTTTGTGCCAAAGAATTAATGAAAGGCA
>WQWL01000008.1 GCA_009785345.1 Oscillospiraceae bacterium
GGCGATCGTCCAATGCAAGCAACTTAAGGAATCTTGCCTTATCAAATCACCCGCCGTCTGCGGACGGCACCCTCTTTTCTAAAGAGGGCAAGGGTTGGATGTATCGTTCCTTGCCTTCTTTAGAAAAGAAGGTGGTCCCGCGGACCGGATGATTTGAGCCTTTATGCTACGGATAACCTTAAGTTGCTCGCATTGGGCGATCGTCTCGATCGCCCGCAAAGCAAACAAAATGCAAGCAAACGGGCGACCGAGGCGGTCGCACCTACAAGAATGCGTTAATGAAACAGGAGGTACACTAATGAACAGAGGGAATTTTACATTGCCGGGGGAGTCTGGATATGAGAATCTTACGCTTGAGATGGCAAAGCGTTGGGGTGCTGATGTTATACGCGATAGCGATGGTACAAAACTATCTTCGGAAATATTGAATTCGGGACACAAAATATACTCAACGATCTGCCCAGTGCGTGAGCATAATGAATGGATAAGAGAAAATAAGCTTACACGTCAACAAACATTTCTGTGCACAACGCCGATGGTTGCAATAGAAAAATCGTTGAACGTGGACTTAATGAATGACTTTTTTGATGAGCAATTTGAAGTGAACGATACTTCGGATGGAATGAGATATTGGCAGGTATATAATAGAACTACAGAACAAGAATTGCCACGAGATATGTGGACATACTCTGCTGAAACTGGAGTGGTCACAATTGAAACAACACCGATGCAACAGTATACTGTCAGCTTTTTAGCATGGCGTATATGGGAAGAGATATCCATGTACAACCATGTTACAAACGATTGGGGAGATAAAGAGCATCTGATGCAATTAAATCCATATAGACCTGAAGCTCTCGATTATCTCAAGAAGTGGTTAGTTCATTGGTGTGAAGAAAATCCGGACACAGATGTTGTTCGCTTTACATCATTATTCTATAACTTCACATGGATGTGGGGCTCAAATGATCGTAGGCGAAATGTGTTCACAGATTGGGCGAGTTATAATTTTACTGTTTGTACAGAGGCGTTGGATGACTTTGTGAATGAATATGGATATGCATTATGTGCTGAAGACTTTGTGCGAGGCGGCAGATATTATGCGACGCATCGTGTGCCTAATAAAAGAAAAAGTGACTGGATGGAGTTTATTGGCAAATTTGTGCGACAGGCAGGGAGAGAGCTTGTTGATATAGTACATGCTGCCGGAAAGCTTGCATATGTTTTTTATGATGACAATTGGGTTGGTCTTGAACCATATAGTGGACATTTTTCAGAATTTGGGTTTGATGGACTGGTCAAATGCGTTTTTTCCGGATTTGAAGCACGTCTTTGTGCAGGAGTGCCTGTTGACACACATGAAATACGATTTCACCCATACCTATTTCCGGTAGGACTTGGTGGTGCTCCGACATTCTCAGAAGGAGGGCGACCTGGAGATGATGCGCTTAAATATTGGATTAATGTAAGACGTGCATTACTACGTGAGAGGATTGAGCGTTGTGGTTTAGGCGGTTATTTGAGTTTAGCAATTAAGTATCCGGATTTTCTTAAGGCAATGGACAACATACTTGATGAATTTCGTCAAGTACTGCAATTTCATGATGGTGGAGTGCCGCATTCTCAAAGAGCAAAAGTTGCTATATTGCATGCATGGGGCAAGCTTAGAACATGGACGCTTTCGGGACATTTTCATGAAACTGATAAAAATATTCTGATTCACGTTCTTGAGAGTCTTTCCGGTTTGCCATTTGATGTTGAGTTCTTATCGTTTGATGATATAAAATCAGGTGTGCCGAATAGTATTGATGTTATTATTAATGCTGGTAATGCAGGAGATGCATGGAGTGGCGGTGAATATTGGGCTGATGTAGAAATGATTGATAATCTCACAAAATGGGTGAATGATGGTGGAGTATTCGTAGGTGTTGGCGAACCATCTGCTCTACAAAGCGGACATAGCTTTCTTCGTATGTCACATGTACTTGGTGTAGATATTGATATTGGTGATTATACTTGTCATGGTAGATGGGTATTTGATGTTGAGGAACTTCCCGGACTTATACCGGACGGAATGGAAGTACTTGGCAGAAGTGGTGTGATGTTAACTGATGGAAAAGCTAGAGTGCTTGCCACAGCAAATGGTGAGCCTGCTATTACCGAATATTCATTTGGTAAGGGAAGAGGAATCTATTGTGCCGACTTTGAACATGGTATATACACGCAACGATTTTTGCAGAACATAATTTTACAAATGACAGAAGGTAATATGACTCCAGAAGGGATATCCAATGATATATATGTAGAGTGTGCTGTGTATCCACATGTCAACAAAATTGCATTGATTAATAACAGTAGTCAAAATAGATCGACTAAAGTAGCATATGATGGAAAAATATATGAAGCAGAGCTGAAACCATTCGAATTAAGAGTGACAGACATAGTGACAGACTCGTAATATATGAAAAGGAAGCCACATGACGACATGGCTTCCTTTTTTATTTATGATAGTAATAAAACCTATACTTCTACTGTCCAGCCCATGTCATCTTCTCTTGTGCCGGTTTGCATACCGTAGAGAGCATCGTATAGTTTCTGTGCAGTTGGTCCTACGCCACCATCACCGACTGTAAGAGCGTTGTTTCTAAACTTCAACTCGCCAACAGGAGTAATGACGGCAGCAGTACCGGAAGCAAATATTTCTTTTAGTGTTCCATCTTCGGAAGCTTTGACAACTTCACTGATACGGAGCGGACGTTCAGAAATTTTTATGCCCCACTTTTTAAGAAGCTCGATTACAGAAGCCCTTGTAACACCGGGAAGAATTGTACCTTGGAGCGGCGCAGTTATGACCTCATCACCAATCATAAAAAATGCATTTGCTGCACCGATTTCCTCAACGAAGCTATGCTCATTTGCATCAAGCCAAAGAACTTGGGAACAACCATGGGCAGCAGCGTGCTCCTGAGCCTTAAGTGCTCCACCATAGTTACCACCAACCTTGGCAAAACCAACACCGCCACGAGCAGCACGAATAAGCTCCTCTTCAACATAAATTTTTGTTGGAGCGATGCCACCGCCCGGGATATCAAAGTATGGACCAACAGGGGAGCAAATAATCATAAACATATATTGATTTGACGCCTGAACACCCAAAAAAGCTTCACTAGCAATGATAAACGGACGAAGATACAAACTTGTACCTTCCTTTTCAGGAATCCAATCACGCTCAACATCAACAATTGCTTTTACAGCGCTGACAAACAATTCGGGATCCATATCCGGCATGCACATACGCTCGTTAGTTTTACGAGTACGTTCAGCATTCATATAAGGACGGAAAAGTTGAACGCGACCATCAGGCGTACGATATGCCTTCATACCTTCAAACATCTCCTGGCCATAATGGAAGACAGCAGCAGCAGGATCGAGGGAAATAGGACCATAAGGAACAATACGCCCATCATACCAACCTCTATCTCTATCAAAATCCATTATAAACATATGATCAGAAAACGCTCTGCCAAACTTCAAAGTATTAGGGTCAGGCTTAACTTTTGGAGTCGTAGTTTTTTGAACGGTAAAATTATATTTCATATTAATAATCATCCCTTCCAGTAATTTAATGCCTTTAGGTTGAGATCTACAATCTTTTCACCTTTTGCAATAAAAGCATCATGAATAACTTTTTCAACACTCTCAGGGGTAACAATGTCAGTATTTCGAGCAAAAGCACCGAGCATGATAACATTTGCGATTCTCGAGTTACCCATCTCATTGGCAATTTCACTTGCCGGGACCTCATAAATCGTTATATCACTACGTTTAGGTGCTTGATGAATCAATGATGTATTGAGAAACAAAATACCACCAGGCTTCAATGTAGGTTCAAATTTTACCATAGAAGGCGCAGTCATTGCGACAACACAGTCAGACTCGAAAATAACAGGACTGCTTATAGTCTTATCAGAGATTATTACAGTACAATTTGCTGTACCTCCACGCATCTCAGGACCATATGACGGGAAAAAGGTTGATTCTTTATTTTCAATCAGTGCAGCAGAGCAAGCAATTTGTCCCATCATCAATATACCTTGGCCGCCAGAACCGGCGAAGAACATTTTATTTATAGCCATTATTGTTCTCCTCCTTCCGGTGATTTATATACACCAAGTGGATAATATGGGAGCATTTTTTCCTTAAGATGATCCAATGCTTGTACCGGAGAGACACCCCAGTGAGTTGGGCATGTTGATATAAATTCAACCATTGAAAAACCAAGACCTTGTTCTTGTACTTCAAATGCACGTCTTACAGCTTTTTTTGCCTTGTTAACATTAGCAGGGGAGTTGAGTGCAACACGCTCAATATAGACAGCACCGTCAAGAGACGAGAGAAGCTCACTAATACGCATTGGCGCACCGGCTTGCTCTACTGTACGACCAGTCACACATGTTGTAGCTTTTTGACCAATAAGAGTAGTTGGAGCCATTTGACCGCCGGTCATTCCGTAGATAGCGTTGTTTACGAAGAACGCTGTGATTTTTTCACCGCGGGCGGCTGCATGAATAATTTCGGCTATACCAATTGATGCAAGGTCACCGTCACCTTGGTATGTGAAGACCAATTTGTCAGGATGTACGCGCTTTATCCCGGAAGCAACTGCAGGTGCTCTACCATGTGGACTTTCAAGCATGTCAATGTTCATCTGCCTATGGGCAAGAACACTACAACCGATTGATCCACAACCAATTGTTGAGCCAAGCAACCCCATCTCATCGAGAACTTCCATTATAAGTCTGTGAGAAATGCCGTGGGTACATCCGGGGCAATATATTGTTTCTACAGGAAGCATTCCTTTTGTTAATTCAAATACGGGTTGTTTCATTTTATTGTCCTCCCGTTTCTTCTAAAATTTTCTTAGTTCTTTCTGCTATTTCGATTGAAGTCGGGATCATGCCGCCTGTGCGGTTAATGAGCCTGACAGGGAAGCGGTCTCTTACTCCAAGCTTTACGTCCTGCATCATCTGTCCCATGGACATTTCGGCAGAAATTACGACTTTTGTCTTATCTGTAATCATATCAAATGCTTCGTATGGATATGGCCACAGAGATATCGGACGAATAAGACCAGCCTTGATATTTTGTGCTGCTAATATTTCGATGGCTTCCTTTGCAATACGAGCAACAGAGCCAAATGCGGCGATGACGACATCTGCGTCCTCAACACCAATCGCTTCGTAACGAACGAGTTCTTTTTCTGCTTTATCGTACTTTTTGAAAAGTTTTTCGACATGCTGTTCCAATTCTTCCGGATACATGCGTAATGAGAGGACACGGTTGCGTTGTGAATCGTCAGCGCCATAACCTGTAAGTGCCCAAGGTTTTTGTGTTCTAATATTGCTTGGGCAGATAACTTCTCGTGACTCGGGCAATAGTACAGGTTCCATCATTTGCCCTAGCAAGCCATCAGCAAATATAAAAATTGGATTTCGTAGTTCGTCGGAAAGTTCCATGGCTTCGTAAACAAGGTCAACACCCTCTTGTAAGTTTTCCGGTGCGAAAACAGGAATCTTGTAGTCTCCATTTCCGCCACCACGAGTAGCTTGAAGATAGTCAGCTTGACCCGGCTGTATTCCACCAATCCCGGGTCCGCAGCGTGATACAGTCAGGCATACGGTTGGAACTTCTGCAGAGCATAAAAAGCTAAAACCTTCCTGCATCAATGCAATTCCCGGAGAGGATGAAGTTATAAACACTCTGCCTCCGGCTGCACCTGCACCATAGGCCATATACACAGCTGCAAGTTCGCTTTCTGCTTGAATAAAGTGACCGCCAACCTTTGGGAGTTGATGGGACATATATTCGGGGATTTCGTTTTGTGGTGTTATGGGGTATCCAAAATAATACCTGCAACCGCCACGAATTGCAGCTTCAGAAAAAGCTTCATTGCCCTTCATTAATACCTTTTTATTCATTCGGCCGCATCCTCCTTATAGATTGATATTGCGCCGTCCGGGCAAATCAGCGCACATGCCTTACATCCAATGCATTTCTCTTGGTCGGTGATTTCTGCACAAGTGAAACCTTTTTCGTTGATATGCTTGCTAAGAACGATAATGTCTTTGGGGCAGTACACGCGACACATGTCACAACCTTTACAGAATTTGCCGTCGACACGGACTTCAAATTTTGCCATTTACTCGTCTCCTAAATTTTATTTTTTGTGTTTATTATGAAAACATAATCCGAGGGGAATAAGATTACCGGAAAGCATTGTTATTTCACTCGGATTAATAAGCGTTTTGGGGTAGCAATTAAAATAGAGCTTCTTTTTTGTTAACTTACAAATTTTTTCGCAAAATGCATTACCGCTGATAATATCAGCAGCTGTTGTATGTTGCATCATATGTGTGTTGTTTACGATGCCAGCTATCTGAAGATTTGTAATTTGCTCTATAGCCTTGATGTGTTCGATTGCGCCTTCAATATTGCTGGTGCCGGGACGATTAGCATTGAGCACAGCGAGCACAGTTGTATCATCTGCAAAATATTTTGAAAACTGATTCAAAGGTAGTGCGCCGGAATCATTACCACCGGTATCAATAATGACACGGCACGATTCGTTTTCAAGTGGTGCACGAACATTTGCACTGAGTGCTGGCAGCTCCGCCGTGACTTCCGCGTTAAATGCAGAACCAAAAACATGAACTCCGTGCTGCTCAAGTATTTCTTTCATTTCACGCGAACGAAAATACGGATTGATAATGTCGAGATCGACAATTGCACACTCGTTAAAATTACTATGTTTTTGCACTTTTGCAGACGCAAAAAGCATGGCAAGAGAAACGGAAAATTCGGTTTTCCCGCTTCCATAATGCCCGACTACAATGATTTTCCTTTTAAGCTTATCGATAAAACGAGTGTTGGTCACCTATGTACCTCGTTATCTATATTTTATGCATTTGACACAATGAATTTATCAAATATGGAGAGATAAGTCAAGGTAGATGGATAAGTTTTACATCACTTTGTACAAATTGCTAGTGTTCTGTAAAGTCTAAACTTGCGTATAGTGCTGAGTATATATTTTGCTCGGCGAGGCGAGAGGAGGGCGAATACCCATTGGTATTTAACCGACGATTAACGAAGCAGAGTGAAAAATATACCAGCGATATATGCAAAATTTAGGCTTTACAGAACACTAGTGATGTAAAACATCAACCATGAGCGTCAATCTTTTTCGTTACTGCCGCAAATTGATTTACCACATATTCTAAATTATCCTTTGTGTGTGCAGCTGAGACTTGGCATCTTATTCTTGCCATATCTTTTGGCACGACAGGATAGCTAAATCCTACAACATAAACTTTGCGTTCAAGTAGTTTAGCGGCGATTTTTCCTGTCAATTTTGCATCTCCAAACATGATAGCGACAATTGGATGTGTGCTTGGTATAACATTGAGTCCCAGTGCTGCGAGCTTTTCTCTGAAAAATATGGTGTTACTTTCTAGTGTATCGCGTCTTGATGTGTCATTTTCAAGTGTGTTCAAAACATGCAATGATGTTGCGGCGATAGCCGGAGCGAGAGTGTTTGAAAATAGATAAGGTCTGCTTCTTTGTCTCAACAAATCTACAATTTCTTGGCGTGCGGAAGTGTAGCCACCTGATGCACCACCGAGCGCTTTACCGAGTGTTCCTGTGATGATATCGACACGACCTTGAACACCGCAATGCTCAGGTGTTCCGCGCCCTGTCTGCCCGACAAAACCAACGGCATGACTATCATCAACCATAACGAGTGCAGTATACTTATCTGCTAAATCACAGATTGATTGTAAATCAGCATATGTGCCATCCATAGAGAACACGCCGTCTGTTACAATCATCTTTATGCGAGCATTTGCTTCAGCAGCTTCCTTTAAACAACGCTCAAGGTCTTCCATATTGTTGTTCTTATATCGAAAACGCATCGCTTTACAGAGACGCACTCCGTCAATTATGCTTGCATGGTTCAGTTCATCTGAAATGATAGCGTCTTGCGGTCCAAGCAAGGTTTCAAAAAGACCTGTATTTGCGTCAAAGCATGACGAATAGAGGATGGTGCTGTCCATGCCAAGAAATCGAGAAATTGTTGCCTCCAACTCTTTGTGGACGATCTGTGTGCCACATATGAAACGGACGGAAGAAAGTCCATAACCCCAGTCTTTATAACTTGCTTCAGCAGCAGCTATAACACCGGGGTCATTACATAAACCTAGATAGTTATTGGCACACATATTAATGGTATCATCAACCATTGTTGTATCGATTATACCCGATTGTGGGGTTACTAATACTCGCTCGGCTTTATATGTACCCTGTTCTTTAATTTCGTCAACAATGTCAGAGAAAATTTGAAGTGCATTCTTGTCCATAATTTATATACCTCTAATTAATTAAGTCCAGTTTAAAACGACTTTGCCGGATTCGCCGCTCTTCATGGCGGCAAAGCCTTTTTCAAAGTCTGTATAGTCAAACCTATGAGTGATGACTTTTTCAACATTAAGTCCTGTTTGCAGCATTGACATCATTTTATACCATGTGTCAAACATTTCGCGTCCATATATGCCTTGAATAGTTAGACCACCAAAGACAACTTTGTCCCAGTTTATCAAAGTACTGCCACTATGTATTCCGAGTAATGAGATTTTACCACCGTTTTCCATATGCTCTACCATGTCAGTAAAAGCAGCACCACTACCGGACATCTCAAGACCGATATCGAATCCTTCTTTTATATCCATGTCGTGCATGAGTTTTGACGTGGAAATTTCATTCGGGTTAACTGCCCAAATATCCGGAAGCACTTCTTTTGCAAGCTTTAGGCGATATGGGTTTATATCGGTAATGGCGATTTTCTTCGCCCCACAATGTCGACAGATAATAGCTGACATGATGCCAATAGGTCCGGCTCCTGTAATAAGTACATCTTCGCCGGTTAGGTCAAATTTCAGCGCAGTATGTACAGCATTGCCCAATGCATCAAAGCAGGCTGCTATATCAAGTGAAATTCCTTCCGCAACACGTACGACATTCCTTGCCGGAATTACAATATATTCGGCGAAACAGCCATCTCTATTAACGCCGACTCCTATGGTATATTTACACAAATGCAACCGTCCTGCCATACAGTTTCGGCAAGTTCCACAGACGATATGCCCTTCTCCGGAAACCAAATCACCAACATTATATTGTGTGACACCACCACCTAGTTCAACGATTTCCCCCACAAACTCATGTCCGATTATTTGTGGAGTTTTAATCGTACGCTGACTCCATTCATCCCAGTTGTATATATGCAAATCTGTACCGCATATTGCAGATTTCAAAATACGAATTTTGACTTGACCGGGCTCTGTTTTTGGCACAGGAACGTCCATAAGGGTCAATCCCGGCTTTGGTTCGGTTTTCACAATCGCTTTCATAGTTTGTTGATTCATGTATTGTCTCCCCCTGTATGGGCGAACTGCGTTCGCCCGTTTGTTTACGCTGCGGGCGAACGCAGTTCGCCCATACCAAAAGCGTTATTATTGTTTTACACAAATGTCATTTCATAATTTGTGCGTATTTTTATTTCGCCGACCATTGTCGCCTGGGGATCATCTATTTTAATTTTACCAAGAAGCTCATCTGCTTGTTCCTGTTTTACAGCGAGAAGCAAGCCGCCTGATGTTTGTGGATCATACATTAATTCGGAAATCCACATGGGAAGTCCACTTGTATCAACACGATCACCAACAAATGCGCGGTTACGTTTTCCACCGCCGGTAATATATTCATCTTCGATAAAATATTTAACACGGTTAAGGTGGGGAAGATTGTCGCAATATATTTCAGCTGAAACGTCACCTGATGTCATTTCGAGAATATGACCAATGAACCCAAAACCGGTAATATCGGTGCATGCACTAATGTCATAAGGTTCAATTTTTTCAGCAGCATACTTATTCAATCGTTCCATTGACGCAATGACCTCGGTTATATCGGCATAATTGGCTTCGCCGTCACGATATGCAGATGTGACAACACCAACGCCCAGTGGCTTTGTAAGTATCAGCTTATCGCCTATTCGTGGTGTATTGTTACGAAGAAATCTGTTAGTATCGGCTATCCCAGTGACAGCAAGTCCGTATTTGATTCCATCATCATAAATAGAATGACCACCGGCAAGAGTTGCCCCTGCCTCGACACATTTCTCAGCACCACCAGCTAGAATTTCCTGTAAAATCTGCTTGTTCAAATCCAGTGGGAAACACACTATATTTAGTGCATAGAGGGGTTTGCCGCCCATTGCATATATGTCACTGAGTGCATTAGTGGCAGCAATTCTGCCAAAGGATCTCGGATTTGCCACCATTGGTGGGAAGAAATCAGTAGTTGAAAGCAAGCAGCGCTTGTCGTCTAGTTGATAGACGGCAGCATCGTCAGAAGAATTAAATCCAACGAGCAGATTTTCATCAGCTACATTAGGAATACCACTTAGTAGTGTTCTCAGCTCACCCGGAGCTATCTTGGTTCCTCAGCCACCGCCACTACTATAATCAAATAGTGAGATATTCATCATGAGGCCTCAACTCCTTTCGTAAAATCGTATCGCATGCAAAATTCAAAAATTATTATATTTATTTAAGCTTCTCTACTTATGTAGGGGCGACCGTCCAATGCAAGCAACTTAAGGTTATCCGTAGCATAAAGGCTCAAATCATCCGACCCGCGGGGCCACCTTCTTTTCTAAAGAAGGCAGGGAACGATACATCCAACCCTTGCCCTCTTTAGAAAAGAGGGTGCCGTCCGCAGACGGCGGGTGATTTGATAAGGCAAGATTCCTTAAGTTGCTTGCATTGGACGATCGCCCCTACAAAGAGTATTGCTGACTTTTGCAATTACTTACACAATCATTTTTGTGGTTTGAATCCATCTTTTAAAGCAACGGAGCGGTTAAAAACAAGTTCTCCGGGATTTGAATCTTTGTTGTCAACAGTAAAATAACCCAATCTTAAGAACTGGAACGATTGTGGTGCTACTGCATTTTCAAGCATTTTTTCCGCTTTGCAATTGGATAGAATTTCAAGAGAATCAGGATTGAGACATTCTGTAAAATCTTTGCCTGCAACATCGGGGCTCGGGTCTGTGAATAAATTGTCATAGACTCGTACTTCTGTATCGACTGCAGTTTGAGAGTCAACCCAATGTATTGTACCACGAACTTTGCGACCATCAGGAGTAGTACCACCACGAGTATCAGGGTCGTATTCGGCTGTTACGAACGCAATTTCACCGTTTTCGTGGAGTTCATAACCTGTACATTTGACGATATAAGCACCTTTTAAACGAACCTCATTGCCGACAAACAGACGATTGTATTTTTTTGGAGGTTCAATCATGAAATCGTCATGTTCCACCCAAACTTCGCGAGAGAATGTAACCTCACGGCTGCCTGCGCTTTCATCGTTTGGATTGTTTTCGATTTCGAGGGTTTCTGATTGACCTTCGGGATAGTTTGTGATGATAAGCTTAATTGGACGCATGACAACCATTGCGCGTTGTGCGGATAAATTTAACTCTTCTCGTAAGCAATGTTCAAGTAATGCGTATTCAATGGAGTTTGAAGTTTTACCGACACCTATTCGCTCACAAAAATCACGAATAGAACTTGGGGTATAGCCACGACGGCGAAGTCCGCGAAGTGTTGGGAAGCGAGGGTCATCCCAACCGGACACATAGTTTTCCTCAACCAGCTTGCGGAGTTTACGCTTCGACATTACTGAATAGTTGATACTACGGCGACCAAACTCAATTTGCCTTGGTTTGCTAGGCACATCTGTGTTTTTAATAACCCAATCATATAGAGGGCGATGGTCTTCATATTCTAATGAGCATAGTGAGTGTGTGATATGCTCAAGAGCGTCTTGGATGGGATGTGCAAAGTCATACATCGGGTAAATGCACCACTGATTACCTTGACGATGATGATGAGCGTACTTGATTCTATAAATGACAGGATCACGCATGTTAAAATTACCGCTTTCAAGGTCGATTTTTGCTCTTAAAGTCATAGTTCCTTCGGGGAATTCACGGTTTCTCATACGTGTGAAAAGATCGAGACTTTCTTCAATAGGTCTATCTCTGTATGGTGAGGTGGCAGGAGTGCTAACATCACCGCGTCTTTCTTTAACTTCATCAGGTGAAAGTTCGCAAACATATGCAAGTCCTTTTTCTATCAAGCCAACAGCTAACTCATATGTTTTTTCAAAATAGTCACTTCCAAAATAGAGTCTATCTTCCCAATCAAATCCAAACCAGCGGATATCTTCACAAATTGCATCGACAAATTCATCCTCTTCTTTTTCAGGATTAGTGTCATCAAATCGTAAGTTGCAAAGTCCACCGTATTTTTCGGCGGCATTAATACTTATGGAAAAAGCAAAGCAATGTCCGATATGCGGATAGCCATTTGGCTCGGGAGGCAGTCTGGTATGAACACGCATGCCTTCGAATTGTCCGCCGGGTGCAATATCCTCTTCAATAAAAGTATGAATGAAATTTTTTGAAAGTTCTTCCATGATGTATCTCCATGTGTTAATATAATTAGTGGTATTTAAATTATTATCTATAGCATTGTTGATAACGTTAATAATGTTATTGTTGCGCGCAATCCACTTTAACATATCATGGAGGATTTTTCAATGTTATTCGATTCCTTTGGAGAGTATATATTCTATGACGGTGCAATGGGCACAATGCTATATAAATATGGGCTAAAATCAGGTGAAAAACCGGATTTAATGAACTTGACCAATCCAGATGCAGTTGAAAGTGTTCATAGGATGTATGTCGAAGCTGGAAGTGACATTATTTGCACAAACACATTTGGTTCAAATGCACTCAATTTAGCCGACACTGGGCACACGCCCACAGAAATCATTGCTGCTGCTGTTACCATTGCAAAACGAGCATGTGAGGGAAGTAATGCAAAAGTTTCGCTTGATATAGGATCGACCGGACATGTGCTTGAGCCTTATGGAGATTTAGAGCCAGAAAAAGCATATGACCTTTTCAAAGAAATGGCTATTGCCGGAGAGCAAGCAGGTGCAGACTTTGTTACAATTGAAACCATGAGCGATCCGGAGGAAGTTAGAGCGGCGATGACAGCTGTGAGTGAAAATACGAAACTTCCAATGTTGGTAACAATGACTTTTGAAAAATCAGGCTACACATTTATGGGTTGCACACCGGAGAAGTTTGCAGAGACTGCAGAGGAGCTAGGTGCGTCAGCTATCGGGTTGAACTGTTCCCTTGAGCCAATGGAGATGCTGGAGACAGCGAGCAGACTTGCTAAGGCAACGAAGCTTCCACTTATAATAAAGCCAAATGCCGGATTGCCTGATTCAAAGAGCGGTGATTATAACACTGGAGCGGAAGAGTTTTCTGCACAAATGGCTGAGTTTAAGAAGCTTGGCGTAAAAATAGTAGGCGGCTGCTGCGGCACAACACCTGAGTATATTCGCGAGTTGAAAAAAGTGTATTAAATAAATTTGCGTGAAAATCGTATGATCACGAGCTTTTTTAACTTTTGCAATCAACTAAAACAATTTTGATTTGGAGGGAACAAAATGAGTGGAGGTCCGGGTGGAAATAGAATAATTGCAACCGAATGTGAAAGTATTGAACAAATAACAAATGCTTTAGACGCAACTGGTGCTAATTTTCAACAACGGACATTAAGTCCGACTGATACTCTATCAACAATTTCAGCGAATAGTAATGCACGAAATGCATTTAACCAAGTACAAGATGGACGCGTTAGTTTTGGTGATGCAATATCGAGGTCATCAAGTCAGATAAATACAATAGCAAGCACCTTCAGAAACATAGATTCTCAGAGCTTTGGCGGTGGCGGAGGACCTTCGACGCACCAATCAAGATGAAGAGGAGACGAGTATAAAAATGTTAAGTACAGAAAGAGTTGAAGAGCTAAAAACAGAAATTCGAAAGATCAAAGAAGATCAAGAAGAAACAGACGAGTTTTTGATAAAACTTCGATGTCATGAAGAAGAAGTGTATGAAGAAATCCGAGATAGCCTTAGAGCACTGGGCAGTTCGTTTGATGCCAGCCATGGAGATCAACGGTGGACAGCTCTTGTAGAAGAAAGGTATGCTTTACTACTAAGTGCAGAAAGGGAATGTAATGAAGGCATAGAGATGTTAACAGAGGATCGAAATGATATGAACTCCAGGTGCAAATCTGATATAGAAGATTTGGAATATGAAATAAAACTGCATGGAGGTGTAGCGGATGTGGTTACCTAATCATTCTAGGTTGGTTGCGTCAGCATTAAGAGAACAGTCTAATGCAGCAATTTCTGAACTACATGCAGATAATGCTGATCTCCAAACAGCCAGAGAAGCGATGAATGCATTTGTTGCAGATAATACAAATATAGGAGACAGCTTTGATAATGTTAGATTAAATATGGAAGATTACCTCAGAGTAGCCAATGCTTTTGAGAATGCAAATAATGCAGATATATCCGACCATGGCAAGTTGATAAATGTAATAGGAGATGAAAATTTATGTCTTGCAACAATAAATAGTGAAATTAACGTTAACATAAATGAAGGAGTTCGAGTTCGTAACAGAATCGCTCATTATGAGCGGGTTAGAAATAGCACAACATGGTGGGAACGGCGTGCCAGTCATGCAAAGAACGTGAGGCACTGGGAGGCAGGTGCGTCTTTGCGGACATATCGAGGGATTGAAAGAAATCTCAATGATACCATTGAGTATCTGAGAGGCAGAATCGAACTTTTCAACCATATTGAGGACTCAACGAAGAATCTATTTACAACTGGTCCTGAACTTCGTTCTGAGGCTATTAACGGCATAAAGCTTATCGAAGAAGCAGCGATTGGATTACCGTATTCTTATGGGTGTCCTTTACTCAGCACATGGCGTGCTGATATAGTCATTAGTACTGCAGAGTTTGAGCGAAAACTCGAAGAGAGACGTTTTTCTGACTTAGTTGAGAGATTGGAAGGCTCCATGGCTGAAGCAGATTTAATATTATTTAAGCAGCTATATGAAATGAATCGTGAGCGTGCAATAAGCTACTTGTTGTTATACGAAGAAATGATGTTGACACTTCCGCAGGATATCTCGCCCTCAATTGCGGGGCAATATCTTGTACACTTGATAGAGCATGTTCGCAATCGTGTCAATGCCGAAGCGTTTATGCTGGATTTTGGAGCAGGCAGAGTATTTACGGAAGACGAAGTACTATATCTTGGTGTAATATTGCGTTTTCAACGTCCTGAAAATGTAAATCTTAATGGGAGTATCTGGGAGCAGTACTTAGTTCAAGTATCTCCTTTCTTAGATGGACTGACATTTTTTGGCATCCCTGATCATTTAGTGCCATTGCATATGTATCCAACTGAAAATTCTCAGAATCTATTTGATCGAGGCAGGAAATGGTCACCTATAGCAACAGCGTTGCTATTTGCTTTTGCCGGACTAGGCGATATGGGCAGAGGTATGAACGCTGCACTAAATGCTCCACCGGCTAAGCCTACGGGTCAGGGAGGAACTAATGTGCCAAGATTACCAGATGGTACTCCTGTTCCTGGACCTAGAACTATCCATCAAGTAAAAACTGGAAGGGTTGGGGAACTGCCAGTTCGGGGTAGACCGAACTCAAGTATTGATTTAAGGAATAACAATGGCGATTTATTACAGAGAAGATTTTTTGACAAAAATGGCAGAGTAGAGATGGACATTGATTTTAGACATGGAGATGCACATGCCAATCATATGTTCCCTCACCAACACAATTGGCGATGGGAAAACGGCACACCAATAAGAGATTAAGGAGATATAATATGAAGTATATAGAAATTAACGATTACAAAGATGTGGAAAAACTAATGAAAGAGTTTTGCTATTTCCATGATAGCTGTATCAAGGAAATAGCATATACAAGTGGAAGCTATGTAAATAATGATAAGACTATGAGACCGATTAATGATGAAAGGCGAGTAAGCATCATATTACAAAGCCAAATATCAGAGCATAGAACTATTGAGCTGTGCTTTGAGTTGATAGAGAAATTGAACCTTCAACCGAAAGGTGAAGGTTTTGAATCAGTAATATATGGAGCATCCCTGGTCGCTAATGATGAACTGTTTTATTGGAGTGACTGGGAAGGATTGAACATAAAAAACATTAGCGAAGAAAGTGGTACTTGGATATCAGCCAAAAAAGTAAAGTGGTGCCCGTTGCTGTAGATGTTGAAAAGAGGATATGCTTAAAAAATTGTAAGTGAAAATGAATTATGTAACTGAGTAAGTTAACGAATAAAAGTTTTTTTGCCGCAACAGGTGCTTTGGTTGTGGTAATCGTGGTCGCCGGGTCGGCAACATGGGTAACAAACGGAGGATAAACGACGTAGAGGTTGAACCAACAATATCCATGCGTGAGACGCAATAAAACTTGTTGTTAAATCGTTAATATTCAAAGTGAGATGCGACAATTTGAGTGGAAGTTCCAAACTTATACGTGACAGCTTCTGCACAACTACAGGGATTACAAAGCTTATCTCGATAAACTAATTAAAAACGAAAAGTTAATCCAAATTTATTCCACCAATATTGATTACGAAATGTCTTTTAGATAGCTTGATGTTCATTGGTATCGAAGATCATTTGGTGCCATTGCATATGTATCCAACTGAGAATTCTCAGAATCTATTTGATCAAGGCAGAAAATGGTCACCTGTAGCAACAGCGTTGCTATTTGCTTTTGCCGGACTAGGCGATATGGGCAAGAATATGAATGTTGCACTAAATGCTCCACCGGCTAAGCCGAGAGTGAATTATAATGATGTGCGGAATGCTAATATTCAAGGTGGCAATAACGCTCAAGGTTTAAGCAGACAAGCCTCAGATTGGCTGGGCCCAAACACTAGGATCGTTACGAACTCAAGTGGAGATAAAATATTTATATCTGCAGATGGTATGCGTAAAATTAGATTTGATATTAACAACCCATTACCGCACAATAATCCACATGTACATATAGAAATATTTGTTAACGGCAGATGGAAACCAGCAAGCTCAGCGGTTACTCAAATATACCCGAGCAATGTGCCGCATAATTGAATTGGAGGAAATAGAACATGAAAATGTTAGATATGAAAACAAACAACAGTGTAAACGACTTGACGTTGTTACTGAAAAAGGAAGAAGCAGTACAACTTCTTGGATATTTAGAAGAACTATTGTCGGAAGAGGGCGAGGGTGATCACCATCACTTGAATAATTATGACTATTCAAAAGAATTAACTATTGCTCTGTATGATGAGAGTAATGCTGATAATTTCTCAGAAAGATATAAGCTGCTAATATCAGAAGATAAATAGAAACTATAAGAGAGGTCACTCTTACGAAACAGCATTTAGCTGTCAAATTGAAGAGGTAAAGAACCTTTTCACTCAATGATGTTAACGCTTTCATTGGGTGATCCATCAATTAATACTCACTATATTGTCCACTTAATAGAACATGTTCGCAATCGTGTCAATGCTGAAGCGTTTATGCTGGATTTTGGAGCAGGCAGAGTATTTACGGAAGACGAAGTACTATATCTTGGTGTAATATTGCGTTTTCAACGTCCTGAAAATGTAAATCTTAATGGGGGTATCTGGGAGCAGTACTTAGTTCAAGTATCTCCTTTCTTAGATGGACTGACATTTTTTGGCATCCCTGATCATTTGGTGCCACTGCATATGTATCCAACTGAGAATTCTCAGAATCTATTTGATCAAGGCAGAAAATGGTCACCTATAGCAACAGCGTTGCTATTTGCTCTTGCCGGACTAGGCGATATGGGCAGAGGTATGAACGCTGCACTAAATGCTCCACCGGCTAAGCCGAAAGTGAACTATAATGATGTGCGGAATATTGCGAATCAGGGTAGAACTGTTGACGATATATTAAGAGAGTCAAGACCAGGCGAAACAACTATGGGTAGAACTACTCAATTTGAAAATCCAGGAGGACTTAGTCGAGCAAACATAGACTTTGACTCCTTAAATCCGACAAATGTGAGAAATATAAACACACCTTGGGGTCCGGGAAGAGTAGGAACATTGCAAGACGGCAGAACTGTAACTGTAAGACCGGGAAGCAGCGGAATGCATCCAACACTGGAAGTTATCAATCAAAATGGAAGATATATAAAAATAAGATATGGAGGATAGGCTAATTGATATGCATGAAGAGTGGGTTAAATTAAGCCCAACGAATGTGCCAAAAGGGGAGTATGTTGTTACAGAATTAATTCAAAATGTTAGTGGTTTAAAGATAATATTAGAAGGTAATAAAAATATTGTAGAAATATTTTTTGACGGAATTCCACGCTTGCTTAGAGATTCTGATGAGGGATTAAGAATGCGAACATGGGGAGAAGTGCAACTTAAATATAATGACACGAGTTTTTTTCGTGATTGTTTCTTCTATGAAGTTAAAAACTCAAATCTATCGAAATGGATTGAGGAAGAAAGCGGCACATTTATTAGAGCCAATGAATTAACCCACTATTGCATAGTTACATCTGCAGAGCTAGTTGACATTGTAACAACATTTGAACCAACAATAACTATGTGTGAAAATAATAATCATTAGCACAGTAATTTATTTAAATACGATATGGGCGATGGTTTGGTCCGGATGGCTGACAAATACGTGATGTTGATTTTACAAATCATGGTAATCCGCGAACACATCCCGAAATTCCACATGAGCATAACATCCCAAGACACTAAGCTATAGGAGTATTTATATTATGGAAAAAATAAGTTTTCAAAAATTTTCTCATATTATGCAATATGATTTGATGGACAAAAAAGCGCGCTCTGTAGACCCATGCATCGAAATTGAGTTTTGTGTAGACAATAATTCACAATATCAAGAATCTTTTCTGGGAAAAATGTTAGATGAAGAGACAGGCAAAGTAGTGTATTGGTATGGCTTAACTTCTGATGGAACAGAGGCATATGATTTTTTGTCATTTGATGAGTTCATTTATGCAAAAATTTTCGAAGGTAAGTGCATAAATGATATTTGGGCATCTATATCTCTGATTTCAATTGATGGCGGTAATGTACATGAAATGTTGCCTTTTTACATGGGCTACATGGGCAAGAATATGAGTGTGGCTAACAATTAGTTGCAGAGTAAGCCCAGAGTGAATTGCTTGTTCAAATTGAATTATATTTGATTATGTAGTAAAATGAAATTGCACTCAATAAGAGAGGTAATAAGCGTGAGGATTGGTAAGGTATTTGAGAATAGACTTAGCGATGAAACAATAACGGCTATAAGCCGTATTGAGCGCATTTTTAATGCGGTCGGAATGAAACCTTATTATTTCCCCGAATATACATTGCACGGCAAGTTTCACGTAGAAAGCGTACTATCACACGCGGTTAACTTAATTACAAAAGAAACATTAGAAATATTAGATGATAAAAGTATCGATGCATTGGTTCTTGGCATATGTCTTCATGATATAGGCATGTTTATTTCTGAGGATGGATTTCATTCTCTTCTTAAAGATTCGATGTGGTCCAACCTCTATGATAAATTTATTTGTGATTTAAAAAATGCTGATGGTAAAGAGTTAGACAAAATATTTGGTGCTATACTTGAAAGTGACCCCAAAAGGGATAATGTCGCTGAACGCCGTTTAAATATGTATGATAAAAGCAATATTTATTCGGTGGGAGAGTTTTTGCGTAAGCACCATCATGAACTTGCATATTATATCGCTGTTAATGGGTTTCCTAAAAATGGAGAGCCGCTTTTTATATTGGAAAAAGATGGGTATGAGCAGTTGATTGGATATGTTGCAAAAGCGCATCGAGGAAATATTCGAAGCATCGTGGATGAAATAGAAAAGCAAGGATTGACAAATAAATTTCAAAATTATAGTCCACGTAATATACCTATTGTATTTCTTATGTCTGTCATTTGGATTGCCGATGAAATTGACGATAAAAACGAGTATCGTGCACCCAAATTACATGAGGAACTTAAAGGCATTGAAAATGAATTTTCACGAAAGCAATGGGTAGATAATAGATGTGTTTTCGAGCCCCAATTTAACTATGATATGTCATGCATATATGTTGAAGCAAAGCCGGAAAGCAGCACTCAATATTTGAGAATTGATGGGTATTGCAAAAAAGTTCAACATGCGCTTGATGATAGTTGGGCGGTTATTACAGAGTATCATGGTAAAAAATATGATCTGTCTATTCACAGAGTAAAATCGAATATTTATTTTATTGAAAATTATGATTTTTTGCCTGAAGATGCATCGCTTCGCATAAATCCTGAGATTGCTAAACTTTTAGTAAAACCGCTTTATAATGATAATCCCAGTTATGGTATTCGCGAATTACTTGCTAACGCGATTGACGCTTGCCGTGAACGGGAAATTTTAGATTCGGAATATACTGGAACAGCACAAATTATCTGTACGCTCAATGCTTTTGATGAAACATTTACGATTGCCGATAATGGAGTCGGAATGACTGGCGATGTAATAATAAAATATTTTATGACTGTCGGTGCATCATTTAGAGAAAGTAACTCATGGAAACAAGATTTTATGGGAAAAGATGGCAGAGGAAGAGTCGAGAGATTTGGTAGATTTGGAATAGGCATACTTTCCGCCTTCTTGCTTGGGAGAGAAATTGAAGTGACAACACGTCATTGGCAAGATACGAGTGGTAAAGGTTATCGTTTTATAGCGCGGCTTGATGGAGATTGTCCTGATGTTGAGCATGTGTCATGTGATTTTGGTACTAAAATCAAAATAAAGGTTACAGATCTTGTATATGAAGATAAAACGACTCGCACTACATTTTTATTTTCAGAATATATAAAATATGAATTTGGAATACCACATTATCCATTTGATTATCCAAAATGTTTGTATCGGATAAGCGATAGCAATGATAGCCTGATGCCTCACCAGGTTTATTACTATATCTCTGAAAAAATGCTTGAGATTAAGAGATTTGATATATTTGAAATGAAAATAGGTAGTTTATTAAGTACGGGACATTATCCAATAAATGGTCAATACTTTGATACTAAAGCACCTATTGATTTTTCGCTACAGTCCGAAGCTTCAAATGAAATATGTAAATATAATTTTATGGGCTTTCCTTCAACAACTGGACATAGTTCTAAGTTCGGTTTCGACAACAGTTGGTTAACAAATAGTAAGTCGTTCACATGTGCAAAGATTGAAAAAATGTTTTATAATGGCATGTCTGTTCGCCTTGACGATTCGATTCATGATGACAACCGCCACATTGATGATGAGAATTGCAATCCCTTGTATATCAGTATTGACGATAGCAATGCTGCAGTTTCGCTTGATTTACAAAAGTCTAGAATCCTTGATTGTGAAGCACTTAATTCAATTAAGCGATTTCATGGATTCTTGTTGATAATGTACCCGTTGACACTTGAAGCAATTGATTCAGCTACGCTATATGATTTGCTCAATAAATACCCATATGATGAAATAATTAAACGTGATGTAGCATCAGCTCCAGAAAAAAGAAAAATAGGCGATATTGAAATTGCCCATACTATGCATGAAATACCTATACTAAGATCAAGTGATTTTATTTTTGCATACGACATTAAATATTATTCACCAGACCATGACAAAAAAAACACTCTTATACCCTATGTATACGAGGCAATAATAGAATGGTTTGAAGTTGCTCCAGGATATGAACAAAATTATGAAATACCGCACAATATTGAGGAGCGTAAGTGCAAGTATCAAAAAGCATTTATAGAGTATGAAAAATATATTACCAAATCCGACATATAGCTATAAATATCCCTAGAAAAAGGAGTGAAATCATATGGCTCAAAAAGAAATAATTCCTGTTATAAACTCTGTTCCGACTACCATCAATGGGAAAATTTATGATGTTCTTTCGGAAGCTGTACTAAAAAAAGCAACCGCATATATTCGTAAATACGAAACAGAAACTGCCGCGATAATTTTTAATGAAGGTCTTACTGCCATAAAGGATATGTGCATTGAAGCAGAGCGCCTCAATTTAAGAAAAACAAGTGACGAATTTCAGCTGATTACTGACTTGCTAAAACGTCGCATTCTTGAAGTTACTACAATAGTAGCGAAGGTACACGGTTCAAGACAACAACCTGTTCTAAGTGACAAGAACAGGGAAGCAGCATTAGATATTGAACGGGCATTAATAAGTATCTTCGGAAAATCAACTGGTATTTCATTATCAAAGGTCACACCGTTATTGCTGGAAGCGTTTAACAGTGGAAAAGAAAATATTTAGCAGGGGAATGATAGGAATGGTTAACAATGATTTTTTGGGAGGACTTATCAATGTAGTGTATTATATTATTTACTCAGCAATGGCCGCTATTATTATTTTTATCGTAATGTGGCTTTTTGTTAAATTAAAAAGATGGTGCGCTAGAGCACGAATCAGAAGAAGTAAGGAAGATTTTGTAACGGAAGCAAAATACATAAGGGATGTAAAGAAAAAGCCTAATTTTATACAACAGTTCATTTTATCCCAAACCGGTATAGTTGAGAAACCGAAAGATTATGCTCTGAATGCACTTGTTTTTGTTATTAGTGGTGGTGTGGGTATAATGTTTTTTGGAATTGTGCATCTGTCGAATATCATAATAAATGACCACACTAGATATATAATATGGTTAGTTTTCTCAGCAATAGCGCTAATATTTACATTGGTATATTGGGTACGTAGCTTAAAAGCACTTATTAAATATATGCGAGTCTTACCATTTTTGCTTTTATCTTTTGTGTTGCTTATGTGGGTTCTAGTTTTAATTAATGCCATTATGGATTTAATAATATTATGATTTCGTACACAGCATCATTTGCAGGTGTTTTTGTTGAGTTCGCACCTACAATTATACCGCAGAAGTGTAGAAAATTTAACAGAAAGACTACTCGAGAAATCGTATAGATGCTAAGTTCGTGGAGTTTCACAATCAACTAAATATATAATAGAAGGAGAACAAAACATGGCGAAGAACGTATTTACACCGACGAGCATTTTAATCCCTGAGGGCGTATCGATGGAGAAATGGAGTGTCATTGCATGTGACCAATTTTCATCAGAACGCGATTATTGGCAGCGTGCCAAAGATATAGTAGGTGGCGAGCCATCTACGCTTCATATGATAATTCCTGAAGCTTATTTGGAAGAAATCGATGAAGAAAAAGAAATAGCCACAATCAGTGCTGTGATGAATGATTATTTGAAAAGCAGCCTATTCCATGAGCATAAAGATGCATTTATTTATGTTGAACGCACACAACCAGACGGACGTATTCGCAAAGGTATAGTCGGAGCTGTTGATCTTGAGGAATATGACTTTACAGGAGTAAGTGCGTCGATTCGTGCTAGTGAGGGAACAGTCCTTGACAGATTGCCTCCACGTGTAAGAGTTCGCCGTGATGCTGCGCTAGAACTACCGCATATAATTACATTTATCGATGATAAAGATGCGACTGTCGTTGAGCCGCTTGCAGAAAAAGCTAGTAGCCTTCCAGTTGTATATGATTTTGATCTTATGGCTGGCGGCGGTCATATTAAAGGTATGAAAGTAACCGGCAAAGATGCTGAGGATGTTATGGCAGCTATGAGAGCATTACATGAGAAAAATGAAATGCTTATGATAATGGGTGACGGTAATCATTCATTGGCAGCTGCAAAGGTTTATTGGGGTGAGTTAAAGAAAGATGTTCCTGAATCTGAAAGAGAAAATCATCCGGCACGCAGAGCCTTGGTAGAACTGAACAATGTTTATGATTCTGCAATAGATTTCGAAGCGATTCATCGTGTTCTATTCAATATCGATGGTGCAAAGTTTATTGAAGAGTTTAAAAACGCGACTCCACGCGGAGATGACTATGTGATTGAGTTTACATCAAATGATGGGAATGAAGAAGTTGGAATTAAAGCAGACTGCATCGGAGATATGTTAACAATCATGCAGGATTTCATTGATGAATATATAAAAGATACTGATACAATCGTTGACTATATCCATGGTGATGACTCAACAAGACAACTTGCAAGCGGCGACCGTTGCCTAGGTCTTATTTTGCCATCAATGAGTAAATCGGACTTCTTTGAAACAGTTGAGAAGAGCGGAGTGTTCCCGCGTAAAAGCTTCTCAGTTGGGCATGCGGAAGATAAGAGATACTACTTAGAGTGTAGAGAGATTAGATAGCTACAAATTTCAAACACGAAATGACCATAGTCTCGTATGGTCGTTTCGTGTTTAAAGGTTACAGAAAGGCATGGTCATCAATATGATTATTAAGAACGGAATAGTTTTTTGCGACGATGGCGAATTTCATAATGTAGATGTTGAATCACAAAATGGCTTGCTTACAGCGATTGGTGAGAATATTGTTCAACATGATAATGAGATTATCGATGCGAGCGGGTGCTATGTTATTCCCGGTCTTGTGGACATACACATTCATGGTGCAATGGGTGCTGATTTTTGCGATGGTACACCGGAAGCAATTAAAAAAATATCAAGGTTTTTGCTAAAAAACGGAGTTACAAGTTTTTTAGGCACAACGATGACTCTCGCAGAAGAGCAGTTAATGAACATTTGCAAGACTGCTAGCCCGTTTATTAATGTAGAGTATCCGGATAGAACAATGTTACGTGGCATACAGTTAGAGGGTCCATTTATCAGTCACGAGAAACGCGGTGCGCAAAACCCTGATTATATAGTAAAACCTGATTATCCTATGCTTACCAGACTAAATGAAGCGTGTGGAGGCAATGTTAAGCTTGTGGTAGTTGCTCCCGAAGAGGAGAATGGGCTGGAGTTCATCCAAGAAGCGTCATCACTATGTACGGTGTCGCTCGCTCATTCTACCGCAGATTGCGAAATGGCGATAAAAGCATTTTCGAGCGGAGCTAGTCATGCAACTCACCTGTTTAATGGTATGAACAGCTTTAGTCATCGCGAGCCAGGAATAATCGGCGCAGCAATGGACTGTGATGCTTATGTGGAAATAATATCAGACGGTATTCATCTTCATCCATTGGTTGTTCGTGCTGTATTTAAGCTGTACGGTGATGACAGAGTTTGTCTAATAAGCGATTCAATGCGTGCCTGCGGTCTAGAAAATGGGCAATACGACCTAGGTGGACAAATTGTAACAGTGGTCGGCAAGACGGCGACGATAGATAATGGCTCTCTTGCTGGAAGTGTTTCAACATTGGCAGACTGCATGCGACGTGCTGTTGAATTTGGAGTACCACTGACATCTGCTCTGAAGGCTGCAACAATTAACCCAGCGAAGTCAGTAGGAATTGATGATGAAGTTGGTTCACTGACAATTGGAAAACGTGCTGATATGTTAGTCATTGATAAAGACTTGAGTTTGAAAAAGATCATCTTTGGTGGAATGAAAATACAATAAGATGCAACTTTTCATATGGTTGATATGTGTTAATTATGAAAGGCAATGAAAAATCAAAATCTAAACGATAGGGGATATTTTTATGAGAACAAGGCAAGAAATCAAAGAACATGCAAAACAGATGCTTGGGCAGCAGCGGTGGTCATGTGTGGGCGCAGTATTTCTAGTTATGCTAATATACTCCGTATATTATGTCTCAAATTTTACTGTTAATGTTTTTAGCAGCACGTCTGCATTCTTTTTGCAGACGAATATTTTAGTTATTGGCGCTTTTACGGGGATGATTTTTTCATTTATTTCATTAGCGGCTGTAGTTCTCTATTCAGTGTTGGCAGTAAATCTTTCATGTACAATGGTAAAGGCATATTATGGTCAACCCATCAAGAGTGCGGAACCGTATTCTGCTCTGAATATGAATTTTGGGCGTAAACTTGGTGGAATCCTGTGGGTATCACTATGGATTTTGCTTTGGACGCTTATCCCATTTGCAGGCATTGTGTTCTTTTTTGTAAAGAGTGCAGAATATTTTATGGCTCAATATATTCTCGCGTGTAATCCAAATGTCAAAGCTATCGACGCTCTAAATCTCTCAAAACGTATGACGGAAGGTTATAAGTGGAAGATTTTTGTGATGGGCTTAAGCTTCATTGGGTGGCGAGTGCTCAGTTGGCTGACTATTGGGATTTTAGGGGTGTTTTACGTAAACCCGTATATGTATATGTCTTTAGCTGGAATGTTTGTTGAAGTAAGAAACGAGGCCATAGCAACTGGAAGAGTTCACCCTGCCGAACTTGACGGAGTTGCAGCATATTATCCACAACATGATTACTCGCAGCAACAATATCCATCATATCAGCAGCCTTATGGACAGACCACACCACAATATCCACAGCAGCAGGAATATATACAGCAACAACAATACCCATCATACCAGCAACAGCCTTATGGACAGACTCCATCACAGCATCCACAGCAACAACAATATCCGCAACACCCGCCACAGCAAATAGAACAATATGGGTATGCGCAGCATCCGGCTCAATATCAGCAGCAACAAACGCAACAGAATGAGCCGCTGCAACCACAATACCAGATACCACAACAACCGGAGTACATAGAGCTGAGGCAAAATTCTCCGGAGCCTCCGCAGAATTAATTTAAGTCAATCAACAGAAATCGGTGAGATTAATTATCCCACCGATTTTGTTCTTGTTATTGAATGTGAGCTACTTAAGATTCTTCAATAATTGCATTATGCCAAACATCTTGAACATCATCATTGTCCTCCATTAGATCGAGGATTTTCGTCATGTTCTTAATGTCGTCAGGATCAGTTAAGGTGATGTAGTTTTGTGGCACCATGTCAATTTGTGCTGCCAAGAAACTGTAACCAAGACTTTCGAGTGCACCACTTACACTTAAAAAGCCATCAGGCATTGTATGGATTTCAAACACGCCATCTTCTAACTCGATATCTTCGGCACCGGCTTCAAGAGCATCGTTAAGAACAGTATCTTCATCTAGTGTACCATCTTCGTTATCAATTACGATTACGCCTTTTCGATCAAAAGACCAAGAAACGCATCCGGTTGTACCTAAGTTGCCGCCATATTTGTCAAAGTTGAGACGAACCTCTGCGGCAATTCTATTTCTATTATCAGTCATTGCATCAACAATAATGGCTACACCTTTTGGTCCGTAACCTTCATATGTAACACGCTCATAGTTGTCGGTACCTCCAGCGCCGCTTGCTCTCTCTATTGTTCGCTTAATATTATCGTTTGGCATATTAGCAGCTTTTGCTTTTGCAATTGCAGCAGCAAGGCGTGAATTCATGGATGGATCGCCACTTCCGCCCTCCTTAACCGCAACAATTATTTCGCGAGCGATTTTGGTAAAGACTTTCGCTCGTTTTGCATCAGCTGCACCTTTTGTTCTTTTGATGTTATTCCATTTTGAATGTCCAGCCATATTAATGAGCATTCCTTTCATAAATATTAAGAATATTGATGAGTGAAATTTTATCACATTACTAATGGTCTGTAAAGTCAAAGCTTGCATAGTAAGGCGTAGGATAATTGTTGGTAATTGTTATTTAATAGCCGCAGGCCAGTCGCACGAAGGTTACTGGCATTTCTTCAGATTTTCGCCTTGAATGATGAAAAATAAGCTCACAAATATATCAACGCTTTCTACCCGTGATCAGTATAGCAACAAAAATGGTGATTACAATCTGTATACCCCTAATGCATCGTGAATAAAAAACATGAATATTTTTATTAAACTGCTCAAAACTCATCAGAGGTTCTGTCATAACTGACATGTTATTACGTAAAATCTCTGCAAAAATTACAAAAATCCATGTAAATTTTGTAGAGTAAATTCAACAGATGGTAGACATAATAGATGGAATGATTTTAGAGTACAGGGAGTTATTAACATTACACACATTTTATACACATTCGAATTTATCAGTGATGTCAGTATGTGTCAAATGAACATTAAGAAAAAGTGATGCCTCACAAATGAAGTAACACATGTTTTAAACTTCATAGAATAGTTGACATAAAGCAACTATGAATATTCAACAGAAAAATATTCAGTAAGGAATGGACCACAAAATAAGAATAGTAAATTTATTGCAGATTTGTACTAAATACTAATCACTGACTAAATCATGGATGCCTTTGCGGTGTTTTTTGTCAAGCATCACTTCAAAATTTTGAAAGGTCACTGACATTCCAGTGGTTTTGCCACGACGGATGACAAAAATATCCACGCAAATCTATTCCACAATGGTATCACATTTCTTCAAGTGCTTTGTAACTATACGTATATGAAAATAGTTATTGACAGAACAATTAGAATTTGCTAAAATAGGTAACCAATGGGTAAGCTAATTGGAATCAAATTGGAAGAGGTGAACTTGCATCAACAGGGAACTTATTTTAGAGGAGTTGAAGCAAACTCGTGAATCTCTCGATAGGGCAATTGCTCACATCGAAGCTGATGCGCCATATGCAAAAATGCCTACAAGAACAAAGAGTATAAGGATAGGTGAAGGCAGAGCTGTTGCAATACTTGGCCGTCTTCGTGATGTTGGTGGAGTGATGCTGCAACGTGATTTTGAGGAAGTTTGTTTGAGGAATTCGAGAACATTGGTTGGTGCGGGCGGATTCATTGCTAGAGGTAGCATCATAAGGCGAGTGACAGACGGTGGAGAGATTGAATACGAATTGACAGAAAAAGGGCTAGAAACCGTTAATAGATGGGAGTCCCGATATGGTTCCGGGTGGATTAATAGCTTAGAAAACCCAAATATTCTGGGGAATACTGATATTCACGACCAACAAAGGATAGGGTTGTTTACGCAGCTGGTAGATGGGTAGATGGGTAGATGGGTAGATGGGTAGAGCAGGGAGTGCAGCATAGTTACATGAAAAAGGTAAGCAAAAGGTAATAAAAGGATGAGCAAAAGATAAGCAAATATAAATTTTATATAGATATGGAGAGGTCAAAATGGAAGAAAAAAAGAGCGTTGCAAGTTTCGAAGAAGTAATTGATACCGAAATAGATGATATGTGGGATATTTTCTTCCCTTATATGGCCGACAAAAAAGAAGTGTTGCCGAGAGTTGAAGTAAAAAAGAAAAGTAATATACACGGACATAGTAGGCATATGAGATTTTTGACAATGTGACAATGGTAAGAATTAATACTAAACACCAATAAAATAGTAGCCATCTTTTCGTAATATTTTCCGTCTGGCATCGTTGTCCTCCTTGCCTTACGATAGTAAGGCTGCGTCATCCGCCTCACCAGACGAATAATATTCTCGAAAATCTTATCTACTATTTTATCGGTGTTCAGTATAAGAATGAATAAACAATAATTGCTAATGATCGGAAATGTTTGGTCACTAGCAATTATTTTATTTGAAAAATGAACAATAAAACCTTATAATAAAACTGTTGTAGATACTAACCCCTATTAGAATCTCCGAACATGAAAGAAGGTGCATACTTGCTATACATTGAAAAAATTGAGGATGGGCTTAAGGTGTTCAAAGCGCTTTCTTCAAAATTAAGGATTGATATAGTCAAGCTTTTACTTGAAAACAAAGAAATGAATATGAACGAAATAGCAAAGAGTCTCAACATAACAAGTGGAGCATTAACCAGTCATATGAAGAGACTAGAAGAGAGTGGTATCGTACGAGTGAATTTTCTTTCTGAAAATATCGGTCATGGAAACCAAAAGATATGCACGATAGGAATAGAACGCATATTGATTGATGTTGATTCGGAGAAAATAACGAATAGGGATAATGTCTATGAAGTTGATATTCCGATAGGGCATTATACGAATTATAATGTATATCCAACTTGCGGAATTTCGACGAAGAAGAATTTAATAGGGGAGGTTGATGTGCCCCAGTACTTTGCTCATAAAGAACGAATGAATGCAGATATTTGTTGGTTTACAAAAGGGTTTATTGAATACATCATACCAAATTTTGTTCCAACTTCGAAAATAATAGACCAAATTACTGTATCTATGGAACTAAGCTCGGAAGCTCCCGGAGTTAATAGTGATTGGCCTTCAGATATTTCGTTTCATATAAATGATAATTTGATTGGAACTTGGACAAGTCCCGGTGACTTTGGTGACATAAGAGGTATATTTACCCCGGATTGGTGGTTGCCAAATTGGAACCAATACGGCATATTGAAGATGTTGGTTATCAATAAGCGAGGTACGTATATTGACGGATTTAAGATTTCAGATGTAAATATTGAACAATTTGAATTAGATTATAAAAGCTTGATAAGATTTAAACTTATGGTTGCCGACGATGCAGATAATATCGGAGGTCTAACTATTTTCGGCAAGAATTTTGGCAATTACAATCAAGACATAAAGGTGAGGGTATCATATTGTGATCCCTAATACTGAACACTGAAATAAACTCATACTAATCAGTGATTAGTATGATATATAAAAATACTGTAGTGAATTTTATGAAATTGTTTTGCGGCAGTATTTTTTAGTTGAGAATATTTTAGATAAATCTAAAATAAATTAGACTGTTGTAAATATAACCAAAAAAGAAGATGGAAAATTGTGCGAACCTCCAAAAATATTGAAATTGAGTATTTTATATTGAAATAATATTGATAAACATGTTGTCTGATGTTATTATTTCTGCATCGATGTATGTGCAATTCTAAAACCGCCATCCGCTATCTAATCGATTAGGTTATAGAGGTGCCCAAGTCGTAATATTAATTTATGGAGGCTATCTAATGAAAAAACGTATTTTACCTTTGATACTCGCGATTCTCATGGCAGTTACGCTTCTAGCGGCATGTGCCGATGAGTCGACTCCGGCAACAACTGATGGAGACACCCCTGCAGCACCACCATCTGATGATGTGACTGTACTCACTATGTGGTCGTTTGTAGAAACACATCTTGAGTATTTCTACAGAGCAGCTGATTTGTGGAATGCCGCAAACCCTGACCGTCAAGTATACATCGACGGGCAACATGTTCCTTGGGGACAAATTTGGGAAAATCTTCAAATGGCACTTACAGTAGGCGAAGGTGCTCCAGATTTAATTGACATCGAAATCGGGCAGGCAGAAATGTACTTGAATGTTCCTCCAGGACATGTACCGCTCCTTCCGCAAAACGATGCACTTGCACCATATCTGCCGTATCTTGTTATGGCTCGCGTTGACCCTTATACTGCACACGGCAACATCTATGGTGTATGTTATCACATAGGTGCTGTTATGATGTTTTACAATCAAAGCCTCTTTGATGAAGCAGGTCTCGACTGGCGTGAAATTGTAACATGGGATGATTTTATTGCAATGGGACAGTTAATGAAAGAGAGAACCGGTGCCTATATGGTGAACTTGGACTCAAATCTGTTTGGCTGGCATCCACTGGTTGCACAGCAGCATTTTCAATATGTTTCTGAAGACGGTCAGCCACGCCTGGACTCACCGGAGGCTATCAGAGCGTTGCAGCTCATGCATGATATGATTTATGTATATGAAATAGCAAGGGTTATGCCCGGTTACGAGTTGGACTCTGAAGAACATTATGCAGCATTTAACAATGGCAATCATGCTTCACTTTGGGCTCCGGCATGGTTTTTGGAGCGTTTCCCGCGTGTAATGCCTGATCTTCAAGGCAATCTTGCTGTCGGACCATTGCCTGTATTTGAAGCAGGAAACAACCGCTCAAGCTCAGCCGGTGGCACAATGACAGCAGTAACAAACCAAGTTGCTCCTGAAAACGCTGAACTTGCTTTGGACTTTGTAGCATTTGCTAAAGGCAACCGTGAAGCCGCTATGATGCAGTGGACACTGCTCGGTTTTGATCCGATACGCTGGGATATCTTTGAAGATCCAGCAATGCTCGCTCCGTCTCCGGCAGTTGACTTTTTTGGCGTGGAATTTGCACAAATGTTTTTCGACTTGCTGTTTGAAATTCAAGCAGAAACCGGTTCTATTGATGAAATGCGACCACACTCATTCCATATCAGAGAGCACATTATACAGCACGTAATGCCGGCTACTATCAGGGCTAACGATATGTCTCCTGCTGAAGCACTAGCTGAAGCGCAAGAAATACTAGAACGAGAGCTTGACTAAGTACATCACATTCAAAATATCTAAGCAAAACCAATTATCACTTTGTATGATTGGTTAAATATTGGGGCTACCTTTTAGGTAGCCCCACAAGTACAGTGTTACCGAAAATCGAAACTTTCAACATGGGGGAATGAGTATGTCATCTCAAACAGCAATACAGGGTATTCCCAAAAGGAGAAAAAAGATAACGAGGCAGCAAATAGCCCCGTATCTCTTTGTTTCGCCTTTTATTATTTCTTTTCTGGTATTTTTAGCTTATCCTTTGGTTCAAGCGTTTACCCTTAGTTTTCAGCAACTTATTCCTTTTTCCATGGACTTCGAATGGGTTGGCTTAGATAATTTCAGAAGAGTTCTTATTGATCACAGGTTTTTCTCTGCCCTTTGGAATGTAGCCCGCTACACTTTTTGGACATGTGTTATTTTGATTCCGGTACCAATGTTTATCGCTTTTATTGTAAATAGCAAATTTACAAAGTGTAAGAGCCTGATACGCTCATTACTTTTCATACCTGTTTTGACATCAACAATTATTGCAGGTATCGTTTTTCAACATATGTTCAGCTCCGAGCCGGGTGGTGCTTTTAACGAGTTTGTCGCTTTGTTTGGGATTAACCCTGTGCGCTGGCTACATCAGCCGGGAACGGCTATGTTTGCCTTGGTCTTTATTGCCGTCTGGCGCTGGACAGGTGTTAATATGATTTATTTTCTATCCGGCTTAAACAATGTGCCTCAAGAGTTGTATGAATCTGCTGAGGTTGATGGCGCTAGCGGCATGCAAAAGTTCTTTTTCATTACGACACCAATGTTAAAACCAATCATAATATTTGTTTTGACTATATCGATTACAGCCGGTTTCGCACTCTTTAATGAGCCGTATGTATTCTGGGGGACTACATCACCCCAAGATATAGGTACTACCGTTGTTATCTTGATATATCGTGCAGCTTTTATGTTAAATGACTTTGGTTATGCTGCCACTCTCGGCGTTACACTATTCTTTATTGTTATGATCGTTAACATGCTTCAGCTAAAAATAATGGGACTATTCAGAAAGGACGATTAGCCATATGGGACTTCAAGGAAAAAGGCGGATTTTGACCGCTATTAACACTACAATGCTACTTGCTCTGGGGGTTCTGATACTTACACCTTTTCTGTTTATGATCTTAGGCTCTTTGACCCCACCAAGGGATATCTTTGCCCATGGACTGGGTCTTAGGCTACCCGAAAATGTGACGATTAGCAATTACGAAGCGTTGTTTGTTGTCAGAGATGGAATATATTGGAGATTTTTCTTTAACAGTGTGTTTGTAACAGCTGTCACAACAGCGGCTGTTCTGGTTTTCACTTCTATGACAGGATATGGACTGGGGCAATATGTTTTTAAGGGGCGCAACTTCCTTATAATTTTACTTCTTTGTACCATGATGGTGCCAGGCACTATTTTGCTTCTACCAATATTTAGAATGTTAATGACATTTGGTTTAATTGACACCCACGCAGGCATAATATTGCCGGCGATGGTGCCGTCCTTTGCAATATTCTTTTTCAGGCAGTTTTGTGTAGGTCTACCAAAAGATTTTGCAGAAGCGGCACGTATTGACGGGGCAGGCGAAACTCGAATTTTCACACAAATCTATGTTCCGATGATGATGCCGGCATATGGTGCCATGGCGATACTCACAGGCATGGGTGTTTGGAATGACTTTTTGTGGCCAATGATCGTCCTGCGCACGACCGAAATGCTGACAATTGCTCCTGGACTTCTCATGTCCATGTCGCCATACGGAAATCAGTGGGATATCATTTTTGCCGGTTCTGTAATGTCTGTTGTTCCAATCGTTATACTATTCTTATTCAACCAACGTGCCTTTATTGATGGTTTAACCGTTGGTGGTGTTAAGGGATAATGAGGACGAGCATACTCAATCAGCTAACTGTATTTGTTTGGAGGATGATTCAACTTAGTTTCTTTCTCGCCATTGCAAATGCAGTACTTATAGTCACGCTTCTTTTCATTCCACTTGTGTTGGTGACACTTCCTGCATATGCCATTAGTCTATTGTTACTAATACCTTCCCTTGTTGCACTCATGCTGACAATAAAGCGAATGGACGAATCGACCACTTCCTTATTAAGGCTATCTATAAAATGCTATCGCGAGGAGTTCAAAGGCTCACTTAAGTATGCGGTTGCATATGTTCTTGGTGTGCTAATACTATTCATGATATTTGCTTATGCACAAGAGGAAATTGAGAGATTCTCTCTTATACCCTTATATTTCATTATGGCGATTTTGATCTATGTTCACTTAATGTTTGGAATATTGATGCGTGTAAGCTTCATCGTTGATATAAAAGGCACGTGGAGACTGGGATTATACTGTATAGCAAGATATCCGATTCATGCCCTATTTGTTTTTGCAGGAACACTAATTCTTGGTGTAATAATACCCATTGTACCGTTTCTGCTACCTATGGGAATCATACCCGCTGCATTCTATTTATTCTTTGCAACAACAAAAAATATGGTTAGTAAAATTTCCGAAATTGTAATTATAAATGAAAACGAGGAGGACAAATAAATTGAAAGCAAAAATGACAGTTAACAAATCCTTTACGGTGGACAAGGTGGACCCGCGTATTTATGGTTCATTTGTCGAACATCTCGGGCGTTGTGTTTATGAGGGGATTTATGAGCCTGATCATAAAACGGCAAATGCGCTAGGATTTCGCGAAGATGTAATGTCTTTGGTTAAAGAACTCAATACACCATTTATCAGATATCCCGGCGGTAACTTTGTATCCGGATATAACTGGGAAGACGGCATTGGTCCAAGAGAATCCAGACCGCAACGTTTGGATTTAGCATGGAGAACAATGGAGACTAATGAAGTTGGAATCCATGAGTTTGCCGATTGGGCAAAAGAAGTAAATGCTGAAATAAACATGGCAGTAAACTTAGGTACCAGAGGCATTGAAGAAGCGCGCAATATTGTTGAATACTGTAACCATCCGGGCGGAACATACTGGAGTGATTTACGCCGTAAGAACGGAGCTGAAGATCCATTTGCTATTAAGACATGGTGTTTAGGCAATGAAATGGACGGACCATGGCAAATGGGCGCGAAAACCGCTGAAGAGTACGGTCGAATAGCTGCAGAAGCCGCAAAAATGATGAAGTGGACAGACGAGAGCATTGAAATGGTTGCTTGTGGTAGTTCAAATAGTGAAATGCCAACATTTGCATCATGGGAAGCAACAGTTCTTGAGCATACATATGAACATGTAGATTATTTGTCACTTCATGTTTACTACGGCAACAGAACAGATGACTTGATGAGTTATTTAGCAAAGTCACTCAACATGGATAACTTTATTAAAGGCGTGGTTGCTATCTGTGACTATATTAAAGCCAAGAAGCGCAGTAAAAAGAAATTGCATCTTTCATTCGACGAGTGGAATGTATGGTATCACTCCAATGCAGCAGATGCGAAAATCAGAGAAGAAGAGCCATGGAAATGGGCACCGCCGATTCTTGAAGATGTATATAACTTTGAAGATGCATTATTGGTTGGATGTTGCTTGATTACGCTCCTTAAAAACTGCGACAGAGTAAAGATTGCATGCCTTGCACAACTCGTCAATGTTATTGCTCCAATTATGACAGAAAAAGGCGGAGATGCTTGGAGACAAACTACATTCTATCCATTCATGCACGCGGCAAACCATGGTCTTGGAACAGTATTAACGCCGATAGTTGATGCACCGACATACAGCTGTGAAGAGTTTGCTGAAGTTCCTTATATTGAATCAGTAGCTGTTCATAACGAAGAAGCAAACGAAGTAGTAATTTTTGCTGTAAACCGTAATCCTGAAGTAGCAATCGACTTCGATATCGATCTGCAAGACTTTGATGTCACAGGTATAGCTGCATATAGTGAACTAAGTGGACATGATGTTAAAACTGCTAACACAGTAGCAAGCAGAACGGTTGTTCCATCAAACAAAGATACAGCAAAGGTTTCCGGCAATACTGTAAATGCTGAACTTGCTCCATTATCATGGAACATGATCAGGGTTTCTGTAAAATAATAATTATTTAATGCAAAAATACTAATATCCCCGACTCTGATGTCACAAGGGTCGGGGATGATATTATACTAATAGGGTAATGTCAAATAGTCCATGAAAACTAACGTCATTCTGCGCGAAGTTGCAGAATCTAGTAAGTACAGAAATCTTGGATTCTGCGACTTCGCGCAGGATGACGAAGTATATTAGAGAGAGGGTACGATCTATGGATATGAAGAAATTTACATCACCATTTTTAGTGAAAGACATACGTGTTGAAGACAAATTTTGGAAAGAAAGAATTGAGCTTGCTCGTAATGAAGTCATTCCTTATCAATGGGCAGCGTTAAATGATGAAATTCCTGAAGCTGCCCCCAGCTTCTGTATGCATAATTTCAAAGCAGCAGTCAAACTCAATAATGAAAAAACGGCTAAAGGTACAGCATTTAAAGAGCCGGTATTTACTCCGCGTGGAGTTGAGGCTTTACCGGAAGACTTGAGAAATCCAGATGACAATTTTTACGGCTTTGTTTTCCAAGATAGTGATTTCTATAAATGGATTGAAGCTGTTGGATACTTACTAGCTATACATCCGGATGCAGAGTTGGAAAAAACTGCTGATGCTGCGATTGATATAGTCTGTGAAGCACAGCAAGAAGATGGTTATCTTGATACATTTTACATTTTGAACGGTAAGGACAAAATATTTACCAACTTACGAGATTTCCATGAGTTATACTGTCTTGGTCACCTTTGCGAGGGTGCAGTGGCATACTATCAAGGAACGGGCAAACGCAAACTATTAGATGCAGCCTGCAAATTTGCAGATTACGTAGGTGACTATTTTGGACCGGAAGAGGGGAAATGCAAAGGTTATCCGGGTCATGAACTGGCAGAACTGGCATTAGTGCGCTTATATGAAGTGACCGGTGAAGAGAAGTATTTAAATTTGAGTAAGTTCTTTATAGATGAGAGGGGAAAGCGTCCATACTATTTCGACAAAGAGCATCCTCAAGATATCAAGAATGACATAGATGATTTGCGCTACCAATATCACCAAGCTCACCTTCCTGTTCGGGAGCAAGATGAGGCAGTAGGTCATTCTGTGCGAGCAGTGTACTTATATGCCGGAATGGCAGATGTTGCGAGATTGACAAATGATGAGGAATTATTCAAGGCGTGTGAAATACTTTGGCACTTGGTTACTGATAAAAAATATTATATCACCGGTGGTATTGGTAGTACACATATTGGCGAAGCGTTTTCGTATAATTATGATTTGCCAAATGATACTGCATATGCAGAAACTTGTGCGTCTATTGGTCTAGTCTTCTGGGCAAGAAGGATGTTGGAAATAAGTCCAAACTCAAAGTATGCAGATGTGATGGAGCGTGCTTTGTATAATGGCATCCTAAGTGGCATGGACTTAGATGGCAAAGCGTTTTTCTACGTAAATCCACTTGAGGTAAATCCTGAAGCCTGTCATGAGGATGAAAGAATTGCTCATGTTAAATCGGTTCGTCAAAAATGGTTTGGCTGTGCATGCTGTCCACCAAACTTAGCCAGAATGTTGACTTCTGTCGGTACATACGCGTACACAGAAAGTGAAAATAGTTTGTTTGTTCACCTGTACATGGCAGGAGCAGTTAAAATGAATGTTGATGGCAATGATATAAATATAAAAGTGTCCTCAAACTTCCCGTGGAGTGGTGAGGTCAAAATTGATGTAAGTGAAGTCAATTCAGAATTGACTCTTGCTCTGCGGATACCGGCATGGAGCAAGGGTTACACAATCGATGCACCTGATGCTTATGTCGGCGAGGTGAAGGACGGGTATCTGTATCTAAAAGGTGATTGGACAAGTGTTTCAAACTTTGCAATTAGTTTTAAAATGGAAACGCAAATAATTCAAACAAATCCACTGGTTCGAGACAATGTGGGCAAGGTAGCAATACTTAGAGGTCCCATAGTCTATTGTGCGGAAGAAGTAGATAATGGTAAGAATTTACACAACTTGTATGTTGATATAACAAAGCCGATAAGAGAAGATAAAACTCTTATCGACAACGAAGAGGTTATTTCATTAACGTTATCAGGATACCGTCAAATGCCGATTGATGGGTCAGGGCTATATTATGAGGTCAGAGACGATGTTAGGGAAGAAGTAAGCCTGAAGTTAGTTCCATACTATGCATGGTGCAATCGTGGTGAAAATGAAATGATGGTATGGCTACGTAAAGCGTAGTAGAGGATAGGTAGTATAGTATAAATGATACGGAATACCTGTGTTTTCTAGAGACAGCTCCTCCCAAAGACAGTCGAAACTTTCTTTGGGAGGAGCTTTTTTTACCTTTTTGCAAAGGTAGCCTTTATGTAACTATGACGCGAATACTAGTCTGTACAACCTGCAAGTTCGATTGCGTCACGATGAACGTTGAAGATTCCTTCTGCTGTGTTATCCACAGTTCCGCATTCTTCCAGGCAGAAAGATACATTTGCGCGTACATTGAGCCTACCAGTGCTTGCAATTTCAATCTCTCCAGCGTTGGTAATTCTCGAACCGCTTACATTTTCTACCCATCCATTGACAACGAGTCTACCAGTGTCTGCAATTACGATATTCGAACCAACACCTTGGTTATTGAGCCTGCCGCTTCCGGATATCACCAATGTTCCCTCAACTACGAGAGTCGCATCGCGGTGAATATTCAGTGCAGTATCAACGGTCAACGTACGTCCCTCAGGAATTACAAACTGACCATGTTGTGCAAATATACCCAGGTTACCGCGAGTGGTGAGCACTACATCGGTAACTGCGAGCAATTCCGTTAATCGATTCGGATTTGTCCCGTTAAACTCGGCAGGAGGGGCGATACTATGAACGCTTGTAAGTGCTCCCCAATTTGAAGTTGCGCCAGTTGCACCCGTATTGAAATCACTCAACAATGCGTCCACAGCAGAAACTCTTAGCGGCATTTGCAGTCCCGAAGGAATGGCGATAGAGAATGTTCCATCCGCTCTAGGTCTATGCAAAGTACCGTTTATAAAGATCCCTGCATGCTCATAAGTAAAGTTGACTGGTGTGCCTGTTGTCCAAGTGCCCGCTGCATTTTGTACACGAGGAGTTTGGACACCTTGCGCAATAGCCAAATCGTGAGCCGGACTGCTAAGGCGACCTGTCAGAGTCGCACCAACGACAGCAAAATCAAGTTCAGGGCGCATATCTAAATCCGCAACCACAAAACGATTCATCGGGAATGATACGGCATCACGCGGCAAGATGAATGACGGTACACCATCTACATATTCCACGCGAGGTGGAGCCATGTAAACATGCAAGAATAATTCATATACACCGGAGTCTAAGTATAGGAATTGAGGTTCATTGTTGTTGCTGTCATTTGCATCAAACAATGGATTGTTAACTCTGCTGGTTACAATTTGTCCCCATGTAAGCAGGGAATTCGCATTGCCACTGGCACTACCAAACACATAGGCTGTGTTGCCGAGTGCTTCAGTGTCTTCACCCGGATTTACCACTTCTCTAGCATAAAGTGAAAACCAGCGAGTGTTTCCGGTGTTAAGGAATCCGGGATGGACGCCTAAGATATCCAACGAAAACGATACTGATGAACGGTTTGAGTGAGTAAGCGCAGCAATATTCCCGGAGGTTGCGTGACGAGGATCGGTATCTTCAGCATCTCCGCGTAGCCAGTTTGTGATGATTGGACGGAACATACCGGCGTTCCCCAATGAGATACCTACCGGATTTTCTTCAGTAGCCAATCTGTATGGAACTCCGATGAAAGGCATGGTGATTTGACCAGATGCAGAACCACTTGGATGCGTGAAGACCACGTCTCCACTATACCATCCGTAAGGCACACCTTCTGGGAAGTACATTTCAAAATCAAGTTCCTGTGTAGTACCATTAACTCTGGTTGCACCAACCTGTCTGAGCACAACATCAGAATTATAATGTACAAATGGTGCTACGGCGCCTTCCGCTGCAGTAGCGGGACTAAAGGTGTGTGTATGAGTCCAAGGAGTCGCACCTGCATTTTGTATTGTAACTGTCAGCGTCTGACTTGTCTCACCCGACACAGGACCAAATGCTAGTGCACTTTGAGTTTGGCGAACAAGCAATGTTTGCTGATTTCCTCCCGGAGGATTTGCACCTATCGGTGGGAAGTTTCCTTGTCCACCCGGTGGGTTCGGAATTGTTCCCGGAGGTGCTGTTGGATCCCAATTTGCATGGAAATTCCAAGGCATATCAACTAGTACAGTCGCTACAGCCTGCTGTGTTACGGCGAGTTCCGGATTGACGAAGCCGGCGCCACGTTGGAATATATTATAGTTTCGATGGCCTTCGCCCATTTCAATAGCCGTATTCATTATTCTGGCGGTTACTTCTTGTGGAGTTGAATCAGGGAAGGCACTCCATACGAGGGCTGCTATACCTGCCACTGTGGGAGAAGACATGGATGTTCCCATGAACATTGCATATCCAGTACTCCAGTCACGTGATGCAGGATTAGCATACCAAGCAGCATTCCGTACAGGGTTTCCGGCTGCATTTAATATGAAGTTGCCGTCAGCATCACGATTTGCACGAGCCCAACGATCACTTGTCCATGCTGGGACTGTAGAGTGAACTTGTGTGCCCGGACCAACTATATTTGGACCCAGATTGTATGTATGACGTTGTGGACCTAAGGATGAAAATCTTGCTAAATAGTTAGGTGCTTTGTTTTCCTGAGATACAAAGTTGCCTTGCTCATCTCTTATTGAATGATCAGTGAGTGCACCTAAGTTTATAAGTCCTCTGACTCCGCCTGCGGTTGTTCCATCGATATTTTCAATAGCAGTAGCGGCATTACTTGTTACAGGAATGCTTGTTTCGCCTCCCCATGTGAACTGCCATACAGGTGAAGGATCAAGACCGGCCGGGAATGGGAATATTTCTTGTCCAATAGCTGAAGGCATGCTCATGAGCGGTATACTGCCTTGTATCAAGTGTGCAACTCCGGCTCCTCCAGAGTAGGAGAATGTCGTTCCGGGAGACATAGAGTCAACTACTATCAGTGCTCCGGCACCTTGTTGTGCCCAGAAGTCGCGTGGATTCATTTGCCCTGGTGTACCCACGGCATTACGCCCTTGAACTATGACTCTACCATCGATTTCGATACCGAGATATCTTAGTCTTGCAACAGCAGCATTACGTCCAGCATCACTATCTGCAATGTTTCCGACCCAAATATATTCGAAATAATTGCCAGTCGGATCTGGTTGCCCCTCTGCATTGAAGCGAAGAAGTCCATTACCGCGCTGCCATCTCGGAATATTATTTTGTTCCATTGTTGCAAAAGGAACAATCGCTCTGTTGAAAACGCCGTGAGGAAGATGTGCGGGAGTTGGCGAACCATGAGTAGCTCCTAGAATATCTCCCATGTTTGCAGGGAAAGCTTCCATCCAGCCATTTGTATCATGAGGCATCCAAGCCCAGTTCCATGTCTTGAGGTCTATTCTTGCTGTTACAGGATTTCCGTCTACGTCACTTACGGAAGCTGTTTCGAAGATATAAGGTGATACCCAACCGCCTGCACGACCTGCGCCGACAGTAAGCATAAGCGTAGCATCGCCGGGTGGGGTAACATTATAGAAATGCGGACCGCTGTTTCCAGCAGAACCAACTATAAGATAATATCCCGTTAGAACCATAACATTTGTAGCGTAAGAAGAGGCGGAAAATGCATTGGTGGCTCCGCCGCCTAGTGAGATGTTTACTACATTGCGGGTATAGTGCTTATACCATTCGTTTTGGGCGTTCATTCTATGCCCATCAAGCCACATACGGTTAAATGCGCCTACGATACCCCAAACACCCGTGCCTGTGCCTCTGTATGCATATATATATACATCGGGAGCCATACCCATCACTGAACCTATAACATGTGTTCCATGGTTTCCACCATCTCCCCAACCATTTGCCCAAACAGCTTCTTGTGGGGTGTTGAGTATATTTGCAGCACCGGGAACTGTTAAAAGCCCCAACTGCCCAGTTGAACCGGGAGTGCTTGCTGGATTTCCTGGTCCGGGAACAACACCTGCCGCTCCTCCACTGCCAGGTATACGGTTGCCCAAAGCTCCGGTAGACATACGCATATTTGGATAGTGATATTGATGATAGCGCGGATGATTGTAATCCAGACCGGAGTCCAAAAGGATTGCGCGAACACCATCACCTGTTGCTACGCCGGGGAATCCGCCATCTTGCAAATTCATGCCAAATCGCTCTCTTGATTCACGCATAAATCCACGGCTAAACGTATTTGAACCGGGAACCCAGTCTTGTACGTTAGCTGTCGGTGCATTGAAAAATGGGAAAGCATCGACTGTGGCAGGTACTACATCTGTTTCATAGTCATAGTCTTCAGTTATTTCGACGACTATATCTGCTTCATCATCGTAATATTCAGCCATTTCGGCAACTACTTCTACAAGCTCTAAAAATTGCTGACGATTCCATTCTTCTTCTTCGTCGTCCAGGATTTCAAGCTGATAGTTCGGTGTCACAACAAATACTTCTTCAAGTTCAGCTATCTGCGGAACCAAGCCAGCCGGAACAGTCATCAATGCTCCGTTGAATATATTATGCTCAGTTTCGATAATCCGTGGTGCAGCGTAGTCATCGGACATAGGTACAATCACACCGGCAAGCTGATCTTCAAATGCAGCATGAGCAGCCAACGCTGTGGCTTCATATGGCATTCTTGCTCGCGCACCATGTGCCATAAATGGATGATTGGCACTGCTTAATAAGCGCAACACTTCGGTTGGAGGCGTTACAAATTGCACAGAAATCTCAACGAGTTGCGTTGGATTTTCCGGCAATGCGTACGGACCCTCAAAGCCCTGCATACCCATATTGCCCGTGAGCGTGTGGAGCACTAAGGATAGGTCACCAAATTCACGCAAATCCAGCACTTCTCCGGTATCGACATTTCCGTCAATTCGGTCTTGTATGCTTATTGCATGTGCAGGATCAAACCCTAAAGAGTCGACAAGACCTTCAGAGTATCCACCTGCTTCGTCGGGCGGCTGCTCGGCAAATACGGTAATGCTCATTGACATGAACATAGCAATAGTCAGCAAAACCGCTATTACCTTGGTGTGCAACCTGTTTTTGTTCTTCTGCTTTTTCATTACATCCCTCCATAAAATGATAATTATTTTCGCATAAATACATATATACATGTTGTTTGTGCATATATGCAAGTTGCGATTTCAGAGAATTAAATCATACTCACCCTGTAATGTCAATCTTTTTGATGTTTATATGCACTTTTTTTACATCATGTCCACAAGAAGTTCATGAATACACTTGGATATATGCAATTTATATTGTCTGTGAAATTATGGTTAATACTAATCACAAATCACAACTAAAAAATTGACACAATCCAGTCTCTTTTAGTTGTGTTTAGTATTAATCCTAAATTGTGCACGATTTAGTATCAATTATAACCAAAAAAGCAATTAAGAAGCGATATTTTCTCGCTTCCTAATTGCTTTTTATCCTTGATTATACTCCTGCTTCACCCTTGTTCCCAGACAAGTGTTTGTACTCTGTTTTGTATAATTCGAGAAGTGTCATACACATTGCGAGTCCCATTAAAATAAGATGCCACTTCTTCGGATATAATAAAACATATATCTCTGTCTAAATGCGAAACTCTAGTTACAGATTCTAATATATTGCGCATTCGCTCAATATCATAATCCGTTGCAGGACCTATTTCAATTTCATACGCATCAAAACCTATTGTAAATCCCAAGTCTTCAATCAAAAACCAAGATTCAATTGCTTCAATATGCATGGGAATTAAGTATAATGCCGACTCAAAAAAGTCCGGCTTATAGAAGTCTCGAACAAATGACCAAGCAGCTTCCATATGCTCTGTTGTGGAAGATATTGCAAAACCATTATCAAGTCTCATTGAATGCCCCACTCCTTCACGCACCGGGAATCCTACAGGTACCATTTCGTTGAAATAAAAATCAAAGAATTGTAGTTCATTTGGGCGTGATATTGTTTGCCACATCATTAGCTGCTGCCCTTGTGCGATTAGTTCTCTCTCATCCAGAACTCCACCGTATATATCAGCTCTAGCGAATGTCTTGACTATTTCTAATAACCTCTGAAACTCATCTGTGCCAAAGTAAGCTGTTCCGGTTGACCAATCAATAAAATCATCAATCATGAATCTCAACATCATGTTTAATACGTTGATTTGTGATAAATTCGGATTGAGAATCAAACCATCAAACTGCAAATCATCCAATGTTGCAAGCATTTTGTCAAATGTCCAACCCATTTCCATGCCTAAAATGCTTGCGTTTCCAACTGCAACATCAACTGTAAAGCGATAAGGCAGTTCATAAAGCGAATCACCTTCAGATATCGCATAGAGCAGGTTTGGCATAAAACTCTGCCTGCTAAGCTCAGGATCATTATCCAGAAATGTATATAAATCAACCAAAAGCCCTCTGGCTGCAAGCCTGTAAGAAGGCAACTCTACACGCAAGTCGCACCAAGAATCACCAAACATGATAATGTCCGGCACTCGCCCAATCGCTAACTCTGTTCGTAATGTCAGAATATCTGCCTGGTTTATTGCACGCATTTCTATACGGTAATTTTCATTATCTCTGTTAAAATCGATAACCGCTTGCGCAACACGTGGGTCAATTGGAGATGAATGGGCAAATGATAACACATTTCTATAATCAGACGCTGTATGGTGTGTTCTGTTACCTTCGTCTAATATCAAACTATCAAAACCATGTGGCCTTATATACAAAACATCTCCATTGTCTTTAGCAATGAAGAATGTGTTCGCCCTAATAGGGGCAATCCAGATCGCCCATGATATACCTAACTGTGAATACTCAAACAATCTTGTTATTGTGTTTTCATCCACATTAAATTCATATAGTGCGACTGAGGAGTCGAGATGGATAGACCCGTCAGGACTGGAAATGATGCGCTGAAACGAAGCCGGAAGCGTTATTGCTTCACCCCATGATTCTCTTTCAACATCAACCACTTTCAATGTTGATTCATCTACAAGTGCAAAGGGCGTATCATCGCTCGTAAGTACTATTCCGGTGATATTGTAATTGGCTGATATAGTGAAAAGAGTTTGACCGAAACCCGAAATCACACTTATCCCACCTTGCATCCTTTCACCCCTCAGCTGCCATGCTACATAAATCCTTCTTTCTGAATCGACAGCCACAGATACAATACTCAATCCGGTTTCACCAAGAAAATCCAAATCAATATTAAGCAGTTCCTCTCCAAAGACGCTTGCTTGTGATATCCCCAGACTTGATTCCATTTTATTAAGCACCGTAATTACATCATTTGATACATCGAAACCAACAATAGGGTATTCACTTTCAAAAGCAGATACGAGGTTTGTGGTTTGTGGGGTGGATATATCATCCTTAAATTCAAATGTTCGAACGGAATAGTCGTCAATACCTTTCCACATCGACCAAACTAAGCTGTCTTGCAATATTTGAAAATGTAAAGGTCTACCAATATTTCCGTGAAATGCAACGAGATCGACTTCAAATTGAATATTTGAATCTTGCAGTAGAAATTCTGTTTCCGGCTCATGAGTTGTACTTGAACAAGCAACAGAGCTTATAACTGCAAATAATAAAAAGAAAAATACAATGTTACTTTTCTTCATCGACGGTCTCTCCTTCTATAAGAAAAATAAGGAAGAAAGGGCGATCAAATAGCCTCTTTGAGAGGCAGCCAGTATCGGTTTGCGACACAGCCTTTAGGCGCGTATGTGTTCAGCCCTTATAGGGTTAAGCTCATACCACCACTTGAAGTGGTGGTATGATTTGTTTTTTTGACTATCTGCTATGAATAGGGGAACATATATTTTCCAGCCCCCTTTCCTGCATTCTACTCCACAGTTGTCTTTACTGACTCAACATACTCGTCATATGTCATTGCGCGGTCTATTATGTTGCCGTCTTTGAATTCTATGATTCTGTTTGCTACTGTTTGTATTAGTTGGTGGTCGTGGGTTGTGAAGATTACATTGCCTTTGAAATCTATAAGTCCATTATTGAGCGCGGCTACGCTTTCAAGGTCAAGGTGGTTTGTTGGTTGGTCAAGTAATAGTACACTTGCACCGGAGAGCATGAGTCTTGATAGCATACAGCGGACTTTTTCGCCACCAGAGAGCACTTTTACATCTTTGTAGACGTCATCCCCTGTGAATAGCATGCGTCCCAGGAATGTCCTGAGATAGCTTTCCCGTTTGTCCTCAGAGTATTGTCGAATCCAGTCGATGATATTTAGTTCATTGTCAGAGAAGTATGCGGTGTTGTCGTTGGGGAAGTATGATTGTGTTGTTGAAACGCCCCATTTGACTTCGCCTTCATCCGGTTCAATCTCGCCGGCAAGGATTTTGAACATTGCGGTTATCGTGTTTTCATTCTCGCCGATGAACGCAATTTTGTCATCGCGATTCATGGTGAAGCTTACGTTGTCTATAACTTTTTCGCCGTCGATACTATATGACACATCAGTTACAAATAACCTGTCTTTTCCAGGTTCCCGTTCCATTTTGAATCCAACCCAAGGATAGCGGCGTGTTGATGCAGGCATGTCTTCTATTCTTATTTTTTCTATGAGCTTTTTGCGAGATGTGGCTTGGCGTGATTTAGATTTATTCGCGGAGAAGCGACGGACAAATTCTTCCAGTTCTTGAATTTTATCCTCGCTTTTCTTGTTTTTCTCTTTTATGAGTTTCTGCATGAGTTGACTGGAATCATACCAGAAGTCATAGTTACCAACATATAGTTTGATTTTTTCAAAATCGATATCGACAATGTGAGTACATACAGTGTTGAGGAAGTATCGGTCATGAGCTACTACGATGACTGTTCCTTCATAATCCATGAGAAACTCTTCCAACCAGACAACACTGCCAACGTCAAGGTTGTTTGTTGGTTCGTCGAGTAATATAATATCGGGTTTTCCGAATAACGCTTGTGCGAGCAAAGCCTTAACCTTTTGTCGTGGTTCCATTTCACTCATTATGGAGTGATGCAGAGCAGTCGGTATGCCCAATCCTTGAAGTAGCTGTGATGCGTCGGATTCGGCTTCCCAGCCTCCAAGTTCCGCATATTCCTCTTCCAATTCTGCAGCTCGTATGCCGTCTTCGTCAGAGAAATCTTCCTTGAGGTAGAGTTCATCTTTTTCTTTGCCACATTCGAATAAGCGTGCATTACCCATTATAACAGTATCCATAACAGTGAACTCATCGTACATGTTTTGATCTTGTTTCAATACCGTCATACGGACATCAGGTTTAATTTCTACTGCGCCGGTCGTTTGCTCGAGTTCACCGGAAAGGATTTTTAGAAATGATGATTTGCCGGAACCGTTTGCCCCGATGATGCCGTAGCAGTTGCCGGGCGTAAATTGCAGATCGACACGCGAAAAGAGAGTAGTGCCACCAAATTGCAGACTTAGATTATTAACAGTAATCATATTTCATTCTCATTTCATAATATAGAGTTTTAGCCACTCCACTCCATTATATCACATATTTTTTTCTTTCGCTCGATTGTTTTTAATTATATATTATGTTACAATTGTAGCGAATTTAATGGATCGATTGTTCATGAACAATCGGTTCAGGAATCGCACTTTTTATTGACATGCATCATCATGCATGCAAGAATTTTGGTGGTAAAACCAGATTGAATATATCAGCAGAAGTGCAGCAAAGGAATGGTCATATATATGATTACTATAAGCGGACTAAGCAAGAGTTACGGTAAAAACCGCGGGATTGATGATATATCGTTCACGATTCCGGAAGGGGAAATTGTTGGTTTTCTGGGTCCAAACGGTGCAGGAAAATCAACGACAATGAACATAATTACCGGATACTTAACAGCAGACAGGGGAGATGTTGAGATTGCTGGGATTGATATGCTAAGAAATCCAATAGAGGCGAAAAAGCGTATTGGTTATCTTCCTGAGCAACCACCCCTTTACCATACGATGACGGTAGATGCATATCTTGATTTTGTGTATGAACTTAAAGGTGCAACGTCACCATCCCAGAAGGATCATATATCAGGTATATGTGAAATTATCGGACTCAAGGATGTATACAAGCGGGTAATCGGGCATCTTTCAAAGGGTTATAAACAACGTGTGGGGCTTGCACAAGCTCTAATTGGAGACCCTGATGTCTTAATACTGGACGAGCCAACTGTCGGACTGGATCCAAGACAGATTGTAGAAATCCGAAATGTCATAAAGGATATGGGCAAAAAACGCACAATCATACTTTCGACACATATATTGCCTGAAGTCTCTGCAATTTGTGAACGCGTTTTGGTTATTGCGAATGGATCAATAGTTGCAGATGACAAGCCGGAAAATCTTGCAGGCACAGCAATTGGAACAAGATCAATGATGGTCAGAATTGCAGGGCCGAGTGGTAGCGTGCGAACAATATTGGATAATCTTGAAGGTATAAAGTCTGCCAATTCATTAGGTAAAAAAGAGCCTGACAGTTGTGATTTCTTAATCGAAAGTAATAGAGGTGTTGATATAAGAAGACCTCTATTTAATGCACTTTCAAAAGAAGGTTATCCGCTACTTATGCTTCGTCCGCAAAGTGATTCCTTGGAAGATATCTTCCTAAAGCTAACTGAGGAGGAGAACTAGATGCTAGCAGTATTTAAACGTGATTTTAATGCATACTTTACATCACCAATAGGTTATGTATATTTAGGCTCATATATCCTTGTGCTCAACTTGATGTTTTACCTAAACAATGCTTTGGGTTCATCGTCATCAGTCGGCGGACTATTTAGTTTTATGTTACTTGTTATGATGTTTATAACACCAATATTGACAATGCGTGTTTTTTCCGAAGACTTTAAACAAAAGACGGATCAACTTTTATACACAACCCCGGTCAGAATGCATTCAATTGTAATTGGCAAGTTTCTTTCATCACTGGCTGTTTTCATGTGTTTACTTCTATTAACACTTCTCTGGCCATTTACAATTTCGCTTTTTGGAACGAATAACATGGCGGAAATAGTCGGTAATTATGTTGGTATTCTTTGCATAGGTGCCGCATATATATCAATGGGAATATTCATTTCAGCATTAACAGAGAACCAGGTTATTGCTGCTGTTGGCTCTCTATGTCTTTTCATTGCATTATATATTCTGGAAATTGTTGCATCGATGTTTTTTGCAACCGGTGTGCTACCGGAGTTTATTATGCGGATTTTCCTATTTATTTCAATTTATGGTCGGTATGGAGAGATTACAAGAGGCTTGTTATCTCTTGATACGATAGTGTTTTTTATTTCAGTTTGTGCTGTATTTATCTTCCTTACCACGCGAGCTCTAGAGAGAAGGAGGCAACGCTAAAGTTTGAATAAATTCAAACTTACGTGAGAATGTGCCAATTTGCTCTCCCTACGGGAAACCGCAAATTAATGCACGAAATGACCATTCCTTATCCGTGGTTGTTTTGTGACTGAGCACTATAGAAAGGAATGTTCATATATATGAGTAATAAATTAAGAATCAGAGGAATAGGTGTCCTTATTACAGTTGTCGTTCTGACACTAATCATTCTTGTTAATATTTTCGTAGGTATGCTCACAGATCGCTTCTTCATTAGAGCTGATCTTACTGAAACAGGAGTATTCACACTTTCTGATAGAGCAGCTGAATTTCTAAATGACCTGGATGAAACAGTTGATATTATAGTGCTTTCAGAGGAATCTATATGGCGAGCTAATCCCAACTTTGATATGGTTGCAAACATATTACAGAATTATTCTGCATCTTCCGGAGGACGATTGAGAATACAATATGTGAACCCGGATCTCAACTCATTTGACGGTCCGCTATATAATAATTCACTCTCAGATCTACAAGCAGCTTATATGGAGCTAGAGGATATGGATCGTAATGACATCATATTTTTGAGTGAGAGAAGAGCAACAAGATTGTCAGTTTTTGACTTATTTGCGCAACGCCAAGACCAACAAGGACGTGTGACGGTAACACTAAGAGCGGATCAAGAGTTAATTAGTTCCCTGATCTATGTGTTGAATGAAGAAATTGCACGTGTTGTCTTTGTTGAGAATCACAGAGAAAGCCCTCTTCTCAACTTTACAAATGTTTTTGAGAGAGGCGGTTATGTCGCGTCAACTATCAACTTGGCGACTGAAGAAATACCTGATGATACAATAGTTCTTGTCAGTGCTGCACCGTTGTCCGATTTCTTAAGCGAAGAAATAGTGAAGTTAGAAGAGTTTCTTATGCACGGTGGTAGCGTAATAATATTATATGATCCACAACTACCTAGCTTGCCAAATCTGGAAAACTTTATGGCAGAGTGGGGAATAACAATCGAGAATAAACTAATATTTGATGATGAATTTACATTCGTACCACAATTTGGCATAATTGGTGCGCATGTCGTAGCAGGTGATGGGTTGCCATCCACGGCTAACGCAGAAGAAATAACGTCTGTATTTCGTCTGGGTGTACGTCTTCCGCGTCCGCTTCGTTCGGATGCTGTAGTAAGAGGCGGGTTTAGAATTACCCCACTAGTTCAAACAATTTCTGCGTCTTCATATGCTAAGGATATTAGTGCAGGCGATTTGACTACGCCAGCGAGAGAACCTGGAGATGAATCAGGTCCGTTTGTTCTTGCCTATCATGTAAGTAGAAGTACCCGTAATGCTGACGGTAATCAAGTTGATGCAAACTTAATTGTTGCGGGATTTTCGAAATTTGATGATTTTATATTAGGCACATACGGTGATACTTTTTATAATGCATTTTTAATCAATGATATTGCTCACGACCTTAACCCCTTTGGCGAGCGTATATTCATTCCTGCCAGAGAGTTAACGGGTAGTCAGATGATGGTAAGTTCAGGATCTGCAAGGACGATATTAATCGTGATGGTTATTGCATTACCACTAGCCATTATTGCGACGGGTATTGTAGTTTGGCGTAAACGGAGGCATAAATAATGCGAAAATCTGTACTAATTACTTGTATTATTGCTGTTTTGCTGTTATCTGCCGGAATTGTTTTCTTGATGTTATGGGACGATGAACCGGAGGTCATGATTGAGACTCCGCCTGTTGAAGCAGCACAGACAGCAGATTTGATAAGAGAGTCACGCGAGTATGTGGTTAGCATAACATTTACTCCAAATGATGGTACAGAATATACCATTTTGCATAATGCAGATGATGGTGGTCTTGAACTAAATGTTGCAGACCCGATTTTCTCAGGAGAACAATCGGCATTACGTTCCCTGTTTAATCAAGCGGTTTCATTGCCGAATTTGACTGTTGTTACTGAAGATGCTGATGATGAACAACTTGCTATGTTTGGGTTTAACAATCCTGATATGAGCGTAAGCGTGGCTCGCGATGATGGAACAACTGTGGAAATTGAAATTGGGAATGTGCAAGCTGTAGGGCAAGGGCGTTTTGCCAGATTGGGGAACAGTCGTGAAGTATTCTTGCTGAGTGGGCATCAGAGCGCTGTAATGACTCAAAGTGTTGAGCAATTATACGACATAGCATTTTTCCCATTCTGGGAGTATCATGCTATTGAATCTGCAGTATTAGCTCTCGAAAACATTATCATTGAAAATGATCGTGGTATTATTGAGTTGCGCAGGCGTGCAGAGGAAGAAATAGCTGATCTTCCACTGGGAAGCTCATCATTTCAAATTTTACAACCCACAGTTGCTGAAGCCAATGATTCAATCATTGAACGTGTCATTTTGCAAGATTTAATCAGTATTAGACCGACCGATGTTGTGTCTGTTCGCCCAACCGATTTGTCAGCATATGGATTGGACTCTCCCGTCAGATTAACAATTGAAGCCTATGATTGGCATGGTGCGACTCTTCTTATTGGTAATGCTGATCATGATAGAGGTGGGCGTTTTGTCATGATAGAGGGTTATGATGCAGTTTTGTTTGATTATTTCGGAGAGTATGAGTTTTTGAATATAAGTTTCGCACAAATACGCACAGGTCATATGTGGCTGTACCATATAGAGGAGATTGCGTCTATAACATTTATGCTTGATGGTGCAACACGAATTTTGCGGATGGAACATAATCCTGATGATGAAAGCCTGCGCGGTTGGTTGGATGATACTGAAATAAGCGAAACTAATGTAAGAAGATTATATACCGGAGCACTTTTGATAGCTCCAAATGGTGAAACTGACGCTCCGATTCCGTCCGGCGATCCGATGTATTCGATAACTATATACTTTGCAGACGGAGATACAAGAACCCTCGAGCTATATCAGCTCAATGATTCACAGTTTATGATTGTTCTCAATGGAGAAAATACCGAGTTGTTTATAACTCGCATGTCATTGCAAATAAACCTGTTAAGCAGATTTGAGGCTCTTGATGCCGGAAGAGACATACCAGCAGGTTAAAGGTGAATATCAAGTTAACGTGAAGGGGCTGTTGCAAAATGATGCAATAGCCCCTAAAAAAACAGAAATGAGCATTCGTCATTGCTGGCCGGAGCCTGTCCTGAACTTGATTCAGGAAGCCGCAATCTAATAGAATCAAGCTGTGTCATAGATCCCGGGTCAAGCCCGGGATGACGGGTTTTTCTGTATTTTGCAATAGCCCCATCCTTACATCAATTATGAATTTTATTCTATCGCCTGTTTCAAATCATCCAGGATATCATCAATATGTTCTGTGCCGATGGATAGTCTTATTGTGTTTGGTTGGATGCCACTGAGTTGAAGTTCTGCTTCGCTCATTTGAGAATGTGTTGTGGATGCCGGGTGAATGACCAGTGATTTAACATCTCCAACATTTGCTAGAAGAGAGAAGAGTTTTAATTTTTCAACGAAAGCTTGTGCTTCAGCTTTACCGCCTTTGATTTCAAAGGTGAATATTGATGCTCCACCTTGGGGGAAATATGTCTTATAGAGTGCATGATGTGGATGTTCTGTTAGGGATGGGTGATTGACATGTTCAACTTGCGGGTGTGTTTTTAGAAAGCCTATTACTTTAAGCGTATTCTCTGCGTGTCGTTCCATTCTTAATGAAAGGGTTTCCAGTCCTTGCAAGAACAAGAATGAATGGAATGGAGACAGGCATGCACCCATGTCTCGTAGAAGCGTGACCCTTGCTTTAATTATGTATGCAAGTGCTCCTGCTACTTCTGTGAAAATAGCGCCATGATAACTTGCATCTGGCTCCGTGAAACTTGGGAATCTGCCGGATGCTGCCCAATCAAACTTACCGGCATCCACAATAACACCACCAATTGTTGTGCCATGTCCGCCAATAAATTTTGTTGCAGAATGTACAACGATATCTGCACCATGTTCGATGGGGCGCAGGTGATATGGTGTTGCAAATGTATTATCTACGATTAAAGGAAGTCCGTGTTTATGCGCAATATCTGCAACCGCTTGAATGTCGATTAAAGTAGCATTCGGATTACCGATGGTTTCTAAGAAGAGTGCTTTTGTGTTATCTTTAATTTCTGCTTCAAAATTTTCAGGAACATCAGGGTCGATGAAGCTTACAGAAATACCCATTGTGCGGAAAGTATGTGCGAAAAGATTGTATGTGCCGCCGTAGAGGGTTTTTGCAGAAACAATGTGGTCACCGGGACCTGCTATATTTTGAATGGCATATGTTGTAGCGGCAGATCCGCTGGCGACCGCAAGTGCTGCTGCGCCACCTTCTAATGCTGCGATTCTTTTTTCAAACACATCTGTAGTTGGATTCATAATGCGTGTATATATGTTGCCGGGTTCAGCAAGTGCAAAGCGAGCTGCAGCTTTCTCCGGGCTAGGGAATACATATGAAGTTGTTTGATAAATGGGTACTGCACGTGCATCGGTTGTTGGGTCGGGTGCTTCCTGACCTACGTGTATTTGTTGTGTTTCAAAGCGCCATGTTCTGTCTGACATTTTTTCTTTCCTCCTGTTAATTTGATTTTGTGTATTCTAAATTTCATTGGATGTGGTATTTGTTAGGTAAACTAATGAAAATAAAAGACGCCGAGTAACGTAACTTTACTCCGCGTCTTACATTTGCTATTATTCTGTCAAATCATCACATTCGGCAGATATGCAAAGCAGACGCGTATGGCATCATCATACCACGCATCATCATGCTGCACATGTCAATATTTGTTTGGATTGCTTGAATGTGATTAAAGTTTTTCATTAGCTTTCTCCTACGTTGTAGAGTATTATGCAACAAGTAAGTGGTACTTGTCAAGAATTATTTGAGAATTAACTCATTATTAATTCATTTTTTAGAGTATTGGACGAAGAGTGGACAGATGCCTGAGTGCATAAATATTGCGTTAGGAACTGTTAAGAAATAAGTTGACGATTTTGCCGCCGAATTTTTGTTGTCATGCGGAGTGAAAAAACCGCCGGAATGCCTGTGGCCTTTCAAGGTTTTTCCGCACCGCATGGCGGCAAA
>WQWL01000009.1 GCA_009785345.1 Oscillospiraceae bacterium
CAGATGCTATTGGAGCACTGCCAATCAACGGAAAAAGAACTGGAACTCAAGTGCTTCTCAAATTATTTACATGAACACTTTTGGGCGACTAAAAAAATATCCTACGAAAACTTGACACTATCACGCTGATATACGGTAATAGACTTTGCGCTGCATATGTGGTATAATTTTGCGTCGGGGGTTTCCATGAAAAGATTTTTTACATTATTACATATATTATTACCAAGCATACTGGTTAGTGGCTTTATTTTGTTGGATTTCCAAGTTAGTATTTATCTTATAGCTATATATATTATAACAATAATTAGTGTTGTTTTGTTTTTTGTATTTAAAAAACCTTGTGGCTTCTGGGCAATATTACTTGGGATGTTCATATCACCAACATTTCTATTGGTATATGAAGTTGTATTCCAATCGATGACGAGATTTTCAAGACTCATAATAATGCTTTACACTATGCCTTTTTTACTATTATTTTCAGTTATACTGGGCATAATGTTAGTTATCAAAATGGTAAGAGGTAAGCACACAGATTTGATCACGAAAGAGGATGAATAAGTTTGAATTGGTTGAATAAGAATAAGAAATGGATACGTATAGTCGCATTTATTGGACTAGCGTTGCTTATTGTGTTGCATATAAGTCTCATATTTATAGATAACATCACTGTTCATTGGTCATCATCCATTTGGCTGATGGCGTCAGGGCTACTTTTTCTCTACGCAGTGAAGGGTGTTGCTATGGTAATTCCAACCACATTGCTCTACGTTGCAGCAGGGATTACGCTTCCGACATGGATAGCAATTATAGTTACATATATAGGCTTGATAATAGCGCTAAGTATTGCACACACCATGGGGAAGAAATTAGGTGAGGAAAAAGTTAATGCTATGCTTACAAGGCAAAAGAGAGTAGCGAACTTTTTGTGTGGGCATAGAGAAAATGTGCTTTCATTATGCTTTATGACACATTTGCTTCCTACGCCTCTTGGAATTGTCAGTTTATTTTTTGGTGCGTTAAATGTACCGCTCTTGAAATACGTATTCATTTCATTATTAGGCATTACTCCCTACATGATTCCGGTTGTTTTTGCCGGAGCGGCTATAGATAATCCTTTATCTGTGGCATTTTTAGTTCCGTTTGGTATCTGTCTCGCAATCACAGTAATTATCTTTGTCGTGTATAAAACCAAATTTTCAACAAGAACTCGCGACACGATAAGTTCGGAGATTAAACGCATATGAATGTGGAAAAGAAAATATATATTGCAGATGATGAGGACTCTATCAGGCTTGCAGTTAAAGCTTTTTTAGAAAATGCCGGTTATGTAGTTGAAGATTTCGCATCCGGAGATTTGCTTCTTGAAGCTTTTGCAGAGAGTCCTGCAGATTTAGTTGTTTTGGACGTAATGATGCCGGGCTCAAATGGTTTTGTTGTCTGTAAAGAGTTGCGTAAAACGAGCTATGTGCCAATTATAATGCTGACAGCACGAGACAGTGATTTGGATTATGCCACGGGTTTGGAGTTAGGCAGCGATGATTATTTAGTTAAACCATTTAGCCCGATGGCACTGACCATGCGGGTTAAAGCTATTTTCAGACGGATAGAGTATGAGCGTCAAAGGTCAGTGGGAAACGGTGAATTGGATGAAACCAAGCAAAACTAAAATACGCACACGTATTTTAATAGCATTTTCTTCTGTGCTGTTCTTCTCCTTTTTGCTGACAGGAGTAATTTTTAACTTTGCAATAAGAATATTTGCAGTGCAGGGAGAGCTTGATTTAGAGGCGTATCAAACTGTATACGCTGAAGCATCGCGATTAATTGGAAGAGTTGGTTTAATTTCAATTATTCTAATTAGCTTGATGTTCTTAATGGCCATAATTGTGACATATTTTTTGGCAAACTCACTTACTCGCCCTATAGAAGAGCTTGGCAAGTTTGCTTTAAATATCGGAAATGGTGATTTTAGTCAAAATGATTTTCAGTTTCAAGAAGAGGAACTAGAAGACTTAAACATGGCACTAAACAAGTCTGCAAAGCAATTGGCGGAGTACGATAGCCAGCAAAAAACGTTTTTTCAAAATGCATCTCATGAGTTGCGAACACCGCTTACGTCGATAAAATGCTATGCAGAAGGCATATCTTTTGGCATAATGGAGCCGAAGCAGGCATCTGAAACAATTTTGGTTGAGACAGATAAGTTGGCGGATTTAGTTACGGATTTACTATATATTTCCAAAATCGATAATATAACTACGGTTTACACAAAGATGGAGATAAATCTGATGGAATTGTTGAGAGATTCTGCAGCACGTCAGGAAGCGGTAGCAGAGAAGAAGCGAGTTCGTTTTGCTTTTGATCTTGATGATACACCCATATATTATAGTTGTGTGAGTGAGTTGCTTGTAAGGGCAATTGATAATCTGATTTCTAACGCAATTCGTTATGCTCACTCTGAAATAGTACTTTCCTGTCATAAACGAGAGGGAAGTATTGTGCTTTCTGTGATGGATGACGGAGATGGTGTTGAAAATGAAGCGATACCCCATTTGTTTGAGCGTTTCTACAAAGGGGTAGACGGTAATCATGGAATAGGTCTATCTATTGCCAAGTCAATCGTCGAGCAGCAAGGTGGAAGAATAGCTGTAGAAAACGCGGCGAATGCGGGAGCTGTTTTTATTATTATATTGCCTGCATAAATTAGGTAATGTAGAATAATTATAAGGGTGAAAATACAAATGAAAGCACGATTTAGCGAAAAAGAGTTTGCGTTACTTAAAGATTTGTTGCATATTTACGAGTGGGGTCAAAGAACATTATTGACAAAACTCGATATCATGCATGACGATTTTAGAACATTCCAAGAGTCGAACCCCATTGAGTATATTAGAGGTAGAATTAAGTCACCGGAGAGTATTGCAGAAAAACTGCGTAAGTTGAATGTTGAAATAACTGCTGAGAATGTTAAGAAACATTTAAACGATGTCGCAGGTATTCGGATTATCTGTCCTTTTGCTCGAGATATTCATCATCTGGTTGATTTACTCCGTGCTATGCCTGATGTGAATATTTTGGAAGAAAAGGATTATGTATCTAGCCCTAAATCAAGTGGATATCGTAGTTATCATGTTATTTTAGAAGTTCCAGTGTTTTATTCGGGTCAAGTTGAACATGTGGTAATTGAAGTGCAAATTCGCACTGAGGCAATGAACTTTTGGTCTACATTGGAGCATAAAGCACGATATAAGTACCAAGACCATGTTCCGCAACATTTATGCGATGAGCTTGTAGTGTGTGCGGATAAGATTGCAGAGCTTGATAATCGTATGTTCTTAATTCATGAAATTATTTCGCTAATTAATCAAGACAACTAACCTGATGGAGTACTACCATTGAAACAAAAAAATAAACACTATTGACAAATGGGTTAGTGTGTGCTAACTTAGAACTACGAAAGAGGTTAGTTGTTGCTAACTTAGAGTTTTACTAGGAGGTAGAAGAATTGAATATTATATTATTAAGCTTACTTGCCGGAGTAATAGGGATGGGACTTGGTGCAGTGCTTACTGCGATTTTTGGAACAAAAACCGACAAAATGACAAGTATATTCTTGTCATTTGCCGGTGGCGTTATGTTGAGTATTGTTTTTCTAGAGTTGATTCCGGAAGCAGTTGAACTGTCAAATATACCTATTTCGATAATTGGACTTGTTGTGGGTGTTGTTATGGTCTTTGTGCTCAATAACATTATTGATCGGATTTCAAACAAAAATGGCGATAAAGAAATTCATGAGTCATTTGCAGAGTTTTTCCATTCGAATGATGTTATTGCGAGGAAAAAAAGCATGTTTCGTTCCGGCATTATTATGCTTGTTGCTATTGGTTTACACAATATCCCGGAAGGCTTGGCTATGGGCGCAGCTGGGCAGTATGACGCTGCTCTAGGTTTTACAATTGCGATTCTCATTGCGTTACATAATATCCCGGAAGGAATGGCTGTTGCTGTTCCGTTAAATGTTGGTGGGGTATCAAAGATGAAGTCAATAATTATTACTGCATTAGTAGGTGCAACAACTATTATTGGTGCAGTAATTGGTGTATTGGTTGGTGGGATTTCTGAAATAGCAGTAGGGATTTCATTTGCAATTGCGAGTGGTGCAATGTTGTATGTCGTACTAGCTGAAATATTACCGCAATCGATAATGATGAGCAAAAACCGCATGCCAACAGTATTTGCAGTAGTTGGAATAATTGTTGGAATGTTGTTTATTGCGATTGTAGCGTGAGAATCTGGTTCTTTGGAATTTTAACAAATATACTAAATGACCACCCCTTGTCATCATAATTGTTTCATACATAATGAATTGATGAAGGGGGTGGTCATTAATATGTGCAGACGCTGTTATGGGAAGTTTCTGTAAATTACTTTTGTCAAAACATATGAAACTTCATGTGGAAGATTTGGGTGTTTCAAGGCAAATAGAATTTTACTTGCAAGTCTCTCGCCCATTGAGCCTGTTTGTACATCAACAGATGTTATTTTTTCAGCAACATTTGCGTGCTCAGAAGTATTGTCGAACCCTGTAAGGTAGATTTTTGACTGATCGATTCCAATTTCAGTGAAGCAGCGTTGGACAAAATGAGCTATATAATCACTGACACAAACGAATCCATCGGGCATAGACTTAAGCGAACTCAAGAACCTCTCGATTTGTTGATAGTGTGTATCAAGATCCAATGATTCAGTCATAATGAAAGTTTTATCAATTTTGAGGTTCCGGTCGGAAAAGGCATCGACGAACCCAAGATAACGATCCATGTTTGTTTGAGCATAATTAATGTCACCGATGAATCCGAGTTTATTACATCCATTGTCTAATAAGTGACCTGTAATTTCTCTGATAGATGAGCGTCCTTCGATAAATACAATATCACCATTCATATCAGCAGGAAGGAGAGTTGGAACACTGTCCAGAAACACTTTTGGTAATGGGAGACTTGAGAGCATTTTCAACTGTTGCTCTAAATAAATATTTAAAACGATAATGCCCGAAACTGAGCCGTCTGTTAATGCAGGGGGGAGAGAGTCACCTTCATTCCATCTGGATGGCATATAGGTATACATTAAGTTGATGCCGTTTAACGCGAGTTCTTTTGCAATTTCGTGAATAATCTGCATCCAAAAGATTGAAGATTCGGGGCGTGACATGACAACGGCTATGGTTCGGGTTACTTTTTTGTTAGTATCGTCATGGAAAGGTCTTTTAATGTAACCCATTTTTATGGCTTCGTTAACAATAATCATACGTAAATCGTCGGAAACGCCAGGTCTATTATTCAACGCTTTCCAAACACTGATTCGTGAAATTGAGAGCGAATCAGCAATATCCTGCATAGTTAGTTTTTTCAAAACACATCCCCTTTGTTAATAAGCTTCAATATAAAGCGCATCGCGTTGCTTGGTTATGTCCGAGCAAGCTCGGCCGCAACACTCACTTCGCTTGATTATATCGCGTTGCTCTAATCTGCGCTCGTTCGGTTATGCCCGAGCAAGCTCGGCCGCAACACTCACTTCGCTTGATTATATCGCGTTGCTCTAATCTGCGCTCGTTCGGTTATGCCCGAGCAAGCTCGGTCGCAACACTCACTTCGCTTGATTATACACAACTGGGTGTTGAAATGCAACCGTCATGTTAACAAAAGTTAACTAAATCAATTTGTGCATATTGCATACAAATTGTGTTGAACGCAAAAAAGCCCCCGAAACTGTACAAATGACATAAATTGTAAAAATTGCACAAACTCAATATGTAAAATTTGTAGGTAAATGTAATTGACAATTTGAAGAATATAAGTTAATATCAAGTAACAAAAGTTAACGTCATTGACTCAGGAAACAGTTTGTGAGGTTAACAGAAGAAGCAAAGGTATGGTCATTGTTATGATTAAATTAATAGGCGACACATTGCCAAACATTCCCTGGCAAGAAAAACCAACAGACGCAGTAGGACCGCTTTGGCGCTACAGCAACAACCCAATAATCGGACGTAATGGCAATAAACGCTCCAATAGCGTATTTAATAGTGCCGTAGTTCCCTACAAAGACGGATTTGCAGGGGTGTTTCGTTGTGACAGTCGTTCGATAAGTATGGATATTTTCGCAGGGTTTAGCAAAGATGGTCTAAACTGGAAAATTGAAGATGAACCTATAAATCTGGTAGGAATAGAAGATGAAATACTTAATCGTGAGTATCGATATGATCCTCGTGTTCACTACATGGATGGAAAATATTATGTAACTTGGTGCAATGGCTATCACGGTCCGACAATTGGTGTTGCACACACAACAGATTTTAAGACATTTACGCAAATGGAAAATGCATTCTTACCTTTCAATCGTAATGGTGTTATGTTTCCGCGTAAAATCGGTGGCATGTATATGATGATGAGTCGTCCAAGTGATAATGGGCATACTCCGTTTGGGGATATTTTTGTTAGCCAAAGTCCAGATTTAACATTTTGGGGTAAACATCGCTTTATGATGAGTACTATCAAAACAGATGAATCGGCATGGCAAAGTACAAAAATTGGACCCGGTCCAATTCCAATTGAGACAAGTGAGGGGTGGTTGATGATATATCACGGTGTTATAACCACCTGTAATGGTTTTGTGTACAGAATGGGTAGCGCATTACTGGATATTGATGAACCTTGGAAAGTATTGTACCGCTCGAAAGATTATATTCTTGCTCCACACGAGCTGTATGAATGTGTGGGAGATGTACCAAATGTGGTGTTCCCATGCGCAGCACTTACAGATTCAGCCACAGGCAGAATAGCTGTATATTATGGCTGTGCAGATACAGTAACAGGGGTAGCATTTACAACTGTAGAAGAGTTAGTTAACTATACGAAGGAATATTCCTAATTGAAGGAGAACTCATAAATGGTATTTCTAGATAAAAGAATTAGCGTAATTTGCGATCAACTCAAAAAATTATCTATAAAGCAAAAAGCACCTATTGACGGGTGGGAATATAAAAAGGGTAATTTCGTATTTCCTGCAGATGCAGAAAAAGCACCTGCACCTTTTGAACCGTTCGACCACAAAACTATGCACTGGTACGGACCTGATGCGCACTATTGGTTTAGAGTAAATTATACGGTCCCGACGGAAATGGATGGAAAACCATTGTGGTTATGTATCCGCACACAAATTGATGAATGGGATGATGGTAAGAATCCGCAATTCTTATTGTTTGTGAATAATGAAATTGTACAGGGTATTGACATGAATCACCGAGAGGTATTCATTGAACCTTCTGCGGTAGCAGGTACAACGTATAAGTTTGATTTGCAATCCTACACCGGAACTTTACATAGTGAGTTTAATCTCATCGTAGAAGCCAGAGAAGTTGATCCTGAAATTGAGGGATTATACTATGATTTGCGTGTTCCATTGAACGCTTTTCCAAGACTTGAGAAAGATGGTAAGCCACGCAGAGAGCTAGAGCGTGTGCTCAATGCTGCAATAAATCTTATCGATCTTCGTACACCATATAGTGATGCGTTTTACGCTTCTGTTAAGAATGCGCGAGAATATCTACAACAAGCCCTTTACACTGAATTGGCAGGAAATGATGAAATAATTGCAACATGTATTGGGCACACACATATTGACGTTGCTTGGTGGTGGACTGTTGAACAAACACGAGAAAAAACAGCACGCAGCTTTGCAACGGTGTTGAAATTTATGGAAGAATACCCTGACTATACTTTCATGTCCAGCCAACCTCAACTATATGAGTTTTTGAAAGAACGCTATCCTGAATTATATGAACGTGTAAAAAACCGTATTGTGGACAAGCGTTGGGAGCCGGAAGGTGGCATGTGGGTCGAGGCTGATACTAATGTAACATCAGGTGAGAGTCTTATACGTCAATTTATATATGGTAAGCGTTATTTCAAGGATGAGTTTGGTCTTGATAATAAAATCTTGTGGCTGCCGGATGTATTCGGTTATACAGGAGCGTTGCCACAAATTATGGCAAAATGCGGTATTGAGTACTTCATGACAACAAAGCTTGCATGGAATCAGTTTAACAAAATACCCAATGACACATTCCTTTGGCGTGGAATTGACGGTACAGAGATATTAACACACTTTATTACTACTCTTGGAGTAGGACAAGATGAAGAAAATTTCTTCACAACATATAATGGTATGTTACACCCGGACTCAATCATAGGTGGGTGGAATAGATATCAAAACAAAAATATAAATAATGATATACTGATATCATTTGGATATGGCGATGGTGGCGGAGGTCCAACACGTGAAATGTTAGAAACATCAAAACGTATGGACAAAGGTATGCTTGGCATCCCAAAAGTAAGGCAGGTATTTTCCCGCACATATTTCGATGAACTTTCTGCTCGCGTGTCAGATAACCCAAGACTTCAAACATGGGAAGGTGAGCTATACTTTGAATATCATCGCGGAACATTGACATCAATGGGTCGTAATAAGCGTTCAAATCGTAAGATTGAATTTCAATTAATGGACATAGAGTTGTTATCAGTACTTGCAAATAAGAAAATCTTGGAAGAAGACTATGATTATGCATGGAAAACCTTGCTGATGAATCAATTCCATGACATATTGCCGGGGACTTCAATCCATGAAGTCTATGAGGTTACAAAAAATGAATACGAAAAGATTGAAGAGAATTTAGATGGACACATTACATCACTTCTTGATGATTTATCCAGTGATTGCAAGGAAAGTGTAACAGTATTTAATACAACAGGCTTTGATAGAAGTGACGTAGTGCTTCTTGATAATTGCAATGTAAAAGCTCTCGAAGATAGTGACGGTAAGATTTATCCGGTGCAACAAACTGATGAAGGTGCAGTTGTATATCTTCAAAATATACCGTCAAAAGGCTGGCGTACTTACGGTATTGCAGATGTGAGTGTAGAAGAAAATGCTGTATTCACGCTTACCGGTAAAAATGAATTAGAAACACCTCTTTATAATGTGACACTTGATGAAAGCGGCTTAATATCTAAGCTTTATGATAAAGAAAACAATAGAGAAGTGTTGCAACAAGGTAAGTCCGGGAACCTCATGCGTATGTACGAAGATAAGCCGATTTACTTTGATAATTGGGACATTGACATCTTCTATACTGAGAAGAGTTGGGATATTACAGAGTTAACTCATATGGAATGGACTGAACTCGGTCCGGTTAGAGCAACACTCAAGCTTGAAAGAAAAGTCAGCAATTCAACAATATGCCAGTATATCAGATTTTATGCTGATAGCCGTCGCATTGATTTCGAGACAACAGTTGACTGGAAGGAAAGTCAACACTTGTTGAAAGTTCATTTCCCTGTAAACATACATACAGATGAAGCAACATTCGATATTCAATTTGGTAATCTTACTCGCAAAACTCATACGAACACAAGCTGGGATGTTGCTCGATTCGAAAGTTGCGGTCAAAAATGGGTTGACCTTTCAGAAGGTCACTACGGTGTGAGCTTGCTCAACGATTGTAAGTATGGTCATTCTGTGAAGGATTCCAACATTGGATTGACATTGATTAAATCAGGAATTGAGCCAAATCCGGTTACAGACCAAGAATTGCACACATTTACATACTCCCTATATCCACATAAAGGTGGCTGGCGCGATGGAGCAACTGTAGAGCAATCATACTATCTAAATCAACCGGCAAAGGTAAGCCAAGGTGTAAATGCTGTTGAATCAGGAATATTTTCACTTTGTAGTTCTGGTGCAAAAAATGTTGTTATTGAAACAATAAAAGTTGCGGAAAATGGCGATGGAATAATTGTGCGCTTATATGAAAGTGACAACTCACTGACAAATGCCACACTAACATGGAATCGTCCATTCTCTACCGTAGAAGAATGCGATCTTCTCGAAGAGACGATAGATAATGTTGGTTTCAAAGGTAATGAAATCAATTTTACAATAAAGCCATTCGAAATAAAAACATTCAGAATAAAGTGACGATAAGATCATAGGGTCAGGAGAAATTCCATGGATACACTTGCAAGAAGAAAAAAGAGAACGGCAAATATTAGAAGAACCATGGCAATCACTGTAATGATGCTGCCAGGTGCAATTTGGTTGATTGTCATCCGATATCTACCAATGTTTGGCATTGTGATGGCGTTTCAAAATCACAGACCGTATACACCAAACCCCGGATTTTTCAACAACATCATAAATAGTCCTTTCGTCGGGCTGAGAAATTTTGAGTTTATATTCTTCGGCGATCGTGCTTGGAACATGATTAGCAATACTCTTATTTATAATATGGTATTTATAGTGACAACAACCGTTATTGGCGTTGCTATTGCTGTAATACTGACAGAGATTACGTCAAAGTTTTTTGCTAAAGTCTACCAAACTCTCATGTTTTTTCCGTTTTTCATAAGTTGGGTGGTTGCAAGTTATTTTCTGTTTGCATTCTTAGAGCCAACATTTGGTCTATTGTCTGATGTTAGAGATTGGTACATGGATCCAACGGGGTGGCCGGTGATATTGACATCAGCCAATCTATGGAAAAATGTAGGTTTCACTTGTATCATATATGTGGCAGCTATTGCCGGTATTGATCCGGGTATGTATGAGGCCGCAGCAATTGATGGTGCGTCAAAATGGAAGCAAACATGGTATATAACTTTGCCGACCATAAAACCGATGATAATCATCTTGAACATATTAGCGGTGGGACGAATTGTAATGGCAGACTTTGGACTATTTTGGAACTTAACTATGGACAGCGGTCCGCTTCAAAGAGCAACAGAAGTGTTTGACACATATGTGTACAGGGTTATGATATCAAATGTTGCCGGAGCTGCAGATTTTGCAACAGCCGCGGGTTTATTCCAATCCGTCATCGGAGTTATTTGCATCATCGGTGTAAATGCGCTTGTCAGAAAAATAAATCCGGAAAACGCAATGTTTTAAGAAGTGGCATAAGCTGTTAAGTATTAGTCGTTATGTGGTTAGGCAGGTAACCGAAAGGGAAGGTCATTATTATGGCAAAACGTAAAAAATTCCGCATGAACAAAGTGTCATATGCAAGTGAAACCATATTTCACGTAATTATTGCTGCATTTGCACTCATGTGTATTATACCGTTTATATTTATTATCATTATTGCATTTTCAAGTGCTGAAAGCCTGAGAACGGTTGGATATTCATTCTTCCCGACGGGAACGACAATGATAAACTTTAATGCAGCATTTGAAATGGGAGATTTATTGTGGAGAAGCTTTGCTAACAGCGTTTTTATTACAATAGTAGGTACATTTTTAGCACTCTTGATTTCTTCTATGTATGCTTATGGATTATACAGAAGTAACTATCCTCTAAAGAAATTCTTTATGTTTTTAATGTTCTTCACAATGATATTTGGTGGTGGCTTGGTACCATTTGTTATCGTAATTCGGAACTTATTAGGACTTGCTGATACTATATGGGCTTTGATTGTGCCTATGTTGATGGCGCCGTTTCATGTAATAATATTGCGTACATTCTACAGAACCTGTATACCGGAATCCCTATTGGATGCAGCAAACATAGACGGTGCAGGCGAGTTTCGCACATTCTTTATGATTGTGATACCTCTATCGAAGCCGGGTTTGGCTACTATCGGACTAATGACAGCTATTGGTTTTTGGAATGATTGGTGGCATGCACTACTCTTTATTCGTGACCGTAGTTTAATCCCTTTACAGTTTCTATTGATGGAAATGCAACGTAATATAGACTTTTTCAGGCGTCACGCAGCAATGATTGGAGCAACGAATATTGACATGACAGAACTTCCTACGCAAGGCTTGCGCATGGCATTAGCGGTTATAATTGTAGTACCAATAGCATTCGCATACCCCTTCTTCCAGCGATATATCATATCCGGAATGACAATCGGAGCAGTAAAAGAATAAGACTTATCGTTAGATGAGTTTTAGATAAAAATTTATGTTATGAAAGGAAAGAAAAATGAAAAGATTAATCGCAATTTTACTCAGTGCAATAATGCTACTGGCATTACTGGCAGCATGCGCACCCGAAGCAGAAACACAAGCTGATCCTGATCCTGTAAATGGTAATGGTGAGCAAGTTGAGGATCCTGTAGAGCCCGTAGACCCAGATCCTGTAGAGCCAGAACCTGTAGATCCTGGTGAACCACCGACAGAAATCACAATTTGGTTCAATGGTGGAAACGAAAACAATAACGATACTGAAGTTGTTGCAGCTGCAAATGCTAGATTGCAGGAGCTTGGTCTAAACATCGCCATCAACCCTGTCTGGACAGGCGGATGGGGAATGGGTGACCCTGCTCAAATCGCTCTAAATACTGCCGATGCGTCAATTGACATTTTCTGGGCAGGTACATGGGGACTCAATTATTTCAACAATGCTCGTATAGGTAACTTCATCAGACTCGATGATCCTGACAACAACCTACTCGAGCGCTATGGTCAAGCTATGTTAGCTGAAGTTGAAGATGTTCTATGGGAAGCATTTGTGACTGACGGTCCTTCAGGACGTGGACTTTACGGTATTCCAGGACCAAAAGATTATGCAGCATGGTTTAAACTCGAAGTAAATGTTACACGCTTGGAAGAATTAGGCTTTGATTTTGATGAAATATTCGACATGAATGGTTCTAACTCTCATATCATTTTTGACCCGATTTTTGAAGAAATCATGCAAGCAGCTAAAGATGAGTATGGCGATACATTCTTCCCGCTGATGCTTGAATCCGGCAACTGGGTACAACAGTTCTCCAATACAGATGCAGATATCACAGGGCTTGATACGTTCATGTTCCCATTTGACCCGGACAACCCAGCTTTACCAGCCAGACCGGAAGTTACTTTGCAAATTGAAAATGATGATTTCCTTGCAGTGTTGGAAAGAACACGTCACTTCTGGGAGCAAGGATTTACTGATCCAAGATTAGCAATTGGTGATGACGCAATTGACAGGGGAGAAGAACTCAGAGATGGTAACTTTATCTTCTCAACCGGACAGTATGCCCATGGTCACACCGGATCAAGACAAGCAGAAAGTAATCTTGATATACGTTTTGTACCACTGTCAAGAGTTCCAATAGTATCAACCATGTCCGCAGCTGGCTCAGGATTTGCTGTATCAGTATACTCACAAAATCCGGAAGCTGCAGTACAATTTATGAATGCATGGTACACAGATAACACGCTTGCCGTCATTTTGACTGAAGGTGTTGAAGGTATCCATTGGAATTACGATGCTGATGGACTCATCGTTCTTGACCACGATGCAAGAGACGCAGGTCCGTGGGGCACATGGCGCTTCGGTATGGGTAATGTATTCATGCTGACTCCAAGAGATACTGATGGTGCAGGATGGATTGAAGGCTTCCAAGCATACAATGAACAGGGTGTAGGTACTGCATTCTTAGGATTTGTATTCGACAATGAGCCTGTTGCTATTCAATATGCAGCAATGCAAAGTGTTGTTGACGAGTTCCGTACTCCACTAACAGTAGGTGCTTTGGATCTTGATACAGCAATTCCTGATTTTCTTGCAGCACTTCAAGCTGCCGGAGCAGATGATGTTCTTGCTGAAATAAACAGACAGTTAGACGAATTCTTTGCAGGCAGATAGTACATTTACAATTTTAGATTAAACCTATGGTGAAAAATGGGGCTGTTGAAAGACAGCCCCATTGCTTTAGATGACATATTGACATAAGGAGAACGTTATGGAAGCTTTTCGTGACACATCATTGTGTGCAGTTGAGAGAGCGAAAGATTTACTTTCACGTATGAATACCCGAGAGAAAATAGGGCAACTAAATCAAAGACTATATGGATTTAGCATTTATGAGCGAGACGGAGATAATATAACCCTTACCGAAGAAGTAAAAGAAGAAATAGCAAAATGGAGTGGGTTGGGCGTATTGTATGGTCTACTTCGAGCCGATCCATGGTCACAACGAACATACGAATCGGGTATAACAGCCGAATTGGCTGCAAAGGCACACAATATTATACAAAAGGAAGTAATTGAAGCTTCGCGTTTTGGTATTCCGGCATTAATGAGTACAGAATGTCCTCACGGTCATCAAGCCCTAGATGGATATTTACTGCCTGTGTGTTTGGCGATGGGAGCAACATTTAATGTTGAACTGGTGCAAAGCGCCTTTAGCGTTGTGGGAAAGCAAATAAAGTCGCTAGGTGTAGATCTAGCACTTGTTTCCGTACTTGATGTGCTTCGTGATCCGAGATGGGGGAGAAGCGAGGAATGCTTTAGCGAAGATCCACATGTATGTGAGGTTATGGCTGAAGCCGTTATATCAGGTTGTATGGAGTATGGAGTTGATGTAATAGCGAAACACCTTTGTGCTCAAGGTGGTGCCGAAGGTGGGTTAAATGCAGGACCTGCATCAATTGGACATAGAGAACTTGAAGAAATACATTTGCCTCCGGCAAAAGCAGCTGTGAAGGCCGGAGCTGCAGGATTTATGGCTGCCTACAATGAAATTGACGGAGTCCCTTGCCATGCAAACCCGAAGCTGCTTAGGGACATGCTCCGTAACGAGTGGGATTTTAATGGAGTGGTAATGGCTGATGGTACGGCAATTGATCGTCTGGATATACTAACAGGAGACAATACCAAGTCAGGTGCTCTTGCACTAAACAGTGGTGTGGATATAAGCCTATGGGACGAAGGGTTTACAAAACTTGAAGAGGCTGTAAGGCTTGGATATGTTGACGAAGCAGTGCTCGATGAAGCAGTGCTCCGGGTGCTTACTCTCAAGTTCAAACGCGGTATTTTTGAAAACCCGTATCTGGATGAGAAGAAGTTGGTTGATGATTATAACGATGTATCAAAATATCCACAAAGCCTTGAACTTGCAAGACAAAGTGCTGTGCTATTAAAAAATGAAAACAGTATACTGCCTTTAACAAAGGCGTATAATAAAATAGCGATAATAGGTCCGGCGGCGGATGATTTATATTTACAACTGGGCGATTATACTCCGCCTGTAAGACCAGATTCCGGTATCACCCTGTGGGAAGGGATTCGTCAATTTGCTTCAGAGGAAACGGAACTTAGTCGAATACAAGGTTGCAGTATAAGTGGCGGGTGTGATGAAGAAATAGAGAAAGCAGTGAAGCTTGCGGAGCAATCTGATATTGTTATTTTGGCGTTAGGTGGTTCATCAAGCCGATTTTCAGGAGCAAGATTTGATACTAATGGAGCCGTACTCCACGATGGTGATGTATATATGGACTGTGGAGAAGGAGTGGACAGTGCAAATCTAAGATTACCCGGATTGCAAAATGATTTGGCGAAAGCGATATTTGCTGCGAAAACACCTGTAATAACGGTAGTTACGGCAGGCAGACCGTATGCCATACCAGATATTGCTGATGGAACTAATGGGTTAATCTATTCATTTTATCCCGGGCCTTGGGGAGGTCAAGGAATTGCGGAGTTAATATTTGGTGAAGCTGAGCCGTCGGGAAGATTGCCTGCATCACTACCACGAGCTTCTGGTCAACTTCCTTGTTATTATAATAAGAAAGCATCGAACACTGACATAAACTACTACGACTCATCAAGCTCGCCGCTATATCAATTTGGATATGGTCAAAGCTACACATCTTTTACTATTGATGATGTAAAAGTTGATGTTAAGTCTGACAGGCAGAAGTCGACGGACTCGATAATAGAAGTCAGCTTTACCATATCTAATAAGGGGACACGAAGTGGCTATGCCGTGCCTACACTATATATTCGTTGGTTGCAAGGAGAAACAACACCCAGAGAAAAAGAACTGAAGGCGTTCAAAAAAATATGGCTCAACCCACAGCAAATGGAAAAAATTACACTAGAGTTAAATGAAGCGGACTTATCACGTTTTGATCGAGAAATGAAGCGAGCTGTCGGATTTGGAGATATATTACTAATACTAGAAGAAGGTGGCGTAGAAGTTTTTTCTCAAATATGCAGAATATGATATAAAACGCAGTAATCAGTGACCGTTTTGAGGTAATATTAATAACAAGATTTATCATACCCGCCACCTACATTTCGCTTCGAGGTGGGGATTTTGAGTTTGATTGTTGTTTACAAAAAGTTAACTGCTTGTAGTTGTTATACTTAACTATGTATAGTTGTGTGTTAAGCGGCAAATGTATACGTATTGAATGACTAGTGAATATTTATATATATGCTCATTATATTGCTTACTAAAAGCTATTGCGATGATTGTCATTGTGCACAAAAAATGTCATAAATTTTTGTAGACATACTCTATTGACAAATATTAAAAATACTTCATAATTATACAGTAAGCACTTACAAACAGTTAACAAAATGATAGCGGTATGTTAACTAAATTGGTAAGCTATGAATTTTGAACGTTGACGTATCTATGGCATAATTTGGAGGTGATAGTCGAAAACAGAAATAATTATGAGAACCACGACTCAAAAATGTGGCGCTTAACCACGTTGCGCGTCTGCAACGAGGCTGAAAATGAGGAGCCGTAACCTCAGAATAAAATAGGTAATATTTTTGGAGGACATATTATATGCGAAAAAGAATTATTTCATTTGTGCTTATTGCAGTGTTAATGCTCGGAATTGTACCGTTGGCATCGTTTGTAGGGACACCACCAGCACAAGCTCTCGCAAGAGAAAATGAGCCGCTTACGCAACATGAATCTCTACAACCACTTGGCACACAATTTGACTTTGATGATATTTTGAGTTGGACACCTGAGTCCAATCCTGACTCTCGCTTCAATCGTTCCAATGTGCCACTTGCGCAGCGCAGACAAGGGCATGTTGTAAATCCTTTTGCAAATCCTAATGCCAGAATGGTTCTTAGTGGTGACGCTTATCCTATAGGCGGAACAATGTCACACTCCTATGGCACTGATGGTGCATGGCGTAGATATGCGCTCAACTTCTGGCAATATGTAGACGTATATAATTTCTGGGGTGGTCCGATAAATCTCCCAACCCCCGAACTAATGGATATGGCAGCCAGAAATGGTGTGCCTGTTGTTGGTACGGTATTCTTTGAAAACCGTCCAGTACAGGGTTCTGAGAGAAGAATGTATTATAATCAAGGAACTGAAGCTGAACCCTACTTCCCATATGGTGATAAACTGTGGGAAATTGCTGTGTTCTATGGCTTTGACGGATGGTTCTTCAACTTTGAATCAACAGGTACGGATACTACAGTAAACAGAGCTGAAATATTTGCATTCCTAGAGTACATGTATAATACTAAGCCTTATCCGCATATGATTATTAACACATATGACTCACCAACAACTGGCGGATGGGTTTCCGGACTCAACGCTACAAACAGGCAACTTCTGCAAGGTCCTGATGGTCAGCAAAGAGCGACATTCCATTTTGGTGATTACAAATGGGTAAGCCGTGGCTTTTCCACCACCACACAAAATGCCGCTTTAAATGCTCCGGGTACTCCGATTAACCCATATAGAGTTAACTCTACATGGCCTATTCACATGAACAGTTACCGCACAATAGGTCCGGGTGGTACACAAGATATACACAACGGTCTTATGCATCAATTACCATGGCTGTTCCATGATCCTGCAACAGCAGCAAACTTTAATGCGGCACTGCCAAATATTCCGAACATTGAAGGTGCAGCTCCTCTGGTTCCAGTTCCAATCCCAACACTGGGCAGAGGTCAATCAGGCGCTGCTCCGGCAAATGCTGTAGGATATAGAGATGGCTGGATAATGAACTCAATAGGGTTCTTTGGTGGTCACTCTACCATCAACCCTGCCACAGGTGTAGCGGATTTCTTAAATGTGCATGATGCTCGCCTCTGGGTAGGTTATAGAGGTCGTGCAATGGATGAAGGTATGCCACATGATCCATCTATTGGATTTAGAGGATGGCAAGATCAAACATTGGCCAGTAATAATGTCAACAATCCCAACGCCAACGCGAATACTGCTGAAGCTTGGGTAGGTGTTAGTCAGTTATTGGCAGACCAAACTGTAATCTTGGATTTCCCATTTGTTACACGCTTTAATGCAGGTATCGGTCATAACTTCTTTGTTGACGGCGAAGCTGTCAAAGAAGACTGGTCGAACCGTGGTATTCAAGACATTCTGCCTACATGGCGCTGGACTGTCAGACAAATTGGAAGAGAATATCCAAGTTATGTAACAGCAACCTCTCATGAAACAGCGATAAATGCATACGGCAACCCCACAACCTGGCAAGTAACTCCATCATTTGATGATACTACAGCCTGGTACGGCGGAACTTCAATCAACATCACAGGTAATGCCACAGTCAGAAATGAGATCCGTCTCTATTCTACATTCCTTGACTTTAGACCCGGCGTAGCATACGAACTCACCTATGTAACAAAAGGTACACCTATTGAGTTCGCATTCTACACAGTGCCGGATTATTCTGAATTCCGCACACCTGCAGCAGCCCCGGTTCAAGGCAGAACAGTAAATGGCTGGACAACATGGACTCAAAGCCTTGCCTGCATCAATGGTATGGTTTACGGTCTGGGTGTAATCACAGGCACGGGTGAAGTGGAAGTCAACATTGGTAAGATCATGCTAGATACAGTTGCTAAACCTGCACGCCTACCGGCAGTTACAGGACTGGCACTGGATGCATATCAACCAATCGATGTTGAGTTTGGTGAAGCGAGAATTTACTGGGATCGCATTAGCTACGAAGTAGCACATCGTTATGAGATTTATCAAATTTTATCAAATGGCACAAGAATTTTCCACAACGCCACATACGCTAACGCTTTCTATCTCGGAAGACTGAGAATTGAACCAAACTCACCGAATATAGTATTGGAAGTTACTGGTGTTGATGCTCATCTTCAAAGAGGAGCACCTGCCACATTAACATTCGCTTCCGAAATGTCAGCAGCATATGGCTATTCCGTTGAAGAAATCGACAATCCTAACTTGATTCTTGATCCGACCATGTCATGGCTCAGAATCATCTCCAGTAGAGGACATGACGGCGAGCCGGCGAGTGCATTGTTTGATGGCGACAGAGTACAGTCAAAATGGTGCTTTGACGGACAAACCAGTGCATCGATGACCCCAACACCTGCAAATCCCGAAGCTCAACCGAATGTTAACAATCATTTAATAAGTGATAATGGGCACTTTGTGGTGATCGACACAGGGGTTCCCATCACAGTGTCTCGTTGGGCCGTTCATCACGCGGGTCCCGTTGAGTCGCTGTCATTTAATACAAAATCGTATAGATTAAGTTATATTCCGCTCAACGAAGATGGTACGAGCACATTGCACTTTGACTGGCTTGAAGAATGGGGCAATAATCACAGAGTCAGACCGCAGTCAAGTGGTGCAGCGACCGCAGAGGAAAATGCTCTTCACAATCAGATTCGCGGTGCTGTAAACGCAAACGTGCCTGGTCAAGGAAATCGTTGGCAATTCCACCATCGAGGTCATGATCCAGCAACTGCCAATAATTGGGCAATAGCAGATCGCGTAATCAACAATCCAATGACTCCGGCAGGTAATGCCACAGATCGCGACTTCGCGGGCGGTCCAATTACGGCGCAATACTGGATGTTCCTGGTTGAGGAAGCCATGTGGTCTCCGAGCAGTGCGGCTCTTCGTGTATTCATGCTTGAGTTCTTTGAGCATGCCTTGGCAACCACGCCTTCACCAACTGTAAATCTGAATCAAGTCAGAGTCGTAAGGGATGAAGAGTGCGATACTGTACATTTCAGAAATCTCCCGACTATAATGGATTTGCCTGTAACTGTCCGTGTCTATGATGCACTCCATGCCACTACTCCAATTGGATACGCAATGCGTCAAGAAGATGGTACTGCTGTTATCACAGAACTCAACTTGGACCCTGAGGGCGGACGTCTCTACTATGATCTGCAGATTCAGGGCTATGCGGCAAGTAAACGCCTCAGTATTCCTTTCTTCCCGGCAGAAGGAGCAGAAACAGCGTGGCCTGATTTTGAAACATTACTGCTTGTCAGAAACCGTTTTGGTGACAATTATCCAAATGAAGCATCACGCAACTCGACTGTTGCAGTGCCGATTTTCGATCATGTAAACGATGATCCAAACTTACCAAGAGATAATGCAGTAGTTCCACAAGGTCAACCTTCTACTGGACTGGTTCCGGTCGGTGCAGGCAGACTTTGGGCTAATGCTGCGAGTAGGCCAAGTGATATTCCTTCTACAAGTACGGCAGGAACAACGTTTCACAGACCAACAAGAAGCCCATGGATATTGGTACATGATGGTTTCTTTGCTGCAATAGACTTTACCGCTTTGCCTGAAGGTACACGTGTATTTATGTACGAGAATGAAGACGATGTCTACCCGACAAGAATAAGTGCACCAGTGGCGATTGGCAGTGATACGACAAGAATCGACGCCCTACCGTTCAGCAGTTCCGGAGGATACTTCTGGCTCACATTCCAAGAGCCGGGTCAAGCAGAATCCCGTAGACTCAGATTTGTGTATGATGAGTATGGCGAGATTGATATCGAAGCCATGATTCCGCAAATTCCTGTTGATCCAACAATATTTGATGGAACTAATCCGAATCATGTACAGAGACTTCTGGAAGATGGATATGATGTGATAATACAAACACGCGGCAACTTAGGTATATTTACACAACATAGTCCGTTTACGGTACCAGAAGGTAGAACACTGTACATAGAAACCACGTTGAACATACAACGCGACGCCGAACTTGTTATAAAAGGTACTGTTGTTGTACGTGAAGGCGGAAGAATCAATAACCAAGGCAGCCCCAACGGAGGCGGTACAATTACCATTGAGGAGAATGGCAGATTGGTGAATGATGGGCATGTTGAGAACGTATCAAATTCAACATTGCGAAACAATGGTACCATAACCAACAATGCAAGATTTGAAGTGCGCGCAAGTGTAACATTCTATGATAATGGTGACGTTGGTGGAACAGCTCCGCTTAATGTCAACAGAGGCGCAAATGTGATTCGAGATCAAGTTGTATGTAATGAATGTGAAGAGTATCCTTGTACTTGCGAAGTGATTCTGGAACCATGTGGTCTATGTTGGGTATGTTATGACAATTTTGAATGCCCATGCCATCAATGGTGTGTATGTGTATCTTGTGAGTACCACGGATTCTTACCAAGAGAAGATCCAGAATAGACAAATCTTCTAAACAATTACGCGACAATAATCACAACGGATAATCAATCCGTACAGTAAAATTAAATCATAGAAAAAGTATATGATTTAGAGCAAAAGGGGCTGTTGCAAAATAATGCAACAGCCCCTAAAACGTGCAGAAATGAGCATTCGTCATTGCGGCCTCCGAGCCGCAATCTGATAGAATCAAGCTTTGTAATAGATCCCGGGTCAAGCCCGGGATGACGGGTTTTCGGTTTTTCTGTATTTTTCAACAGCCCCTTTTATCCCTTTACCTAGCGGTTGCTAAAATGCTTTCGTACATGATCTAGGTCAATATCGATTTGTGCTCTTACTTCATCGAGATTGTTGAACTTGCGTGTTTCGCGAACATAGAGACTAAGCTCTGTTTCAATCTGTTTGCCATAAATGTCACGATCAAAATCCAAAAGGAATGTTTCGATGGTTACATGTGGTGAATCATCCACAGTTGGTCGTAGTCCGATATTTGTCATACCGAGATATTGCTCGCCATCTACCTTTGTCACTGTGGCATATACACCATGTGCAGGTATAAATTTGGAAGGGTGAGCTTGCAAATTTGCTGTGGGCATTTTTGCGCCTCTGCCGAGTGCTTTGCCGTGCACCACCACACCTCGCAGTGTGTAGCGGTTGTCAAGATATTGATTTGCACGCTCCAGATTGCCGTTCATAAGGTCATTGCGTATAATATCTGATGTAATTATGTCGTCATCTTTACACACATTGTCAACTACAATCACTTCATACTCAAGTTGCTCGGCGTATTTCTTGAGTAGCTGCACATCTCCGCGTCCGTCTTTGCCGAATCGGCAATTTTCGCCTACGACGATTTTTTTTGCACCGAGCCTTTGTGAGAGTATTTTTGCTATAAATGCTTCAGGTTCGATGCAATCCAGTTCAGAAACAAATGGGTGAGAGATAATAATCTGCGGACAATTTTCTTGCAATATATCGCGAATATCATCATCGACAGTCAGGCATTTAGCTTGGCGTTGTAAGTCGTGATTAACAAATCTGAACATTACTGATGTGTGTTCATTTTGCTCTTGTTGCTTCAATACTTCAAAAACTTTTTTGTGTCCGGCATGGAGTCCATCGAAGTTTCCAAAAGTAATGCATGTGTTTTGTAAGTTGAAATCATTTGAATATTCATAAGTCATATTATTGTTCTCCTTCTGCACTCTTTGCAGGTTCATCTTTATTTTTTTGAGCACTCTTATTTATCCTGCTAAAAGCTGTTATCAAAACCAATGCACCGATGGCATACCATGAAATGATGTAAGCCCACAATGCGAAGCTATTTATGAGACCGGGGATATATGCAGCCACAATTAGAGCGATGGTAGCTATGGGTAGGATATGTCCGCCCGGAGCACGATATTGTCCCGGAATATATGTTTGCTTTTTGCGGGCAGCCATCAGTGATATGCAGTTTATCGATATAGTTATGACCGCGAAAAGTGCACCAATGTTGACGATTAAGAAGGTAAACTGTGGAAGACATGAAATTATCATGCTGGCGACAGTTATAATTAAAGTCGCATATATGGGAGCTTTTAGTGATTTGTTGCTTTTGGCAAGGAATTTCGGCAAAAATCCTCCTTCGGCAGTTGCAACTATGGCGCGGGTCGTCAAGGCCATTACAATAATCATTGTTGTGACCAATGCCAATAATGCTGAGATGGAGATTACTTTGGGAAGCCAGGTGAGATGCTGCATTTGTGTTAAGGCAACAGCGGATAGGGGAATGAAGCGCATGCCGGGATTATCAATGAAGAATTGAGTGTTTTGCAATCCCATAATCGTAGCAAGAACTAAAAGGTAGAGTGCAGCTGCAATGCCCATAGAGATGGCCATTGATTTAGGCACATTCTTATTTGGATTTTTGACTTCACCTACCAAAAATGCTATTGCAACGATCGAACCGTATGCCATCATGGCATTTGGTACTGCGGTTATAAATCCTGTGGTGCCACCTACACCTTGTGTGAAGAACGGTGTCATTAATGATGCGCTCCATTTTCCACTGAAAATTCCGGCGCAAATGAAAATGAGCATTGTCCCGACTAAGCCTGCAACTAAAACAGCATTAGCTCGATTTGTGATTTTTGTGCCTAGCAAATTCAGGACGCCGGTAATCACACATGCAGCTACAGCAAGCGGTATTTGGTACTGTCCAAGTGCAGGAAAACCGCCACCAAGATACGTAGCTATGTGAATGGCAGCGAAAGCGATGGCGATTATATTAGCTCCGATATATCCCCATACTGAAATAAATCCCCAGATTTTTCCTTGACGTTCAGTACGTCCGAGTGATTTGGCTGGGAATACAAATACGCCTCCAGATCTTGGGAAAAGCACGGATAATTCTGCTATTTGTAGCCCATACATCATTTGGATGGCAGCAGCGATAATCCAAGTTAGTAGAGCTGCGGCTCCTGCATGCCAAATTGTCAGTCCTGAAATCGAAAAAATAGCACTACCTATCATGCCTCCAAGCAGAATGCTGACACAGGAAAACAGTCCTAGTGAGCCACCGCCAGGGCTACCAGTTGGTTTGTTTGACATATAAATGCCTCCTTTTGTATTATTTTGCATTGTTATACTGATTACTGATAGAAAACGTTGATATATTTGTGAGATTATTTTTCGTCATTCAAGGCAAGAATTCAAAGTAATGCCAGCGACCTTTCAAGGAATTTCAGCGACGAATGACGGTAAATAGCTCGCAAAGATTTAATGGTTTCTGTTAGTGATTAATATTAATTGATACAATCCAATATCACGCGATATGTTTCGGGTTTCATTGCCAGTTTTAATGCGCTGTCCATTTCCTCTAGAGGGAGCACATCAGAGATGAGTCGTGATACATCAATCAGGTTATATGATAGTAAGCGTACAGCAGTCAAGAAGTCACGTCTGCATGGATTGACAGACCCGGTTATTATTGTTTCATAAGAGTGAATTTTGTTAACATCAATTTCTACCGGAAGATTGGGGTGGAATGATGAGTATAAAACAACACGGCCTAATTTGCCTGCCATATCAATACTTTCTTGAGCAAGCTTTGCAATCGCGGCTGTGCAGAAAACAGCGTGTGCACCTCTTCCCTCTGTGAGTGCTTTTACTCGTTCAACGGCATTTTCGGTTGAGGAATTGATAGTGACATCAGCACCCATCGTAGCGGCAAGTTCAAGCCTTGCATTGTCTACTTCACATACGATGACACGAGCGCCTCGAAGCTTAGCAAGCTGAATATGAAACATACCCATAATTCCTGCACCGATTACAACAACATCGTCACCCATACCGATTTCAGCGTTTCCAATACTGTGTACACAGCAAGCTAACGGTTCTGTTAACGCTGCATGGACAAGATCTACGCTATCATTAAGTTTGTAGACGCTTTGAGCGCTGGTTAACATGTATTCAGCAAATCCGCCCGGACCATTGAAGCCCTCGTGCATTGAAGCTTTGAATGAAACCTCACATTGGTTTTCATTGCCTGCTCGACAGTAGTAACATTCGCCACATGAGGTCAGTAGTCGAACAGCGACCTTATCTCCAGTGTTGACACTTGTGACATTTTCGCCGATGCTTTCGACCACTCCGGATATTTCATGACCGCCGGCAAAGGGATATCTTGGCAATACACCGCTATATATTCGTTGTTCCAAAGTGCAGATAGCGCAGTAATGAATTTTGACCAAAACTTGGTCTGGGTTTACTTCGGGTAAGCTCACTTCTTCAAAGTTAACTTCTCCATTTCCGCTGATAAGTCCTAGCATATAGGACTGTGTTTTTTTTGATTCCATAAACATTCACATCCTTAATTAAAATATTTTGTTAAGTTCTTTTAATGCGATATCGACGCTGCAATCCTCGTGGATTAGCTTGGCAATGGCTGCTGAATATTTTGCAGGTTGTTCGTGACCCCAAATATTTCGACCCATAGCAACACCTGCGCCCCCGGCTTCCATAGCATCTTTTATTTCTTGAAGCAGTTGTCGTTCCGGCACTTTTTTTGCTCCACCTAGAATTACCACAGGTGCATAAACGCTGTCAGTTAGATTTTGAAAGCTATCTTGATCGCCTGTATAGATAGTTTTTATAATATCTGCACCGAATTCTACGCTTTGACGACATGCAAAGGTTATGTTTTCAGGAGTGCGTGCATCGTCGCTTTTTTCAAAACCGCGTGGTAATGCTTCAGCAGTGACAGGAAGTCCCCAACGATGAGCATCCATAATGACTCGAGACAGGTTTGAGAGGATTTCATTTTCAAACGTGGAGCCGGGAAAGCACATTGTGATGATTGAATCGGCACCTAAGCGTAGTGCGTCTTCTGCAGTTACTACCCATTGAATAGGTTTTGAGTGATCTCCCAAGAAGGATACGCCTCCATCTACGCGAAGAATGAGACCCTTCCCAAGAAAATCATCTGCGAAATAAGTTGCCATGCCGGGTGTTGCAAGGAAAGCATCTACCCCTGCATTTGCAACTTCTCGAATTATCCTACCGGGATATTTTAAACCAGGTAAAACATTGAAGTTTGCGCCATGATCCATTGCCATAATGAAAGTTTTTTTGTCCGATGCGAAAATGTGGTTTTTGCGGTGAGTTGTGTTGTTCATATAATTTTTATTCTCCTTTTTTATTTCCATAAAAGGCAGCACTTAATAGAGAGCATGCCTCTTCATATGATGGTCTTTTGGGTGATATCGCAGCTGAGTAGGAACTAATGGCTGCAACAGCGAAGTCGCCTAATTTTTGCATATAATCGCTTTCGTCAACGTCAAGTTCACAAAAGTTACGGGTAATACCTATTTTTTGGCAAAAATCTTGCAAATGCACAACGAGTTGGTTACAAAGTTCTGATTCATTTCCTGTATACCCAAGTCTTTGGCTGAGTTTTGCATAGATGGGGTGAGGGGAGTGGAATGCTGTTGTGTAAGGCAGCAATGTTCCACAGACGAGTCCGTGAGGCAGATTGAAATACGGACCGACTTGATCTAATGCATGTACTAATCCAGCACTTGAGTTATTGATTGCTATACCGGCAATAGTCGAAGCATAGTGACATCTTTCGCGTGCTATGGCTCTTTCTGAACTGCCAGGCTCAGAGTTAACTGAAATAGGAAGATTTTCAAGTATGTCAACAGCAGCAGTCAGAGCAAGACTGACCACCAATGGTGAGGACTCTTTGCATACAGCAGCCTCCATTGCATGTGACAAAGCATCCATCCCTGTATATGCAGCAATCACAGGTGGCATAGAATCTGCGAAATCTGCATCCAGAATGGCGTATGTAGGAGTGATGCTATGTCCCAATATCAACATCTTTTGCACATTTTCTTGGTCAGTAAATACACTACAGCAAGTAGTTTCAGCACCTGTGCCACTAGTTGTAGGGATTGCAACCAGTGTTGAGTAGTTACAATCTGGGATTTGATAAGGTTTCAGAGCATCTTCAATCGATAAATCAGGATTTTCGTAAAACAGCCATGCTGCTTTTGCTGTATCTATGACTGAGCCACCGCCAAATGCTACTATTAAGTCCGGTTTATATTTTCGTATTTCTTCGAGTGCGTGCAAAATATCAGAAAAGTATGGCTCATTGCGTATATCGGCTACAAATAAGGATTCACAGTATCCATTGGCAAGAATAGCTGCGAGTTTTGCTTTTCCGTTTTCGTCCAGTAAGCGTCTGTCATAAATAATTGCAGCTCGTTTTTTATCGAGAGTAGATAAAAATTCAATCGAACCGCGGCCGTGAATCAAGTGTCCGTGTCTAAGTTGAGCATATCGATTTTTCATAAAACTCCTCCGTTATTTTTGTTTTCAAAATTTTGATATATATTCACATTATTAATGTCTATAAAAACCTGCTGAATAAATGTAAGCTATGGTGCTACATCAATGTCAATATGATGTAAAAAAAATATTTGCTCGTTAAAAACGTTGCAAATACAGTAAATATCAAAATATTGCAATTAATTACAAACAAAAAAACATTGGTGTAGCACTAAACTTTGCGCTTATATCTGACGATAACTATGATGTGATTCTACGAAGATATTTTGTGTAGAAAAATCGGCAATATGCATTTATATATGGAGGTAAAATCTTGAAACTGAACATTACTTTTTCAATAAAGGAATTTGCGGAGTTTTCACGAACAACTCGTGATACGTTACGACATTATGACAAGATAGGTTTGCTATCACCTGCGATAAGGGGAGAAAATAAGTATCGTTATTACAACAATGCACAACTGTCTGTTGTGAACGTGATACGGACGCTGCAGGAGTCCGGAATGACTTTGGATGAAATCAAGAAATTCATTGACACCAGAACTCCGGAACTGACCGATGAAGTATTTTCTCGTCAGGTTAAGAAAATCGATGAAATAATTGAAGAATGGATCAATGCAAAGAAACTCTTGCAGACACTTAGAAAGACCATTCGTTCAGCGAAAGATGTTGACGAGAATAAAGTGTCTATCGAGTTCGTCCCTGCAGAGGCAATTATTCTTGGAGATATCAATGACTACAGCCGTAACAGAAATGTTATTGATGCACTTTTGAGTTTTTATAAAAAAACCCGAGAGGAGTATCCGGATTTGAGTCTTAATTATTCCGTATGGGGTAAGTATTCAGAAAAACGAATAAAGCAGGCTGACTGGGTTTGGCCTGATCGTTTCTATTTTTACAACCCTGAGGGACACGACAGAAAACCCGCCGCTATGTATGCCATTGGCTACAAGCGCGGCGGGTATGGTCAAAGTGATGATTTGTACAAGCGGATAATTGAGTATATAGATAAAAATGGTTTTGAAATATGCGGAGATGCATATGAGGAATATCCACTAAATGAAGTCTGTATGACAGATGATAAAAACTATCTGATGCGAGTGATGATTACTGTACGTGAAAAAGGCGGCAGGGAGACCTCGCGCTCAGACTATGGCAAAAGGAATGCGGAGAGGAGAGTGCGATCAGATTTGAGGAGACTTCGGTAGTCGTGAATATATAAATTATGAGTAATCAAAACCCCCTTGAGTCAAGGCGATAAAAGCCTTACCTCAAGGGGTTTATTTTGTTTCTAGGTTTAATTTCTAGACAAACTTAACTGCAGTTCCAAAAGCTAATACCTTTGATGAGCCTTCAATGGAAGCGATACCGTAGCGGACACAGATGATTGCATCAGCATTCATGTTTTTTGCGTCTTCCAACATACCAAGAGTAGCCTGTGCTTGTGCTTCATCTTGCATTTGTGAGTAAATAGTGACTTCGCCACCTACTATTTTTCTGACTCCGGCCAGAAAATCTCTACCGAGATGCTTTGTTTGCACGGCTCCGCCTGTTACAAGTCCAATGGTTTCAATATTCTTTCCTGTGATAAAATCTGTTGTGTAAAGTTGCATGTCTTTCCTCCAATAATTTTTATTTTAGTAAATTGCGAAAGTTGCCTGTCTCTAGCTAGACTTTCCCAATTGCCTATATTTTATCAGTGTTTAGTATTAATCTTCTTTCTCTTTCTTGCTCCGTGATTTTCGCTTTTGTACAACGGCTTCATGGAGCAAATACTCTATCTGTCCGTTAAGTGAGCGGAAGTCATCCTCTGCCCACGCGACAAGCTCTTTCCAGAGCGAAGCTGACAGCCGGAGAGGAACTTGCTTTTTTCCTTTCTCATCCAAAACTCATCGCCACCTTTAATGTTTTTAGATTAATAAAGTGAGCCGGTGTTTACAACAGGCTGAGTTTCTTTATTACCACAGAGTATAACGAGCAGGTTGCTGACCATAGCGGCTTTGCGCTCCTCGTCCAAATGAACGATATCGTTCTCGCTCAGTTTTGCTAGTGCCATTTCTACCATGCCTACAGCACCTTCGACAATCATATTTTTTGCATCTACAATTGCTGACGCTTGCTGTCTTTGGAGCATTACTGCTGCAATTTCTTCTGCATATGAAAGATGAGTGATGCGAGCTTCAACAATTTCAAGACCTGCATTTTCGACCTTGGCTTGAATTTCAGTTCTTAGTTCTTCGGCGATTTCTTGACTGCTTCCACGTAAGGAATGCTCATTGTCATTACCGGGGTTATCATATGGATATAATCTAACAATATTACGAAGGGCAGAGTCACATTGTATAGATAGAAACTCTTTGTAATTCTCAACATTAAATGCTGCTCTAGCCGTATTAACAACTCGCCAAATAACAACGATTCCAATAATAATCGGATTACCAAGTTGATCATTTATTTTTAATCTGTCATTGTTGAGTGTATTATCTTTAAGAGATATTTTTTTATTGACAAGATTTAGTGAATTCATACTTGTGAGAGCGGATGCGACGGGATCAGCGGCGGGCTTTACACTTGCACTTGTGGTAGTAGTAACTCCAGCTGCGGGATTTACTGCAATACAAAATGGATTTACCCAATAGAAGCCTGCACCTTTAAGAGTGCCGATGTATTTACCAAATAATGTCATGACCATTGCTTCATTTGGCTTAATAACTTTTAAACCAATAAAGAGCAAGGGTCCGACGATAAATCCGTAAACTGAACCTATGATTATCAGTGCGATTGCGAGACCTTGTGCGCTCTGTGATGTTGTTGCTATAGTTCCTTCAATCATCAAAATGCCAATAATGAATGCTGCGATGCTTGCCAGTACAGCGAGAATGTTCATTATTAAACATGCCATACCGTTCATTGCTTTCAATTCAATTTCTTCTGTCTGCATAACTTTATTGTTAATTGTAGTTGTCATGATTTTACCTCCAATAATAGTGTATATCAAAATGATATCACAATCATATTAACATGAGTCAGAGGAAGTTGTCAACCGGATTTTGATAATATTATGAAGAAATGTGTAAAAGTGCAGTATAAATGAGGTCCATTATGGGGCATAACCAACTTGTGGAAAAAAGTCACAAAAATCAGCTTGAATATCATTTTGACAATCAAGCTGAAAAACTATGATATTTTCTACATTGCGATGCATAAAATATTGCCATTCAACTAATTTTACTTGACAACCCTATGCAAATCGTTTATTATGTATTAGGTGTCAAGCAATAATGCTTTAAGGGGTATAGTATGAATAAATTCATACTATGCGAAGTATGTGCCAATTGTGATTATTGGAATCGCAATTAATGCACGAAAATGACCATACCTTTCATGGTCGTTTTATCAAGCTTAATGATTACAGTAAAGGAATGGTCATTAATATGACTGACCAAACGCTCATAAAGACAATGTTGTTTGACTTTTACGGAGAAACACTCACCGACAAGCAACAAGAGTACTACGACCTGTATCATAACGATGACTTATCACTATCAGAGATAGCAGATAGCGCAGGCATTTCTAAGCAGGGAGTACATGATATTATAGTACGTGCTGAGAAGAAGCTTATGGAGCTTGAGCAGAAAACAGGTATAATAAACAAGTGGAGCGAAACACGAGCAAAGTTAGAGCAAGATATTTCTAACGGAGCAATGGTTTCAGAAGCCGTACAGGATTATTTTTTACTGTAACGAAGATATGAGGAAACAATAATGGCGTTTGAAAGCTTATCAGAAAAATTAAATGCCGCATTCAAAAAGCTACGCGGAAAAGGACGACTCAAGGAAGCCGACATAAAAGAAGCAATGCGTGAAGTACGCCTTGCTTTGCTTGAAGCAGATGTTGGATTCAAAGTAGTGCGTGATTTTATAAAGACAGTCAGCGAGCGTGCAGTTGGCAAAGATGTACTTGAAAGTCTTACACCTGCACAAATGGTTATAAAGATAGTTAATGAAGAACTTTGTGCATTAATGGGATCAGAGAATGCGAAAATTACCATTTCATCAAAACCGCCAACAGTAATCATGCTTATCGGGCTTCAAGGTGCAGGTAAAACAACAAATGGCGCAAAATTGGCCGGTTACCTAAGAAAGAATAATAGTAAAAATCCACTTCTGGTCGCATGTGATATCTACAGACCGGCAGCGATACAGCAATTAAAAACAGTAGGTGGTCAGCTTGATATTCCAGTTTTTGAAATGGGAACAGCAAACCCTGTAAACATCGCGAAAGCTGCGATAGCGCACGCAAATAAAAATGGAAATGACCTGGTAATTCTCGATACGGCCGGACGACTTCATATAGACAATGACCTTGTTGATGAACTAAAGCAAATTAAAGCAGCAGTCAATCCAACAGAAATATTATTAGTAATTGACGCTATGACAGGACAAGATGCTGTGAATGCTGCAACTGCATTCAATGATGCACTCGGTATTGACGGCGTTATACTAACAAAGTTAGACGGTGACGCACGTGGTGGTGCAGCACTTTCTGTTAGAGCAGTCACAGGTAAGCCAATCAAATTTTCAGGTACAGGCGAAAAGCTTGACCAAATCGAACCATTCCATCCGGACCGTATGGCATCACGGATTTTAGGAATGGGTGACGTGCTGACGCTGATCGAAAAAGCCGAACTGGCTTTTGATGAGAAAAAAGCACAAGAATTGACAGAAAAACTGATGAAAAATCGGTTTACATTATCCGATTACTACGAACAGTTGACACAAGTCAGATCAATGGGCGGTCTATCAGATATCGCAGGAATGCTTCCGGGAATGGATGCAAAAGCATTGGCAGGAGCATCAGTCGATGAAAAAATGCTCTCAAAAACTGAAGCGATAATTCTTTCGATGACAGTGCATGAGCGCGAAAACCCATCTATTCTTAACAGCAGCAGGAAAAAACGTATAGCAGCAGGAAGTGGCACAGCTGTTGTTGATGTCAATAGACTACTCAAGCAATTTGAAGCTATGCAAGCGATGACAAAACAGATATCCAAAGGCAAAATGCCCGCAATGTTCGGAGGAGGCAAAGGCAGGAAAGGTTTATTTGGAATGTAGTGAGTACAGGGCATAGCAAACTACGTTCGCAGGGGGTAGGGTCTAGGGTTTAGGGGTTAGATAGCCGTGAAAGTAATGCTTGACAATGACATAAACCTGAAAAAGTGAGCTAACCCCTAAGCAAAAGCAGTTGAATATTATAATAATATTACTGATATAGATTAACGGAGGAAAATGAATCATGGTAAAAATCAGACTTCGCAGAATGGGCGCAAAAAAGAATCCTTTTTACAGAGTAGTAGTAGCAGACTCAAAATCGCCTCGTGATGGCAGATGTATCGAAGAAATCGGCACATATGATCCTGTTGCACAACCATCAATTATCAAAATTGACGTCGAGCGTGCAAACTACTGGATTAAAAATGGAGCACAACCAACCGATACAGTTAGAGCTCTAATAAAGAAAGCAGAAGCTACTCAAGAAAAAGTAGAGGAAGCAACAAAGGCAGAGGAAACAACAAATGAGTGACTTGAAGGAACTATTGACATACATAGTTAAAAATCTTGTCGATAATCCTGATGAAGTGAACATTTCAGAACGTGAAGAAGAAACTGAAACGGTTTATGAAATACGCTGCAACTCATCTGATATGGGTAAAGTCATTGGAAGACAAGGGCGCATTGCGAAAGAAATTCGCGTGTTAATGCGTAGTGTTGCACAAAAGCAAGGCAAACGCATCAGCGTCGATATCGTTGACTAATTTTATAAGATTATGAAAAACGAGTTAATCGAAGCAGGTAAAATCGTAAACACTCATGGCATACGTGGTGAACTAAGACTTCAACCGTGGGCTGATTCACCTGACTTCTTAACAGGCTTTGAATATTTATATATTGACGAAAAGCCGACAAAAGTTTTATCTTCAAGAGTTCATAAGGGTTGCGTAATTGCAACCCTTGAAGGCGTTACGGACATTGATGCCGCTATAAAGATGAAAAACAAGGTTATTAAAGTCAAAAAAGCAGATATCCACCTTGAAGAAGGTACATATCTCATTGCAGACCTGATAGGTTTGAGTGTCGAAGATGCGGAAACAGGTGAGCAGCTAGGACGCATAACAGATGTTCTCTCACTACCATCAAATAATGTATACGTCATACAAGGGGAGCGCGAGATACTAGTTCCGGCTGTACCCGAATTTATTGTAGAAACGAATCTAGATGAAGGGTATATCAAATTGCGCTTGATTGAAGGATTGTAAAGGAAAATTAGCTTTATGAAAATCAATGAACTAAAAAAAGGTCTTATTGTATCTTGCCAAGCGACAGCAGAGGAACCTATGCGAGACTCGGCCATAATTGGACGTTTTGCTCTTGCAGCAGAAATGGGTGGTGCTGTTGGTGTGAGAGTCAACGGTGTTGCTGATATATTGGCGGCGAAGCAATTAATAACAATTCCTGTATTAGGCATTATCAAACATGATTATCCGGGATATTGGAGTTATATAACACCAACCTTGCGAGATGTGGAAGTTGTATATAACACAGGCGCAGAGATGGTAGCGGTGGATGTGTCATCGATGCCAAAACCGGGTGGATTAGACGCAAAAACACTCATTAAAGAGATTAAACGCAATTTTCCTGAAATTGTATTAATGGGTGATATTTCTACATTAGATGAAGGGCTACAAGCAGAACAGGCAGGTGTTGATTTGATTTCAACAACTCTGGCAGGTTATACACCACATACTAAAGATAAAAATTCAAATGAAATTATGGAGCTGCGACCACCAGACGTAGAGTTAGTTGAACAGTTAGTGCAACGTGTTAAGGTACCGGTTGTAGCTGAAGGTCGATATTGGGATGAGGGAAATGCAATCAAAGCATTTGAAGCAGGTGCTCATAATGTTGTGATTGGTGCAGGAATTACTCGCCCACAGGTGATAACGAAGAAAATAGTTGATAATATCACGCCGTATTGTAATTAAGGAGCAATCATGCTAGTTGTCGCTATTGATACTGGTGCTACTAAAATTGCCGGTGCGGTTATCGATGAAAATGGTGTTATTTTGGAAAAAATACAACTACCAAACATCGAGCGTACCGGTTCTTCGATTATAGAAGTATATTTAGATATAATTACAGAATTTCAAAAAAACTACCGGATAGATGCAGTTGGAATCGGTGCAGGGGGACGTATTGAACCTACTAATGGAAAAGTCTTATTTGCTACAGATGTATATACAGACTACATAGGGCTTTCAATTGTAGATGAGGTCACAAAGAAATGTGGTCTGCCCACTGTTGTGGATAATGATTGCAGAGTGGCTGTGTATGGTGAATACTGGAAAGGTGCCGTAAAAGGTTTCGACGATGTTTTTGGAATCATTCTTGGCACAGGTGTAGGTGGCGGCTATATTCAAGCCGGAAAACCTATATATGGTGCAGCATGTAGTGCTGGAGAGATTGGACATCTCATTCTTCATCCGGGTGGAAAACGATGCTTATGTGGGCAACGTGGTTGCGTAGAACAATACTTATCAGGAACAGCACTTTGGGAGTCATATAATGTGTTATCAGGAAAAAAGGTGATTTCATCAGGTTATGAGTTCTTTGAGTTATTAGATGATGGTGATGATAGTGCTCAGAGCATATTAGATATTTTTATATATAATTTAGCAATATGCGCAATTTCAATTGCAAATCTTATATCACCAAATGCTATTTTATTTGGTGGTGGTCTTATCGATACAGCTGACAGATGGTGGAATCGCTTTGAAGAAACATATATTGAAAATGGGAGTAGTCACTGCCGTAATGTTAGCATACTACGTGCAAAAGCAGGAAATAATGCAGCACTCTTAGGTGCAGCATGGATGACACTAAATAGCTTGTCAAAAACAAATGACATTGAAAAGGAACAATCATTTTTATGAGGATTGATATTTTAACTCTATTTCCTGATGTTGTCGGGGATATGCTTTGTGAAAGTATTTTAGGTCGTGGACAAGAACGTGGATATATACGTATCGAATGCCATCAGATTCGTGACCATACAAAGAACAAGCAAAGGCAGGTTGATGATTACCCCTATGGTGGGGGACGTGGTTGTGTGATGCTTGCACAGCCACTTTATGATTGTTGGAAGCATATCTGTGATGAAGCGGGTCGTCGCATTCACACTATATTTATGTCACCATGTGGCAATGTGTTTAAACAAGAGGATGCTAAACGTTTACAACGTGAACATGATAGGTTAATCATTGTGTGTGGCAGGTATGAAGGCGTTGATGAACGCTTTATCGAAGAGTGTGTCGATGAAGAAATATCTATTGGCGATTTTGTCGTAACCGGAGGAGAAATACCTGCAATGGCTGTTGCTGACGCAGTATGCAGACTTGTGCCGGGTGTATTACCTGATGAAGAATGTTTTATAGATGAAAGTCATTGGGATGGTCTGCTCGAATATCCACAATATACAAGACCTGAGACATGGCATGATAGAAAGGTGCCAGATGTGTTACTATCCGGACATCATGAGAACATAAATAATTGGCGCAGGGAGAAGTCACTGGAAAGAACCCGCACTCGTCGTCCCGATATGTTAAAAAATAGGTAAACATATGCAACTATTTGCGAAGATGCATAGTGTTATCTATATGTGCTTTATTTCATTTCATATTTTTGTTGGTTATCATAGGAGTTGGGTTGCGTGTTACAATGAAGCGGAACAAATCAAGAAATAATTCGTCTAATAGTAAAACCCAATAAATCATTATAGCTGATTGAGGAGGAAAATCAAATGAAGAAGATTATACCTATCATACTATGCATAATTCTTTCATTAGTGCTACTAACAGGATGTGCTGAAGCGGCCAGACCAACGAACGATTCTGCTCTTGGCTTCATGTCGGATGCTGCGATAACTCGCTATGTAGCAATGGAAGCTCCTGCGATGGCTCCACCGATGCCAATACTGACGCCGGAACCGATGCCGGAACCTGAACTGTTGAGTGCTAGTTTTGACTTCGATGAAGCCATGAATGATAGTATGTGGATGTACTCTGTTGCCGAACAAGAAGCTGGCGGTGGCATAGTACCGATATCTGCACCTATACCGGATGATAATTTAATGGCAGATAAAATTATACATACTGTTTTTGCAGAAGTTGAAACCATGAGTTTCGACGAAACCATTGTAGGGGTGCATACTTTGATAACCATGTACAATGCTTTTGTTGAGAGTTCCAGCGTAAGTGGTGTCAACTATGCGGCACAGTTTCACGGTTGGTCTGATTTCAGATTTGCACACTTCGTAATAAGAGTCCCGGTTCAACATCTTGACGTTATGACAGGACGCCTTGATGATCTCGGAAATGTCATACACCAAAGTAGCGATGCAGTAAATATTACAGCACAATTTTTTGATACTCAATCTCGTTTAAACTCTCTACGCATTCAAGAAGAACGCTTGCTTGCAATGCTTGCTCAAGCAGAGGATGTACCTGATCTTATTTTAATTGAAGAAAGGCTTAGTGAAGTTCGATTCCAAATTGAATCATTGACAACCACAATAAACACATGGCAAAGTCAAGTTGATTTCAGTACGTTGACATTAAGCATTCGCGAAGTCGAGCAATTCACAGAGCCTCAAGTAATTCATCGCACATATTGGCAGCAAATAGGTGATGGTTTCACATCAACTATACGAGGCATTGGTAGGTTCTTTATGAATTTGTTTATGTGGCTAATCGTCTCTGCTCCGGTGATTTTGATAATTGCAGTTATTGTGGTAGTTGCATTACTGATAATACGGGCAAAGATTCGTAAACATAGGAAGAAAAAGAATCTGAGCGTACAGAATATAAGTTCAAATATACAAATAGCAGAGGAAGCAACTCCAGAAAATAAAGAACAATAACTCTTACTCATATTCAAAAAGACGCGGTTTAATCAATGACTGCGTCTTTTTGATGTCGTGTATCATGGGGCGCTGTTCATAGCATCATTGATAGTAATGATATATTTCAATTTAATAGCAACATTTACTGTTATTGGAGTGGTAGAGCTAATGGCACGGAATGGCGAGTTTGCAAATTATAGCACAGTTGTAGAAGTGTAATTCAAATCCGAATGGTGCGACAAATTATCCATTATTGTATGAAAACTATTGCGATCGAGAGACTTTGAAAAATAGCTACATCATATTTCGGAATAAGTTTCATCAATTGCAATCAACGCATCAGCCAATCGTTTAAAGCCTTCTGATGTATCACAAATGCTAGTCATTGCAATTATATAATCATCACATACACGCTCGATTTCTATCTTATGCTCACGTCGCAATATATAAGCAAGAACCTCACTACTAATAGGTGAGTTTTTTGTTGTTATTACAATTTTGCCTAAGTCAAAGTCATAAAAATCGGGATGAGGTGAATCATTTCCGTGATGTAGAACAGATAGCATCTTAAGTTCCTTCACTCGCTCGCTAAACGTGGATAACTTTTCCTCATACGCGCGAAAAAGTTCTACACTGTCAGATTTTAGCAATCTCAAGCAATAATCAATCGATGACATCAAAACATACGACGGGCTACTGGTTTGCAAAATATATAACATATCCTTTAATGCATTGACATTAACACGCTCACTACAGACATGTAACAATGAACATTGTGTCATTGCCGGAAGTGTTTTATGTAGACTTATAACGACAATATCAGCACCCATAACAGTTGCACTTTTTGGGAATGTATCAGAAAATCCCAAGTGTGCACCATGTGCACTATCAACGATAAGCAAGCAACCATGAGCATGAGCAATTGCAGCGATTGCAGCGACATCACTAACAACACCCTCGTATGTTGGAGATGTAATTATGACAAGCTTTATCTTCGGGTTTTCAAGCAAAGCATGTTCAATAGCCTTAGGAGAAATACTACAAGGCACACCAGAATTTTCGTCAATTTCTGCGTCGATTGTTATAAGTTCTAACCCAAATAATTTTGCGGCATTTGATGTTGACCAATGATAATTATCGACAGCAAGGATTTTGTCTCCACGCTCAGTATGTGCACCAATTGATGCAAGTATACCAACAGTAGTGCCATTTACAAGCATAAGAGATTTACGACTGCCGTATAATTCAGCAGCAAGGGTTTCAGTTTCTAATAAAATGCCATGAGGATTATGCAAATCATCGAATCCATATATCTCGGTTATATCAAGCTCATTCAACATTGCGGGAGGCAAAAATCTCTTATTGCCTTTATGTCCCGGCATATGCATCGGATACACATCAGAGTTAGTGTGCTTTTTAATTTCTTTATATAACATAATGTTGATGCTCATACTTTCTATATAAGTGTTTCTATGATACAATGCCTTGAGAAAAATATCAAGGGAGCATGATGTCATAAGTTTGAATAAATTCAAACTTACAATGTGCCAATTTGCTCTCCCTGCGGGAAACCGCAAATTAATGCACGAAATGACCATCCCCTTATTTATGGTTGTTTTGTGGCTAGGTATCGCAAAAGGAATGGTCATAAATATGAACACAAAAAACCGTTGTTATATAGTTGGAGCAGGGGAGTTTCATGAAAATGAATTGCCACAGCAGAGCGATTATGTTATAGCTGCTGATGGCGGTTATTCTGTACTGGCAAAACTTAACATTGTGCCTGATATGCTCATTGGAGATTTCGATTCACTCAAAAAAGTACCAAATCATCCCAATATTATCACGTGTCCCGTTGAAAAAGATGACACAGATATGATGCTTGCAGTTCGGCAAGGCTTGGATTTGGGATATAAAACATTCATCATTAATGGTGGACTTGGGGGCAGACTTGATCACACTCTCGCAAATATCCAAATCTTGAAATATCTTGCTGAAAAAACTGCACGCGGAACGCTAATTGGGAACAACGAGAGAATTACAGTCATAAATAATGATGAAATAACAATAGACTCAAATATAGCAAAAGGACACACATTATCAATATTCAGTATGGGGGATACTGCAGAGGGTGTAACACTCAAAGGTTTGAAATACTCACTGGAAAACAAGACGCTAACTAATGATTATCCGATTGGTTGCAGCAACGAATTCATAGGTCAACCTGCGACTATATCGGTGAGAAACGGTACATTAATTATAATTACACAGCAGAAAGGGAGCAAAGCATATGCAAGAAATTAAAGGTGTGATATTTGATCTTGATGGAACATTGATAGACTCAATGTGGATATGGGGAGATGTAGCGGAAAAATACGTTAGAAGTCACGGTGGAACACCCAGTCCAACATTCAGAGAAGAACTCCGTACTCTCAATACGACAGAGGAAGCACAGTATTATATCGATAAATTCGGAGTAAACCTTCCTGTAGAAGAAGTCATAATAGGCAGAGATGATATGATGCTTGAGCATTTAAAAACTGTTGTACAATTAAAAACAGGTGTTATGCAGGTGCTGAAGGAACTAAAAAAACGTGGAATAAGAATATGTATAGCAACAGCCACCGAAAGGCGACTTGTTGAGCCATCAATTGAGCGTCACGGACTTGGAGAATATATCGAGCATATTTTCACATGCACAGAAGAAAACACAAGCAAAAGCAGCCCGGACATATACTTCCAAGCTGCAGAATTCCTGGGAACTGATATAAATCAAACCCTTGTTGTCGAAGATGCACTATACGCAATGAAAACGGCAAAAGAGGCAGGATTCGTGGTTGCCGGTGTATATGATAAAGTATCAGATGACGAACAAGATGAAATAAAGTCAGTTTGTGATTACTACTGGATAACTCTTGACGAAATGCTTGCGCATTTCTAGGGTTTAGTTACGAGATGAAAAAGAAAGATAGACTTCAATTCTAAACCCTAACCCCTAAATCCTAGCCCCTAAAACTAGGCATCCACCTCAATATCCCAACTAAGCAAATACTTCGCTTGTTCAGGATTTAGCTCATCAATTGCCAGTCCATCAGCTGCCAGTTTCATGAATGCGACATTTTGGTCAATTTCCTTTGGAACTGCAACAACGCCAGGCTCGAGTTTACTATGATTTTCAGCAATAAATTCAGCAGCCAGAGCTTGGATCGCGAAGCTCATGTCCATAATTTCTACAGGGTGACCATCACCGGATGCAAGATTGACAAGACGGCCTTCTGCAATAACGAACACTTTTTTGCCATTATCTAGCGTATAACCCATGATATTTGGCTTGTGCTCGGCGCTTTCTGTGTTATTATCCAGCCATTCAACATCTACTTCGACGTTGAAATGTCCGGCATTACACATGATAGCGCCATCTTTCATTTTGTCGAAATGTTTTTGAGTTATAACACCAAGACAACCTGTTGCTGTGATAAATAAATCACCAAGCTCTGCAGCTCGTTCCATAGGCATAACGTCAAAGCCATCCATAGATGCTTCAAGCGCTTTAACAGGATCGATTTCTGTAACGATGACTCTTGCACCGAATCCTTTGGCACGCATGGCAATACCTTTACCGCACCAACCGTAGCCGGCGATAACAACATCTTTACCTGCAACGACAAGGTTTGTCGTACGGTTAATGCCATCCCAAACAGATTGCCCTGTGCCATACCTATTGTCGAATAGATATTTACACTGAGCATTATTAACAGCAACCATTGGGAACTTCAGAGATTTGTCTGCTGCCATCGAAAATAGGCGCATAATGCCTGTTGTTGTTTCTTCACAACCACCGTAAACGCCGGGCATTAAGTGTTGAAGTTTAGTATGCATTATGTTTATAAGATCACCGCCATCATCAATGATGATATTTGGACCGGACTCCAATGCTTTCGTTAAATGCCTGTCGTACTCTTCGGCTGTAGAGTTATGCCATGCGAAAACTTTCATTGGTGGTTCGCCATCAGCACCTAAAGATAATGCTGCAGCAACATCATCTTGCGTCGAAAGTGGATTACAACCTGCTGCATACATTGTAGCTCCACCTGCTGCCAAGGTTCGGCAAAGAACAGCAGTTTTTGCCTCCATGTGAATTGATAATGTAATATTCAGACCTTCAAAGGGCTTGGTCTTTTCAAATTCTTTTTTAATTGATTGCAAAAGTGGCATATTTCTCCATGCCCATTGAATTTTTCTTTCTCCTGATGGTGCGAGTGATACATCACGCACCTCGCTTTCATGTACTACAGCACCATTTGCCGCGGCTGTTGCGTTATTAGTCATCGTGTTCCTATCCTTTCACATATCTTTGAAACCTCATGATAGACTCTATCAGAATCTATATGCGGGAATTCTCTATTTTCCATAAGTACTCTACCACCAACAATCACTGTTTCAACCTCACTTCCATTTGCTGAGTAGGCAAGGGCAGATTGTGGATTGTTTACTGGTTGCATATTGGGACATTTGATGTCAAGAATAACTAAATCAGCGATATTGCCGGGCTTGATTTCGCCAATGTCATTGCGACCCATGGCCATTGCTCCGCCTTTTGTTGCAATTGAAAATCCCTCTTGAGCGGTTATAGCAAGTGCGTCGCGGTTTACACCTTTATGTATAAGTGATAGCATAGATAGCTCACGGAACATATTAAGAGTATTATTACTTGCAGCTCCGTCAGTACCAAGTGCTACTTTAACTCCGGCTTTCAACATCTTGGGGATTGGTGCAACACCATTTGCAAGTTTCAAATTACTGACAGGGTTTGTAGCAACTGTTACACCACGTTCAGCCAAAATTGCAATATCGCTGTCTGTGACTTGCACACAATGTGCAGCAACAGTTGTGTCTGTGAGCAGTCCTGTTCTATCCATCAACTCTACAGGAGAGCAGCCATATTGCTTTTTGATAGTTTCGATTTCGACAGGACCTTCGGAGAGATGAGTGTTTATTGCCATACCTGTGCGCTTAGCTTCCTGAGCAACAACACGTTGGAAACCTTCATCACATGTATATGGTGCATGAGGTGCAAGCATAAAAGTAAGATTATGACGACCTTCATAACGCTCTGCTGTATCTAATGCTTCACGGAGTTTCGATTCGCCAACAGTCAGATCATTAGGGTCACCAACTAATCCACGTGAGAGAACGGCACGTATACCTGTATCATCAACAGCGCGTACCATATCATCAATGAAATCGTACATGTCTATGAAAGAAGTAGTGCCACTACGAAGCATTTCTGTAATTGCGAGCATTGTACCCCAGTAAATGTCCTCACGATTAAGTTTTTCTTCTAATGGCAAAATACGTCCAAAGAGCCACTCGTGAAAGAGCAGGTCATCAGCGCAGTTTCGTAATATCGTCATAGGTGCATGTGTATGAGCATTTACAAGTCCGGGTATCAGCATTTTGCCATTACCGAAGATAGTTTTATCAATAATAAAATTTTCCGGCTCAGTGGAGATAGATTTAATAATGCCATTACTAATATGGACGGAGCAGGTTATTGCTTCGTCAGGCAGTACCGCAAGAATGTCCTTGATGAGAATATTCATAATAAATAGCCATCCTTTACTCATTGTTTGTGTGGTTATCACTGCTTAATTTCACCTAACCAATAATACCAACAATAAGGTCAGAATGCAAGATGATTCACGGTATCATTTATGTTACAAAGTTATGCGTACTGTAGATACTGTTTTAGCTTTTCATCTCTTGGATCTGATAGTAAACTGCCTGTAGAACCGGACGCACGCACCTCACCGTTATGCATGAAGAACACATGTTCACAGAGTCGCCTAATATTAGAAAGCTGATGACTTATTATCACCCAAGTCATTGGCTTTTTACTTTGCATTTCTAGTATATAGTTTTCAAAGAAAGCAACACTTTCGATGTCCATGTTAGAAAAACCTTCGTCTATGAAAATAACTTTTGGTGAAAAAATCAACGCTCTGGCAAGGGCAAGCTTTTGTTGCTCACCGCCGGATAGACCATGAGCATATTCGTCACGAAGATTTGTAAGTCCTGTGATTTCAAGAAAGTGATTGACAAGTCCATCATCTGGTTTTATATTTCGAAGTTTCAGCGGGTAAACTAGATTGCGAATAACAGTATCATTAAGAAGATAAGGTTTTCTCAAAACCATCGTCATATCGCGTTCTGTGAGTCCTTCGTAGTCAATTTGACCGCTATCAGGCTTTTCAATGCCCGCAATAAGTTTCATAGCAGTAGTTTTACCACAACCGTTAGGACCGATAATGCCATATATCTTTCCCTCATCAATCGAGAGGCTGTCGATATTTAGCGAGAATTTCTCATAGTTTTTTTTTAGATTAGAAATTTTCATTAATTCGTCGCTCTCTCTTTCTTAGAAAACCTGCAATTAATTGCACGGCAAATGCAATAAGCATGAGTATGATGCCAAGAAATATCGCCTGATTTATTTCACCACGGTTGCGCAAGAGTGAAATCGTCGTTGTCATAACTCGTGTATGATGGCGAATATTACCACCGACAATCATTATAGCCCCAACTTCACTCATAGCACGTCCGAAACCTGTGATTATGGAAAAGTAAATCTCATTACTGAGTTCTTTAATTAGCAGTACTTGTGTTTGAAACTTGCTTGCGCCCATTGTCTTTGCAAATGTGCGTATGTGAGAAGAGTTGCGTTCTGAAGCTGTATAAACAATTCCACATATAATTGGTGTAAGTAGTAGAACTTGTGCAATAATCATTGCTTCCAATGTAAATAATAAGCCCATGAAGCCAAATGGTCCATTTCGCATCAGAAGTAGATAAACAACAAGTCCTATAACGACAGGTGGGGAAGCCATAAGTGTTCGATTAATAAGAACAACAATATGCTTGCCCCTAAACTGCGCATGGTCAAGCCAAAGACCAAGGGGAACACCAAGAATCGTAGAAATAACCGTGGATAATAAAGTCATCCGCAGTGTCAATGTAATGATTCCGAGTATTTCTCTATCAAGTAATTCGAACATGTGTGCACTCTTTCTAGGGGTTAGGGTGTAGGGTGTTAGTGATGTTCTAAAAAGCCATCCTCTAACCCCTAGCCCCTATAATACTACGCTTCCGGGAAGAATAATGGTTGACCGAAGTCTTCAACACCAAAGGTTGCGATTAGTGCTTGGGTTGCAGGACTAATCATCCAATCAACAAATGCCTGTGCACCTGTAGGTTCGAGAGTTGTAGAAACTACTAGCAAACCGTAGGGATTAAGTAGTCTTGGATTACCTTCGCAAACGATAATTAAATCCATGACATTTGGATAGGCAAGCCATGTTGCACGATCAGAAAGTGTGAAAGCGTTCATTTCAGCAGCCATGCCGAGTGTTGCGCCCATGCCTTGACCTGATTCAAGGTAGTTTGGATTACCTTCAGGAGTAAGACCTAGTGCATCCCAAATTTGCAATTCTCTCATGTGAGTTCCGGAGTCATCTCCGCGAGAGATGAAGAGTAGTTCTTGATCTAAAATATCCCTGAAAGTTTGTTCAATGTCATCATTATGAGATATCGCTCCATGATAAGGACCAACTATAACAAAGTCATTGTACATAACATCATAACGTCTTTCGGCATAGCCATCTGCTACAAATTGATCTTCTGCTTCACGTGCGTGAACAAGAAGTACATCGGCTTCTCCATCACGCCCAAGTTGCATTGCTGCTCCGGTTCCGACGGAGATAACTTGAACATCCCAACCTGTTTCCTCTGTAAAAACGGGAAGCAGGAAGTCAAGCAGTCTTGAGTCATATGTACTTGTCGTTGTTGCGAGGACAATGGTTCCGGTTTCATTGGAATCGTCACATCCTACTGTGAAGGCGAGGGTAATGCTGAGAATTAAAAATACGGCGAGGATCGATGCAAAATTTCTTTTCATTTGGGTATCTCCTTGTAAAAATATTCGCACATAATGCGTTTATGATAAAGGTCTAGTATATCTTTGACCAATACCTTCAAACTTTTACATCAGGAGATTGCTCGTCCACAGCCGCACTGGTGTATATATTCAATTGTAGTTTGCACTAGAAATGTGCTCGTCAACACATTACTTTAGACTAAATGCGGTTTTGATTATACTAATTAAAATTTCTGTTGTCAATAAATTTTTGTTGACACAAGCGTGTATATTGTGTATCTTAACTACAGAGTTTAATAACTAAAAATGACGGTGCCTTGTGATGTTCATATTGAATATGAATATCATCGGGAGAATAGGGAATCAGTGTGAAAATCCTGAACAGTCCTGCTGCCGTATTGACAAAGCTTGTTTTACTGCGAAGAGCTTCTGTCTAAGTCGGAAGACCTGCCTCATTTTGCGGCTTGCGCCGTTCTGTAGTGAATCCACAGAGAATGGATGACTATAGTCTTTGAAGGTTTATTAATTTTGAATGAATTCAGAGTTAGAAATCTTTGCGCGAGCGGCATGGTTGCCGCTTTTTTGTGTTGTTATTCTTAAAATTAATTTAAGAGGTAAATTTAAAATGAAGACGAAAATTATTCTTACGCTACTATTGGCATTAGTGCTCACTTTTGCAGTTGTTGGATGTGATACTGCAACACCAGCACCGGCAGAGACAACACCTGCTGTAGGTGGTGTTCAGGCGATAGGGCAAGGCGACACCGTGTTTCGTTTTGTAGTCACAGATCCTGATGAAAATTTCAATGCTTGGGATGTAAGTACAAATGAAGAAACAGTTGGAGCCGCACTTGTGGCTGTTGGTCTTATTTCAGGTGATGATTCTGAATGGGGATTAATGGTTACTGAAGTTAATGGCGTCACAGCAGATTTTAGCGTAAATAGTGCATTTTGGGCATTCTATGTCGATGGTGACTTTGCAATGGCAGGCGTAGATGCTACATACATTGAGCCGGGAGTAACTTATGCATTCGTCTACACGATTGGCTAGGATTCCTACAAGGGATATAACTATTTTTGCATCGCTGGCAGCGATATTGTATTTGTCACGATTTGGTTTACAATGGCTTCCCGGAATACATCCAATGGGACTAATTATTGCATCTATGACACTTACATACCGCAAGCGAGCATTAATTCCATTATATAGCTATATTTTTCTGGACGGTATACTTTCAGGATTTTCTATGTGGTGGATGCCATACCTTTATATTTGGCTACTACTGTGGGGTATGTTCATGTTGCTGGGGAAAATTGAGATGCCCTTGATTGTAAAGGCTCCGGTATACATGATCGCATGTGGTTTGCATGGTCTATCATTTGGCACGCTATATGCTCCTGCGCAAGCATTAATGTTTGGTCTAAGTTTTGAGGGAATGATAGCTTGGATTATAGCAGGGATACCATTTGATGTGACACACGGGATTGGTAATTTTGCGTTTGGAAGTCTGATAATACCACTTCATTTGTTAATGAAACGTCTAAGTAATGGACAGCAGATGTAGTACATCTTTAAAAACATATTTGAATCTTGAAAGATATTGTGATATGTTGTTAGATCATTAGGAATGAATGTGGAGGAGAGCTATGAAATTACAAAAATATGAAGGAAATCCTATTGTTTCCCCAAACGAAGCCAACGAGTGGGAATCACTTGTTACAACGAACCCCGGAGCTTGGTATGACGAAGATACTGGAGAGTTCATATTATTGTATCGTGTTGCCGGAAAAGATGCAGAACACAGGATAAATATCGCTCTTGCAACAAGTAAGGACGGATTTAACTTTGAGCGAAAAAGCAAGCAACCACTGTTCCCTACATATGAAGGCGGCTGGGATTGTGGAGCAATCGAAGACCCGCGCATTGTAAAATACGGTGAGTATTACTTTATTACTTATGCAACAGTACCATATTTTCCAGGCAGATACTGGGAAAACACAACAGGACCACGTAATAGTCCTGACGTATCCGAAGACGCACCGTTTATACTCCGACATAACCAAACACGTACAGGTTTGGCAATAACGAAGGACTTTAAGACGATATACAGACCGGGTAGCCTTACAGACAGCACAGTGGATGATAGAGATGTCATATTATTCCCGGAAAAAGTGAATGGCAAGTTTGTTCTATTGCACAGACCGATGCAATGGGTTGGTGAGCAATATGGCACAGAGCATCCGGCAATGTGGATAAGTTACTGTGATGATTTGCTTGAGCACAAAGTTCCGACAATGCTGGCAAAAGCTGAATATGAATGGGAAGACAAAATTGGAGGGTCAACGCCGCCACTCAAAACAGAGCACGGTTGGTTCGTAATTTATCATGCCGTAGGTCAAGATAAAATATATAGGGTCGGCGTAATGATGCTCGACCTTGAAAACCCGTCACGAGTAACACACAGAGTACCCACACCCATCATGGAGCCTGAGCATGACTACGAAATGGAAGGTATATACAAGGGTATCTGCTTCCCTTGTGGAAACGTAGTAAAAGACGATCGCCTATATGTCTACTACGGAGGTGCGGATCAATACGTTGGAGTAGCAACTTGTTCATTTAGTGAAATGATAGACTATGTACTAAAATTCCCGGTAAACTAACAGATATTTTGCTTTCAAGCTATAAATGTGATATTCTTAAACTCATACTAATCAAATGATTAGTATGAGTTTATTTACAGCTTGAAAGGCTTATTATGAAACAAATAAGAACACAAGATGCGGTTGGTCATGTTTTATGCCATGATGTAACCCAAATAATCAAAGGAGAAGTGAAAGACGCATTATTTCGTAAAGGACATATCATTGTTGAAAGTGATGTGCCTGCGCTTTTATATATCGGAAAAGACCATGTATATGTATGGGAAGAGAACGAAAACATATTGCATGAAAACGATGCAGCTGAAATATTAAGTAAGTTATGCATAAATGAAAACATGCATGCTTCTGAACCAAAAGAAGGGAAAATTGATTTAATGGCAGACAAGGATGGTCTGCTTATTGTCGATGACAAATTACTAAATGAGGTTAATTCTTTTGGTGAATTAATTATATCCACTCGTGCTTCGGGAAGTTATGTAAAAAAAGGTGAAAAGCTATGCGGCACGCGAATAATCCCATTAGTTATAGATAAGAGTAAAATAAAGCAAGTATGCCGGATAACAAATGGTAAACCATTACTTAAATTGCTTCCAATAAAAAAGAAAAAATATGGAATCATAACAACCGGGAATGAACTGTTTTATGCCAGAAAAAAAGATACATTCACACCTGTAGTATGTGAGAAACTCAACGAGTATGGTTGTGAAATGGTAACACATGTTACGTTGGAAGATAGCCACGAGCATATAACAACTGCAATAAGGGGTATATTAGATTCGGGAGCAGAACTTGTGCTGTGTACAGGTGGCATGAGTGTTGACCCTGATGACAATACGCCGCTTGCAATTAAAAATGCAGCAGATAGAGTTGTAAGTTATGGTGCACCGATGCTTCCCGGTTCTATGTTCATGCTGGCATATATGAAAGATGGGCGAGCAATTTGTGGATTGCCCGGTTGTGTTATGTACTCAAAGAACACAATATTTGATATCGTATTGCCGCACTTACTTGCGGATATTCCGGTTACAGAGCAGTGGCTTGCATCACTAGGTAACGGTGGATTATGTCTTGAATGCGAGCATTGTCATTTTCCAAACTGCACGTTTTGGAAAGGGATGTCGTTTTAGGGATTAGGGTCTAGGGGGTTAGGGGTTAGAATCAAAACCAGCTCACGACAGTTAGTGTGAAGATGATGCTTGATAAAATTAGTAGAATAGATAGTAATGACTTTTGTGGTCTTTCAACGTTGTTAAATATAACTAATGGGAGTGTTGTTTCTGTTGTTGGATGTGGTGGAAAGACGTCGCTTATTAATCAACTTGCTAGGTGCAATGCTGATAAAAAGGTGCTCATATCACCAACAACTAAAATATTTCCTATGACTTTGCCGGATGTTACCCAGTGCTATACTGTAGAAGAAAGTATCAAGCATAAATCTCATCAAGGCGTACAATGTTTAGGTCAAATGAATGGGAAAGGTAAACTTGAAGCCTTGCCAGAGCAAGTATTGGCAGATTTAATTCCTCAATATGATATTGTATTATTAGAGGCTGACGGTTCTCGCTCTTTACCATTTAAAGGTTGGACTGATAATGAGCCTGTAGTTCCAATGTATTCTACCCATACAATTGGTGTTGTTTCACTTGACTCATTAGGGTGTCGTGCAACTGAGGATAATGTTCATAATCTGCGTGAATTTTTATTGTTAACCGGACTGAAGGAAGGCAACATAATAACGCAAGATGCTGTTGATGCAATGATATATTCACCGAATGGTATGTTCAAAAATGCTGTAGGCGCGAAGTATGTGGTTGTGCGCTGATATAGAAACATGCAATTATTGGAGTGATTAGTAATTTGAACGATACAATTGTCATACGTGGTGGTGGAGATTTAGCAACCGGGGTAATTCAGAAGTTTTTTCGTTCCGGATTCAATGTTGTTATATTGGAAACACATGCACCAACAGCGATACGTCGAAGAGTGTCGCTTTGCGAAGCTGTATATGATGGAGAATCAACTGTTGAAGATATGTATTGTCGAAAGGTTGCAACTATTGATGAATTTGAATCATGTTGGAGCAACAATGTAATTCCTTTACTTATTGATCCAGACGGATTGTCTATAAGCAGTATAAAACCCGATGGGGTTATTGATGCAATAATTGCAAAAAAGAATGTAGGCACAAGCAGACAAATGGCAAACATTACAATTGCGTTGGGACCCGGCTTTTATGCCGGAAAAGATGTAGATGTGGTTATTGAAACAATGCGTGGTCATGATCTTGGTAGGCTTATATTTGATGGGTACGCGACTTCTGATACAGGAGTGCCTGCAGAGATAGCAGGGGAGAGCACTGAGCGAGTTATATATGCGACCATTGCAGGTGAAATAAGACATATACAACAGATTGGAAACATTGTTAAGCAGGGAGAAGCATTACTCAAAATTGATGATATGGATGTCAATGCACCAATTGGTGGATTGCTACGGGGCTTAGTGCGTGACGGAATGATAGTGAAAGAAAGAATGAAAATCGCAGATATAGACAAGAGAACAGATATTGATTATTGCACTATTTCAGATAAAGCGCGCTGTCTCGGCGGTGCGGCGTTGGAAGCGTATTTACACTTGAAAAGGAATGGTCGTAAAAATAATGACAGCTAATGTACTAGAATTTGCATTAATGCGTACAGCAGAAGGTAAGAAAGTTGCGCTCGTCACGGTCACTAGTATAGTAGGCAGTTCACCTGCAACGCCGGGACAAATGATGGCAGTGCTTGCTGATGGTACAACAAGTGGTACTGTTGGCGGTGGTGCTTCTGAGCATAAAATAATGACTGGAGCAATTGAAGCTATGAAAAATGGTGACAATGTATTTTCGCTCTTTATTGACCACGCTGAGACTGGCATGACATGTGGAGGAAGTATGGAAGTGTTTGGAAATATACTTGGCAATAAACCTGGGCTTTGCATTTTTGGTGGCGGACATATATCGCAATGTCTTGCGAAAATAGCAGATCAAGTTGGATTTAGTATCTCTGTCATTGAAGATCGTGCAGAATATAGCGGACATTTCAATTTTGCAAATTACATATTATGCAAAACAGATGAGTATGATAACTACACTCCAAATATACAAGGTGATTATGCGGTAATCTGTACGCGAGGGCACAGCACAGATATGGATGCATTACGGTATTGTATGAAGAAGAATTTTAAGTACATTGGAATGATTGGTAGTAAGAAGAAAGTTGCTGAAATCTTTTCAAGTCTTCTGGACGAGGGAATCGAGCACTCTGCATTTGACAAAGTTTATGCCCCGGTTGGGTTAGATATAGCGAATACTTCACCGGAAGAAATCGCAATTGCAATTTTTGCCGAAATACTACTGATAAAAAATAACGGAAATATGCAGCATAAAAGACTTTCATAATTGCATAATAATTACACAAATATTATGTAGTTGTTTTTAAAGAAATAACTTGTTACATTCATTGCAGTTATAGTTTTGTTATGTTAAAATATCCGTGTGACACAATCTAGTAACGGAATAGATTTCTGAAAGGGATGGTCATTACAATATGGAACAATCGGTACAAAAAAGTAATGGAAAGTTGAGTATTGCAATATTAATAATGCTTCTTGCCGGAGTTGTATTGGCAATGCATATTACTAATATGCCTTTAGTAAAGGTTAACTTTGGTACTCTTACCACTGCAGGACAGCTTTGGACGAATATTGCAATATTATTTATGTTTTTATTTTGCGGTGTCTTTATTTCATTATTGTTATCAAAAAAAACATCTCCAACATTTCGATTTATATTAAGCACAATTTTACTTTTAATAAGTTTATTAGCGGCAATACTTCAAATGGAATCCCTTCCATATGTAGATAACTATTATCTATTTTGGAGAGTGTACAATGTTTCAGGGGGGATAGGTGTTGGAATTGCATACAGCACTCTTTTCTCTACAACAAATTTATGGTTTCCAAAAAACATAGGATTTTTCTTATTAATGTTGTTAACAGGATTTGTCATAGGTGTGTTGGTTATTGGCAGCATTATATATGTACTAATTAATGTTGCGAACATTGATTGGCTAAGAGTATATTCAATATTTTCGATTATACTGGGCATATGCGTCATCATAGCAGCAGCCGTGTTTAGATTTCCGTTTCGAAAAGCTGGTTAGTAGTCACCAGATAACATAGTTGTATGTACTACAATTGAAAAGGAATTGAAGAAATGCCATTCTTAGGAAATAAGCAACGAACAGCACAACAAAAGGCACAGGGAGCGAAAACGCGAATGATGCTACGAGCAGTAGGGGTGCTATTTGTTGTATTCTATGTTATTGTACCATTCATTAGCATGACCCCCGAGGAAATTGAAGAGATTAGCCCAGTTTTTAGATATGGTACAATAGCATTTTTTACAGTTGCATGCATTGCAATTTCAGCGTTAACAATATTTGAACATGTGAAAAACAAAAAAACTGGAAAATACGAAGCAAGTGCGTATACTGACGATGAAGTTGAAGGCGAAAATTCTGAGCGGGAATAATGTTATCATGTTTTAAGTTTAGAAAATTTGTTCTTGACATAGGTAGATTATCTACATATAATTGTATGTAGATAATCTACCTATATATTTGAGGAGGAAAAAATGGCAACTGATAATAAATTATTTTCGGGTAACACGACAATGCTGGTTCTCAAGCTACTTGAAGCTGAAGACATGTATGGATATCAAATCATAGAGGAACTTGCAAAAAAATCAGATGACGTATTCCGTTTGAAAACAGGAACATTATATCCACTATTGCATGGCTTGGAGAATGACGGCATAGTAACGTCTTATGATGAGCACGCAGATAATCAGCGAGTAAGGAAGTATTACAAACTAACAAGTCAAGGGAAGAACTTGCTGAAGAAGAAACAATCTGAGTGGAAGAACTATACAGACGCTGTGAGTCGTGTTATGGACGGAGGTGTGAGTCATGCATTCGCTTGATAGAATTAACGAGTATGTGAACACACTTTGCCAACAAATCCGCTGGAAGAAAGCACATCTGCGAGTTTCAGATGAAATGACAAACCATATTATTGATGGTCGAGATGCAAGTAAGGGCAATATTAAGTGAAGCAGTATTGTTGGGAGAAAGTGAAATGTTTAGTGGGACTATCCCGGAAACTATCCCAAACACAAGGACTATTTTTCTTGACTTTATACCTGGTTTTTTTCTACTGACAATACTTACTCATAATTTTGGATGGATTCCGCTTGTAGTCACCTTGAGTGCATTGCTCTTTTTCATTATAAAAATAACTATGAGATGTATGAAGCAAAAAAGCGATTTGGGTGTTATCGTGTCAATAGCTATCGTACTAACATTTTCTATCCAAGTTCTTTCATACATTTTTACTAACTTTGGTTTTATACTTTTTCGGGGTTCACTACCACTTTTATCAGCAAATCCCGCATCAATGACCATAAATTTAGCTCTGATTGGCTTTATGCTGTCTGTTTTCCGAACAGGAGATGTGGTTATTGACGAGAAAATTGCACCTGTCACAAAGCAGAGAAATTAGTGTTTTATTAGAAGTATTAGAATAAGAGAAGCTCAAGCAAAACAGTGGGAGCATGCCGCGCTACTGGTAACACATGCATAAAATCCGCCTACATCAAGCAATATGTCCTGAATTTTTCGCTAGAACGGGTCTCATCGCCCTAATATGAGATGCGTTCGCCGATAGGCGAATGAGTGGCGAGAGCCACTGGTGCGAAGCGCCACATTGAAATATCAACGTAGTTACATACGCG
>WQWL01000010.1 GCA_009785345.1 Oscillospiraceae bacterium
TTTGCATTCTTACTCCCGACGTCGGCATTATCCGCTTCCGGTTATAAGGGTTTAGTGTGGCATTTCACACTCTCTCAGCCGTCTGACGACAGCACCCCATTTAGTTGTAATGTGATTATACAGGCTTTGATAAATCTTGTCAAATGTTAATTTACCTTTTACAGGACTTGGTTTGTACTAACGTTACTAATCACACTACGCATACCATCCGCCTCCATCAAGCGGTATGTCTCGAATTTTTCGCTAGAACGGGTCTCATCGCCCTAATATGAGATGCGTTCGCCGCAAGGCGAACAAATGGCGTTAGCCACAGGCGTGAAACGCCTCATTGAAATATCAACGAAGTTACATACGCGAAAAATCCGAGACATACCGCTTGATGGAGGCTAATCTGTGACCAGTAGCGTACTAACCACTCTTAAGTTGTGTGTAGATTATTCCCAAATACCTGCGTTTCTGAAATTCTCTGCATTATCGATGGTGATGATTGGTGAATACATTACGGTAATTCTTTCGAAAGACTCACCCGCAAGAATGCGAGCCATTACTGCAACACCTTCAGCACCGATTACATTGGCATCGTTGTGACCCGTAGCTTTGAAATTTCCACCTTCGAGGATTGCCAAAATAGCAGGGTTGGCACCATCAATCCCTGTGAAGAACATCTCATCAGAACGACCAGCATCCTCAGCAGCAGATTGAGCGCCGAAAGCCATAGAATCATTTTCGGTAAAAACAACGTCAATATGTGGGAATCTTGCAAGCATATTCTCCATGGCTGTTTTGCCACCGTCAGTGGACCAGCCAGCAAAGTCGGGTGAAACCTCAATGGTGAAATTGCCTGCATCTGTGAGTGCTCTAGTAACACCTGCTGTGCGATTAAGACCGATGGTATTTTCGGGTGGACCGCCACGAATAATCACTGCAGTGCCACCTTCCGGTAACTGCGATACTATATACTCGCCGATTTGATGACCCATGAACTCGTTATCCGGACCTACCCAGGCGGTGAAATTCTGAGAGTCGAACATACGGTCAACGAGCACTACAGGGATGTTTGCTGCTTCAGCAGCATCCAGCGCTGCCGGAATGTCGTTGAACCACGCACCCGAGATGATGATGCCATCTACACCTTGAGCGATGAAGTTTTCAACGTGATCTACAAGCTGAGCATCATCGCCATCTGCATTAGTTGCATGAACAGTCCAGCCACGATCCTCCCCAGCATTGACTACAGCATTACGCATTCCGGTAAAGTAATCACCTAAGGCAAGGTTTGCCATACCGATGACGATACCTTCATCTGCCGGTTCGCCGTTTCCACAACCAGCTGTAAGGCTCAGAAACAACAGAGCTACAAGTACAATGGATACCATTTTTTTGAATTTCATAGTTTTCCTCCTAAAAAAGTCTTTTTTTTGATTTAAATGCCGATTATAACCGACATAATCTCTATTATTGACCTCGTTTTGCAGAGCTAACGCTGTGAACTAAAACCACTACGATAATAATCACACCTTTGAGTATCCATTGCCAATATGCATCCACATTACGCAGCGACAACAGATTATTCATGATTGACAGGATTAAGACCCCTATAGCTGTTCCTTGAATGGTACCTTTCCCTCCAGCGAGGGCTGCTCCACCAATTACACATGCGGCTATTGCGTCAAGCTCAAATGCACCACCGAGTGAAGGTTGAACATTACCTAAACGAGAAGCTAGTAAAACGCCACCCACACCAGAGCAAATACCTGAAATGACGTATGCGGTAATAATACCCTTCGGTACTGAAATACCAGCCAATCGCACAGTTTCTCGATTTCCGCCAATGGCTATTATGCTGCGCCCAAGTGGAGTTAGGTTTAGGAACACCGCACCTAGAATGAAGAACACAACCATAATCATAGTTGAGACTGGAATACCAAAGACCACCGCCGAACCCAATGCAGTGAAACCGGGAAAGTCACGGGTACTTATCGACATCTCTGAAACGACATATGTCACACCGCGAATAAAGGTCATCATGGCCAATGTAACTACGAAGGGTGCTAACTTGAATTTAGCAATAATCGTACCGTTAACCAATCCCCAAAATGCGCCTGTTGCTATACCAAATGCGAATGCCATCCAGATTGGAAGTCCCAAGTTTACAGTAGCGGTGGCAGAAACGATTGCGGAGAAACCAACAATGGAGCCGACCGAGAGGTCAATCCCACCCGTCAGAATTACAAACAACATCCCAAGTGCCAACAGCCCTGGTACTGTCGTCATCTGCCGCAAAAGGTTGGTGAGGTTGTTGGCGGTGAAAAACACTCCATTCGTCAACGGATTGGCAACAATGGCAAGTGCAATCATGATTATAGAAAGAGTGAGCACCATAGTAACATCTTTACCAGCGACTATAATCCGACCCCGCCGGACAGTCATGAATTGAGTTGTGGTAGAAGTTGCCTCAATGGGATCTAATTTATTCATTCATCATATCCTCCAATTGCATACGCTAACACTTCCTCTTCGTTGGTTTCTGCTGCGTGTAACTCCTTCACCAGCTGTCCATCTCGCATAACAAGAATTCTATCAGCCATTTCTATTGCCTCTGTCAGGTCAGATGAAATCATTAGGATTGAAACGCCTGCCACAGCGAACTCGTCTATTTTCTGATAAATTTCAGCTCGGGTAGCCATATCAACACCGCGAGTCGGTTCGTCAAGAATTAAAATAGACGGGTCGGTTAGCAGCCACTTAGAAACAACGACTTTTTGTTGATTACCACCAGACAGTTGCCATGCTTCCATGTTTTTGCAGTGTTCTGGATGAATGGATAACTTCTCTATCATCATTTCTGCATTGAGGCGGCGCTTAACTGGGGAGAGAAACGCACCACGCATGGTTGTCAAGTTTATGTTCTCGCTAACGTTATGCTCTAATACTAATCCGGTTCTCTTTCGATCTTCCGTCACTAAGGCAAGACCGGTTTTGATTGACTTGGCAGGAGTATTAGAAGGTTGGACAACACCATCGATTGAGATGGAACCGCTTTGTTGCCGACGTGCTCCAAATATTGTTTCGGCGAGTTCGCTGCGTCCTGCTCCCACAAGACCAAAAATTGACAAAACCTCGCCTGCACGAAGCTGGAAACTTACATTCTCAAACTCGTTTTCACGAGTCAAGCCCTCAACACACAAGGTCGAACTACCGAATGTTTCACGCCGTTTAGGATAAACTGTTTCGATTTCACGACCAGCCATCAATGTAATCATTTCATCCTCGGTGGCCTTCTTCGGGTCGAGTTCTGCAACGAAAGTACCGTCTTTCAAGATTACAATTCTGTCAGCTAAATCGAGAACTTCTTGAAGTCGGTGTGATACATATAAGACGAGAGTTCCTTGCTTGCGTAACTGATTAACTAACGCATAAAGTGAATCTAAATCAGAACCTGACAGTACCGCAGACGGCTCATCAAGCACTAATATTTTCGGATTGGAAACCAATGCTTTTGCGATTTCGACCATCTGTTGCTTGGCAATCGACAGATCACGTGTTTTCGCGGTTTCGTCAACTGTATCAAAACCGATTGACACGAGTATCTCCCTAGCACGCGCACGAGCAGCACTCCAGTCAATTAGCCCCCAGCGTTTCGGTAAAACACCCATGAGAAGATTCTCGGTCACAGTGAGTTCTGGCACTAATGAAAGTTCTTGATATACCGTGCAGATACCTTGTCGAATCGCATCACGTGGTCCCCTTAAATTGAGAGACCGACCGTCTAGTATAAGATCACCTGAGTCCTTGAGAACAGCACCTGCTAGAGTTTTGATTAAAGTAGACTTGCCGGCGCCATTTGCCCCGACAATCGCCACTACTTGACCGTACTCGACCTGCAGGTTAATTTCATGCAAAACTTCGGTGAGACCGTACGACTTTCGTATATCACAAAGTACCAAAGACATCTGAAAACTCCTTTAGAGTCAATGTATAAATAAACATAAATGAGGTAGCTTTTACCTGTGACATCTTGTTTAAAATTTCGTCTGAGTTCGGACTGTTGTTGAAATGATTACATAGATAAAATTTACTTTAGTTCAAACAACAATTCAATCTCAACCGGAATATTGCCTGGAAGCACATTCGTGCCGATGGCACTTCGTGCACCGAGACCAATCTCAGAACCAAATAGATTTTCTAAAAATTCAGAGCAGCCGTTGATAACCTTGGGCTGCTCAAAAAATGTGTCACTACTGGCTACAAAGCCAAGTACTTTTACAATGTTTTTAACTTTATTCAGATCTCCAACATGGTTGTGGATCAAGGTCAGCATATTAACAGCGCAGTTACGGGCGGCCTCTTGTCCCTCTTCCAAGGTTATCTCCTGCCCGAGCTTTCCTTTCTTAAACAGCTCGCCATTGATATCCGGACCACAGCCGGATACGTACGCCAATTTATGGCCGAACTCTTTCACGAATACAAAAACACCGGCCTTTGGCGGCATTTTGGGTAATTCCACTCCAAGTTCATTTAGTTTATCATACACACACATACACATAAATTTTCGCCTTTTTTCTACATTTTAACGGCATTATATATTCATTTAACGAAGATGTCAATGGTCAAAATTGTGTATTTTAAACAGGGGGGTAGTATATGCTGCAGAAAGAGCGTAGCGAAATATTGAGCCGAGAAAAACGAATCCGATACAAAGGCTGTATGCGAAGGCAAGCCTGCTCTACAAGTCAAAGCTCCTACATTTAGTTTCTTGTGGGATGTGAGGAAAGTTTCAAATTTTTCGTTTATTTCAACAATTAACAGATTTTAAATTTGTGTGAATTGTAGAAAAAAACTCATAATCTTGACATAAATTATGAACAAATGATATACTGTTCTCACAATTTTGGAACCGGTTCCAAAAAATGTTGTCGTTTTTTATTCGGTTGATTAATGTTTAATGTTACAGTGAGGTATGACTTACTTGATTACAATAAAAGAGGTTGCGTTATTAGCAGGTGTTTCGAAATCTACCGTTTCTAGAGTGTTAAACAAGAATGATAATGTTAGTAAGGCTGCCAGAGAGAAAGTAGAAAAGGTTATTTTTGAACAGAATTACTCACCATCTGCGTTTGCTGTTAACCTTTCTAAACGCAAAAGTAGTGCAATAGGAGCAACAATCCCGGAATTAGATAATTCCTTTTTTGGCGAGATTATGAAAGGAATTTCTGAGGTTGCCGAAGAGAGAGAGTTCTCTGTATTCTGCTTTGATACTTCCAATAGTGCCCATAGGGAAGATAGAGCCCTGCAAATGCTAAAACATCAAAGGGTTAGCGGGCTGATTATTACGCCGACTTCAGAGCGGACTGAAGAGGAAGATGCCAGACGCTTCAGGGACTCACTTAACAATTTAGGTGTTCCGATTGTTGTTGTTGATCGTCATATTGATGGAATTGCGCTTGACGGTGTTTACTATGAAAATGAAAAGAGTGGGTATGTTGCGACCTCCGAACTGATTAAGGCTGGCAATCGCAAACTTGCAATTATTACTGGGGATGTACAATTGCGAATTGCACGAGATCGATTTCAAGGTTTCAAGCAGGCTGTCGCAGATGCAGGGCTTGAGCTGGATGAAAAGTTCATTCTAAAAGGTGACTTTTCAATTGACACTGCATATCGACTAACCAAAGAGATGCTTGAGTCGGGAGACATACCTGATGGTATTGTTACAAGCAATAACAGAACAAGCATGGGTTTTCTAAAAGCTGTAAGAGAAAAAGGATTGAAGATTGGAAAAGATATTGCCGTCATTGGTATCGATAGCATAGATATTCTTGATATTTTAGATTATAAGTTCAGTTGTGTAGCGCGTGATTCGTGTGAAATGGGCAGAGTTGCAATGCGACTGATTCTTGACAGGATTGAAAACGGAACTTCGCAGCAAATAGTCCACCATGTACCATGTGAATTGATTTTAAAAGGGTCTGAGCGTAAAGGAAATTAAGTGAAGTTGTCATTAGTATGGACCTCATAATACAAATGCCGCACTGGAACCGGTTCCAGTGCCCAATACAGGTGGAGGAGATCATTATGAACAGCGAACGCGAATACAGAATTGAAATGAAAGCTATGTCGAAAAGCTTTGGTGGCATTCATGCGCTAAAAAATGTAAGCTTTAGTGTTAAGCCTGGAGAAATCCATTGCTTGGTCGGAGAAAATGGAGCTGGAAAGTCTACTCTGATGAAGATTCTCTCTGGCGCTTATCGGATGGATTCCGGCTCAATCAAAGTGGATGGTGAAGATGTTAAGATAACATCACCTCTCCATGCGATTCAGCTTGGCATTGGAATTGTCTATCAAGAATTTGAGCTTGCTGACGAATTGTCTGTTGCCGAGAACATATTCTTGGAAAGTCTCCGGAAAAAGTCGATAATAAACTGGAAGAAGTTGTACGCAGATGCCGATGAGATAGTTCGCGAAATCGGTTTTGAGATAGATACGAGTATTAGAACTGGATCATTAAGTGTAGCTTATAAGCAAATTGTGGAAATTTCAAAAGTTATTTCTAAGAATATAAAGATATTGATCCTTGATGAGCCGACTGCTGTCCTAAACGACAAAGAGGCGGAAGTGTTGTTCGGTTTGCTTAGGCGTTTAAGGGAAAGAGATGTTAGCATTATCTACATTTCCCACCGTTTGGAAGAAGTCTTCAAGATTGGCGACACAATCACTACACTCCGCGACGGTGAGATCACTGGCGTGAATCCTGTAAAGGAAATGACGATAGAGCGAATTATAGAACTCATGATTGGACGCAAGCTCGCTGACATATATCCAAAACGGGATGTGGTAATTGGAGAGGAAGGGCTCAGAGTTGAAGGGTTCTCGAATGGTAACGTCTATCAGGACATTTCATTTACTGCCAGAAAAGGTGAAGTATTAGGAATTTCAGGACTTGTGGGCAGTGGACGCACTGAGGTTGCCAGGGCAATTTTTGGTGCTGACCGGCGCAGATCTGGCAATGTCTATTTAGACGGAAAAATGGTGAATTTGAATTCTACAGTTAAGGCCGTGCGTTCCAGTGTTGCGCTCATACCGGAAAACAGAAAGGAACAAGGGCTGGTTCCGGATTTGAATATTAAACAGAACATTACCATAACAGATATGGGTAAGGTCACCAATTCTTTCGGGGTTATAAGTGACAAAAAAGAAGTTTCCATTGCCACAAAACTTGCCGGGATGCTTAAGATTAAAGCAGAGAGTGTTGAAACATCTGTATTTAGTCTCAGCGGTGGCAATCAGCAAAAAGTCGTAATATCCAAGTGGTTCAACACCGAGGCCAAGGTAATCATTATGGATGAACCGACTCGTGGAGTCGATGTCGGTGCGAAAAGTGAGATATACAGACTGATTAACGAACTTGCAGCAGAAGGGAACGTTGTTATATTCATTTCTTCGGAGATGATGGAACTTATGGGCATGTGTGATCGTTTGTTAGTAATGAGCGAAGGACGCATAAAAGGCGAATTGTCAAAAGAAAAATTTTCAGAGAAAAATATAATGCAATTAATTTTGGGAGGGCAATAGTATGAATAAATTCATACTACCAGAGAATGTGCCAATTGCGATCTGTGGAATCGCAATTGATGCACGTACTAATAATCATCCTTTTCATAATCGTTTTGTGCCTAAGAAATCCGAAAGGAATGATTATTAGTATGAATAAATTCATACTAATCAGAGAATGTGCCACCTGCTCCCCCTGCGGGGAACCGCAAATGATGCACGAAATGATCATTCCTTTTTATGGTTGTATGGTTGTTTTGTGCCTAAGGATTTTTGAAAGGAATGGTCATTAAAATGAAAAACTCCTCGATGAAGAAAAGTATAAATTGGTTGAGCCTGTTTAAGGAAAACATAACGGTTATTGTTATGCTCATTCTATTTGTAGTTTCAAGTCTGCTATCGGAAAATTTCCTTACATCGCAAAATATTTTTAACCTGCTTAGGCAACTGACACCGCCAACATTAATTGCGATGGGTATGCTTTTTGTCATATTGACAGGTGGCATTGACCTGTCGGTTGGTTCGGTGGTTGCAATGGCTTCTGTCTTTACAGCACACCTGTTGAGAACACAACACTTAATTGTAACCCTGTTCTTGGTCTTGTTAGCAGCTGCAGCATTCGGAGCATTTAACGGTTATCTCGTGGCGAAACGACGATTAGCTCCCTTTGTTGTCACACTGGCGGGTATGACGATTGCCAGGGGCATAGCCTTTATCGTATCACGTGGTATGCCTGAAAGAGTGAGAAACCAATTTCTTCTTGATTTTGCGAATAACAACTTCCTGGGGATACCACTCATAGTGTGGTTTGCGCTTGTGGTAGTTGTTATTTTAGTTTTGATTCATAAGTTTACAGTCTTCGGACGATTTGTGCAGGCAGTGGGTAGTAATGAAACCGCAGTGAAATTGTCAGGTATTAACTCCAATATTTACAAAATTGGAGTGTATGTGCTCAGTTCAGTTTTGGCAGCTATCGGAGGCATTATTATAGCGTCAAGAGTCGGGATGGGAAGCCCACTTGCTGGTGAAGCGATGGAGTTAAGTGCGATTGCCGCGGTCGTAATCGGTGGTGCCAGTCTTTCGGGTGGACGTGGTAGAGTTATTAACACCTTGATGGGTGTTTGGGTTCTCGGGATGATAGGGAACATAATGAATCTACTGAATGTGCCTAGCTATCCACAGCAGGTTTTCCAAGGAATTATCATCATAATTGCGGTTCTTCTTCAGTCAGACAGAAAGGGAAAAGACATTCAGTCGTCATCAAATCGTTAGCATCTTTCTTGCCACTTTGGTTCCTACACTAATCCCTGATAGGAAGTATTGCAATCTTTGCGAGCTGTTTTCCGTCATTCATCGTTAAAAATCCTTGAAAGGTCACAGTACAGATTCCTTCGGATTTTCTCCTCGACTGACAAATAATACTCTCTCAAATATATCGACACTTTCTATCAGGGATCATCAGCATTGTACAAATGTGAACTATAAAGTGCCTGGAAGAAAAAATAAGGCTAAAATTTAGGAGGTAAAAAGAAAATGAAAAGAAATCTAAGAATTATTGCGTGTATCCTGGTGTGTATGTTGATGTTGGGCGTAATCGCAGCTTGTGCAGAGGATACAGCACCTGTGACTCCGGATCCAGATACACCAGATGTCACAACATCGCCTGTAGTAGCGGACACTGGCGAGGGTCATGCCGTGTTTGCAAGTGCTTCTGAATTAAGAGTAGGATTTGCAATTAAAAACATGCATAACCCTTACCTGATTGCAATGAACAGAACAATGGACGAGATGGCTGAATATTTCGGATACGAACTCATCACGATTAACGCAGGTGGTGATGCAGCTCAGCAACAAATGGACGTTGAAGATCTTATTGCAGCGGGTGTAGACGTTATAGTTATGGACGCACAGGATCCGATTGCAGCTATTGCGAAATCGCAGTACATTGCAAGTCACAACATCCCGCTCTTCTTGTTGAATGCGTCGGTCGATCCTCAAACTATTTTTGTAACTCTGGTTCAATCAAATAATGTTGGATTAGGTACGGCAGTTGGTGAGTGGGTTGCAGATCAAGTCTCCGGCGATATCAACATTGGTCTTCTTGCTGGAAATCCGGGTAACATGGTTGGTTATGCACGTAGAACAGGATTCATCACAGGTCTCACCGAACGTCAATTGGAAAGATTCAACTCCACAAACTTCACAGTAAGAACAATGGGGTGGGGTAATTGGTCTGCAGAAGTAGGAATGGAAGCAGCTGAAGATATGCTGGTTGCAGCGCCTGATATCAATGTTATCTTTGCAGAAAATGACGGGATGGCAATGGGCGCGATTACTGCAGTGAGAAATGCAGGCAGGGAAGGCGAAGTCTTGATTGTCGGTGTTGACGGCATGGCCGATGCTCTTGAGTTGATTCAAGAAGGCGTATATGGCGCAACCGGAGTTAATAGCCCGATTGAACTCGTCAGAATGGCGATGCAAATCATGGTTGACTATATGACTGGTGTAAACCGCAGTATTCCTTCAATCATTAACACGACACCCGGACTTGTTAATGCTGCAAACGTTGAGGATAGTTGGGATCTCGCATTTTAATCAATTAGTGCATAAAGATTTTTGAAAGGAATGATTATTATATGAAAATGCTAATTAATGGTGAGCGATTAGATTCAAGCGATGGAGCCCAAATTGATATTTTGAATTCTGCAACAGGAGAGTTAGTTGATACCGTACCTGCAGCAACAGCGGAGGATGTAGGACTCGCGATTGATGCCGCTTTGGAAGGGAAAAAAGTCTGGGGCGCGACACCGCAGTACACCCGCAGTGAAATATTGATTAAGTGTGCACAAGCTATCGAGGATAACCTTGAGGAGCTATCGCGCATGCTTACAATGGAGATGGGTAAAATTATTTCCGAATCCACACCTGAAGTTGCTTGTGCTGCTCAGATTTTCAGAGGATTTGCAGAAATGGCAAACCATCTGTACGGTCAGACCATGTCAGAGTATCAAAAAGGTTCTGAAACAGACATTATCTTCACTAAATACGAACCACTTGGAGTGGTTGCCTGTATAACTCCGTTTAACTATCCAGTGGAGTTATGCTACCACAAAGCTGCAGCGGCTATGGCCGCCGGCAATGCAGTAATAATAAAACCAGCGAGTGACAACCCACTGACTATCATGCGTGTTGCCGAACTATGCTGGGAAGCCGGAATTCCAGGTAATGTCTTACAAGTTGTAACCGGAAAAGGTTCTACTATAGGCAACGTTTTGTCATCCTCACCGGATATTGACAAAATCAGCCTGACAGGGAGCACCGAGGTTGGTATTCAAGTAGCTAAGGTTGCGGCCAATACCTTAAAACATATGTCACTTGAATTAGGCGGAAATGATCCGTTTGTCGTATTTAAAGATGCTGATATGGAGCTTGCCGTTAATGAAGCGGTTTCGGGTCGTCTCAAAAATGCTGGACAGACCTGTTGCTCACCGAAGCGATTCATTGTGGAATCTTCGGTTGCTGAGGAGTTTACTAACGGAGTTATAGAAAAGCTAAAGACTTTGAAGTTGGGTTGCCCACTTGATCCAAACACGGAAATGGGCTCGCTAATTAATACTACGGCTGCACAGGATGTGCAGAAGCAGGTTGATGAAACCGTGGCAGCAGGAGCTAAGTGCATTTATGGCGGTAAGCTTTATGATCAGACCTACTTCGAACCCACTGTACTCGTAGACGTAAATAAGGACATGGATATTGCAGTGGATTTGGAAGTGTTTGGTCCTGTCTTCCCGATTATCACATTCGACACTTTTGAAGAAGCAGTCGAAATATCCAACAGTACTCAATATGGTCTCCAAGCAGGGGTTATGACAAAGGATTTCTCGAAAGCCATCAGAGCTGCAGCAGCGATACAGTGTGGTGCAGTTGTCATCAATGGCTCCGGGAATTATCGTAATGTCGATCAACCATTTGGTGGAATGAAAATGAGTGGTCTTGGCAGGGAAGGTATTAGCTGCACATTGGAGGCGATGTCACAAGTTAAGTCATATATCTTGAAGAACATCATGGTTGAGTAAGTAGAAATTTCACCTGTTGTAAACCTAAAAATGTAGCCGGACAATTGTTAGGAGCGAGTTATGTCAGTTTATGCCAGCTTTCGAAATACAATTTTCGTCCGGCTGCTTGTGTATGTGGTGTGACCACCGAGTAAGGAAAAGGGGGAGATTTATAGATTGATTGAGGGCAACGCAATTTTAATGTAATTGCGAATTTTATGCAATTGCCGACTGGGGGTGAGAGAAGGGATTATAGAGGGAAAAATTCGGATTATATTTACATAGTTGTGAGGCACTAGCAAAACCAGATACATCTACAACTGTATTAGGAACAACTAAATGCAGATATTCACAACTAAAAAACAAAAACAAAACGAATTTGACTATACTTATAGAAGGGATTTAACTAATGAAAAAAGCACTTTTTATAGTCTTTTTGTGCGTTGTAATGGTGATAGCTTTTGCTGTACCAGCGTTGACAGCGCCAAGCGAGGTACCATATAGTGGAACACAACCTAATGAACTTAGAGCTTTGCTGAGTGAGGGAGACGTAAGACTCGAAACTCGTGGTAACTTAGGTATTTTTGAACGGCATGGCACTTTTTTGATTCCGGAAGGACGCACCCTTACGGTAGCAACTACTCTAAATATTGAAAGTAGAGCCAGACTGGAGATAGCAGGTACTCTTGTTATTTTAGAAGGAGCCAGACTAAACAATCAAGGTGGATCTGGAGGAACTATAAGGGTACTTCCAGGCGGCGAACTGATAAACTATGGGTGGGTTGAAAACGTGACAAACTCAACTTTTATCAACTGTGGCACCATTGTTAATAATGGCAGTAGATTTGAGCTTCGTCCAGGTACTACGTTTGTTGACTGTGGCAATGTTACAGGTAGCCGACCCATAAATAACCGAGGTGTTATTGCAGAATGCGAATATTGTGATATAGACGTACCACCACTAGACCGCAAATTCGTTATTGATGAAAGTGGCGTAATCTTTGACGAGAATAACAACATAGTTGCTCCTCCTGGTGTAAATGAATTCATGTATGTGAGAATCGTTGAAGGACCACGAGCTCATGTAATGACCGCCGTAAGAGCTGGTGATGGAGCACAGTGGGAGCACACCAGAATTGCTCAACCTGAGTGGCTAGACATAATTATTGCAACTATCTATGAAGAAAATTATGAAGTAGCTGCAACTGCTCTTCCAGAACTCCATATTGATAGAACTGTTCCGTCTTTTGGTTCCAATCTCCTGAGATTGCCCGATAGAACAAGAGTCGTTATCAATATTGTTATCTGGGATGATGAGACCGAGGTTGAAGATGCGTTAGTATTAGAGTATTACGAAGACTACGAGGAATATGAAGACGTAGATGAATACGGGGAATATGAAGACGTAGAAGACTACGAAGAAGACGGCTACGATAACGAGCTGAATGACGACAGTGAATAACCTGTTGTTAGTCACTCGATTTATTGAAAATGTCATTAAACCATCTGCATATTTGAGATGAAACGAAATTTGAGGCAAGAAAGGTAAAATTATGAAAAAAATATCTAAGCCTATCAGTATATTGCTAATAATTATGATGGTACTGTCATTTACGCCGCTTTTTCCAGGTGTATTTGGTGAGAGTACCGTTGCAGCAGCACTTCCAACGGAAGCCGCTCCGACAGCTGAAGACATCAGTGCGACCGGTGCGGTTGAACCTTTTGCAATTACCGGAGTTGATATCGTTAATAATAGAGTAGCTATCGTGCATCTCAACAATGAGGTAGGTTCTCATTTTCAAATGTTGGCACTTGCGCGAGCAAACTACCTGACATACTTCATGCAGGTTGATGGTCAATGGCTACAAGATGACAAAGAAATGCCTGTAGGCGTAGGGAGCAGGATATACATAAGGGAAGATAATCGATCCTTCGAACTGGTGCTTGGCAGTGCAACGCCTAACTTGGCTGAACCATCAGCAGGAAACATCAGATTCAATCCTGCTGGCGGGACAATCGCATTTAATTTTAGAGACAGAGATTTTATACCATACTACTATTTCCATCAAGAAGATCAGCATATGCAAAGTGGTGATGTATGGGTACGTGATATTCACGACCAACCTTTAACAGGCATCAGCATAGCGTATGGTCCGCAAACCTTTACTAATCCACAGCCATATCTTGGGCTGGAAGAAGTTAGAGTATTAGACAGCAGATCGATATATGTTAGATTTAATCAACGAATAACTTTGACTCCGAATAATACCGGACAAAATATGTCGTGGAATAACAATCTACTCAATGGACCTTTTGCAGGAGGAAATGCTGCGAATGCGACACTCGGTACTGCTCACAATTTGGTCGCAGCCGGGGATAATCCGAACTTGCTTTTGTCACATTCATTTGAACTCAGTGCAGATCACCCTGTATCTTCCGGGTATGGAAATGGACGCGAGTTCATACTTACTTACAACGGTGATATTTTAGCGGGCGTAGAATACTCGATTAACTGGGGTCATGGTAATCTAAGAGGGCTCATCAATGCAGCAGGACAACATGGTACGCCAAATGTTACATCAACAGTTACAGCCACAACTGTGTCGGCAGCAGATTTTGACCTGTTTGATGCAGAGCTTGTCAGAGCGATAAGCGGTAGACACGAGCTAGTGTTGTCTTTTGACAGACCGTTAGCATTCACAAGAATAGCTGAAGAGTCAAGATTCCGCACACGTAACTCGCCCACAGGTGCTCCATGGATGGCCAAATTCCATGATCTGATTGATGACAGCCAGCCTGACACACCTGAAAACAGAAGCGCTTACTTCCAGTCTCTGCATGAAACATCCACCGGAATGACCGGAACAGTGTTGACAGCAGACGATGTAAGAGAAATATTTAGCTTTAATGGTGTCTATTCAGAAACACCTGGCGGAAACGTACCGTTTTTGAATGTTTTCCGTGGTGACAATGTAATCGGATACTTTAGAAATAACTACACAATAGTGTTGCATAATCAAAATAGATTCCCGATTAACTTAGTCAATGCAAATGTTAGTGTACTAGAGGGTGCACTTGTTGGCTTCGGAACAAGGAATCTGTGGAACACAGGAACCGGAATCCCTGCGCATGCGACTGAACCGGCAGCGGACAGAGTAGGTGTTTTGCTATCTTCAACAAATGGATTCCGTAACACAGAGATTGCTGATATCCCAATTACTTTAAATCCGATTGTTACTCCATGGCCGGATGGATTTGATCCAGATTGGGATCGTGGCGTTGTTGTAACACCAACTTATGCATTGTTCAACCATAACGATGTATATTACCAGCAATATGACGGTATTAAAGATCCGTTGATTGGTGGACTTAGTGGTGATGTACGTCACTCCGGTAATATTACTGGAACAAGAATTTTTGCACCAGATGGTAGACAATTCGGTGGTCCTGTTTACGCAGCTGGCTTTGGATCTATGGAACTAAATTATGTTGTACAGGGAAGATTCCCTGCCTATGAAATTGAAAACAAGTGGATCAGAACTTTGATAGTTCCCAGCAATGCTGCTCGCTTCTTAGAATTTGAATTTAAGCCAACAGGACATGATGCATTCTATACAAATCCAGCAGCAACGAACTACAATATAACCAATGCTCCCGGAGGACTTTACCCGCCAACAACAGTCGGCGGCGGAACATTCCTACTTGGATGGCTTCTCGTATGGGGTGGCACATTCCCGGTGTTTGACGGCTGTGAACACGGTCATGTCTGGACGACACCATTCGATTATGAGATTATTAACCATCCTGACGGTGCGGTATCTATAAAACATACGATTGTTAACGATCAAAATGTCCCAGTAGCAGCCGGAACTGGTGCAAGCTTTGTACCTTCATCAAACAACATACATATAGGTGGCGACTTTACTCCCTTTAGCCCGGGTCTTGAGTATACAATCGAATACACCATAAGACCTAACTCGCCTGCAGTTGACATGGCAATCACAGTGCACAATCCAGCGCAGGTAGCCAGAACGTATGAGTTTTATGTATGTAACACACTTGCTCCAGGCGAAGTGAGCGAATGGGGTCATGGTAGCATGAAGCACATCGACAATAACCAAATCTGTATGGTTCAAGGTTGGCCTGCTCCAAACGTAGCAGTTGACTTAAACAGAGGTGAGGCATCAAATGACAGGTCGAGTGCAGATGTACTGCTATACAGTGGATTCAACTTTGCAGCAAATGTACCGCTAGAAGACTTTTTGCCACAATGGATCAGGGATCGTAAGTTTGCAGGAACAGGTCAAACATACAATCAAGTTACCGGTGGAATCAACAGGCAACACTTCTATGAGTGGTATACCACTCGCTATTTACCTGGAAACAGCAATCTGACAACATTCTCTACGGATCTTAACAGAAGACCACAAGCCGATTGGTATGGTGCTGTCAACTTAAGAAACCTTGAAGGTATCATTCGTGCAGGTCCAAACATTAACCAATATACCCCGAGTATCAAGTACTGGATCTGGGGCTACAGAGAAATGTTTGACAACCTTCCGTTTGAACGCAATTCAAACAACTCAGGACGTCCATACCTTGAACCATGGGCGGGAACCGGCGATCAATATTTCTCAAACAGAGCAATCGGCGCAGGCGACACCCATCACTGGGTAGAAACTTATTTCCACTCCTTTGGTCTTGATATGGCGACAAATGCAAACGAACATGCCATGGCACATATCAAGTTCTACGATGAAGGATCACCCGGACTAGTACGTCCTGTCGTTGAAATCTATGACACAAAGCTCCTGCAACAAGTCACAGCGCGTATGATAGTCAGTGGTACAGTCCAGACATGGACATATACTTCACAAATCATGGCACATGAAGTGTTTACATCAGCCACACAAGTATTGGAAGATGGAGTAAGAGTGACAGTAGATCTATTCTTAGGACCAACCGCTACAGGTACGCCGTTCTTTACAGCATGGGCATACTCAGGACGTCCATTTGTCCGCATAGGAAGCGTCCCGGCATACCACGGTCCGAACGGCGATGATGTTGATTATTGGACTGACAGAGATTCTCCTGTTGAGGAAGTCTTCATATCGCACGGTGCGTCAATCGATATTCCAGGACGTGTTGCTCCAACAGGCACAGCCCAATACAGTATAAGAGAAGTATTTGCATGGGCAGAGCCGTTCTCCGCAGATGGAAAAGGCATACTCATCTGGTCTAAAGAAAGTGGCGATGTAGAAGAAGTAACGATCACAAGTGGCGTTAATAACCCAGGTCATGTAGCCAACTCCAATGGTCCTCGTGGCACACCGAACAACACAGGCAGCACATGGTGGCACACATTTGACTTTATCACACTTCGTGGTCACGAACCAGGCAGTACAATCGTATTGAGGGCAACGGCAAAAGACGATAACATTGCAGTTCCAAATTCAATTTACGCAGAAATCACTGTTAACGTTAGAAAGCCATTGTACCTGACACTGCCATACAACCCAGGGAATCCAGCAGGCACAACTCCTGGACATTCATTGGCACGCAATATGTATTCTCCATATAGATTTAACAAGGACATGAACTTACAGTTGACTATTTCACACCATGAACTTGATGTGGTGGAAGGTCCAATAACTGTCAGCATTTATGACAGAAACCACAGTCATGCTGATCCGTTTATAACCTTCGAAGATCTTGAACTTGGCGAGAACATCCTTCACATCCCTGCATATACATTCCCACGTGAAGAATTCTATAGAATAGTAGCAAGAAGCGCAGACGGTGAAGCATTTGGCTTCGAGTTCTTTAGAGTTGACGGGTATAGCAGCATTGACTGGAACAGAACACTCTTTGTTGAAGGTGATGACGTTGTAGTTAGATTCGAGAAGAAAAATGCTGCAGTGCTTAACTCACTATTACTAACAGCGGGTGCAACTGCGTTCGTTAACGACGTTGAGCTCCCAGTAAAAGTCGGCACAACCACAGCATGGGCGACAGCTGATACAAATACGCTGATTATAGAAGGCGGTGCAGCTGTGCTAGGTGCTGGAACGAACTTCGTTGAAGTTTTGGGTCTAAGGTTGCCTGACTATCCACAGTATCAATCATTCACAATATCTGACGTCCTGATAAGATAATGTGAAAAACTTGCTCAGATAGAGTAAGGTAAGTTAGTTTTTAGGGGCTATTGGCCATCAAGGACTTGATGTCATTCGACGATAGCCCCTAATGCTACTTATACTAATCACCGCTTAAAAGTACAGTATCTTTGCGGTATATTTTCCGCGATCAGTATTACGAGATCATTGAAAGGGATGTGGTCATTGTTATGAAAATATTGCTTATTGTGGTGCTTTCCATATTAATGGTGGCAAGCCTGACATCCTGTGGACAAGTTGAAATAGACTATGATCCAAATGAGTCCGCTTTTGACGCATGGTATATTATGAATGAAAACATCAGAGATGCAGGTTCGTTTGAATTTTCGTTTGTTGAATTAATGGTGCTTTTTGCCGGAGATGGTGACCCGATAGAGATTGAGAATAAAGGGGTCATAAGAAAAGCAGAGCAGGGAGACGGCAGCATTAATATGCAATTATCGATTTCGCTTAGCACAGGAGGGCATACAAATGAGCTAGATGTTTACTATTATGATGAGTTTATGTTTTTCAATTTTGATGGAAGTAAACATAAGCGCAGCTCCGATTTAGATGTTGCCTTACGTGTTATGTATGCGGAGATGCCGGATGTGACTTTGATTCCCATAATTACTGATGGGATTGGTGAAGGGAACAGGCGTGGACAAAGAGAGATAAATTTTGTACTATACAGCGATGCAGAATATTTTGATTTCATAATGGATGCAATTATAGATTCGTTTAGACTAAGAGCTGATATTCCTGGAGCTACTGGTGTAGAGATAGAGATTTTTGGACCGATAGCTTTTGTAGTAGAACTTGGCAGTAATCACACATTTGTCAGCTATACATTGGCTTTTACAACAGACATCACAATCGTAGGTACCGAGGAAACATTCAGGGCATACTACGAAATAGTTAAAACTGCTGAGCAAATTGGCGATATTAGTGTAAAAGCTCCTCAAAACATCTATGAATATGTCGATGTTACTGATTGATTAGTCCTAATCCTCGAATGTCACAAAGTCCGCGATTCGTTGCAACGCAACGTTCGCGGACTTCGTTTGATAAACACAAGTGTTTAGTATTATATGCGTGTTGTCAAATATTATTTTACCATGCTTGCGACTTCTGCTGCGAAATCGTCTTCTTTCTTTTCGATGCCTTCGCCTTTTTCAAAGCGGGTGTATGCACTGATTTTAATGTCACCGCCAAGTGTTTTTGCAACTTGGTTAACATGAGCTTCAACTGTAATTTTGTCGCCTTTTACGAAAGGTTGATTTAGCAGACAAATATCTTCGAAGAACTTGTTCATACGACCTTTTACCATTTGTTCAGCAATTTGTTTTGCTTTGTCATCAGGTAGGTTTTTGGCTTTATTTTCTTCGATTGCTGTGTTGAGTTGAATTTGTCTTTCTTTTTCAATCTCAGTAGCATCGACAGATTCAGAGTTGAGGTATAGCGGACGCATTGCTGCTATTTGCATTGCAAGATCTTTACCAAGTTCTGTAAGGGCAGCTTCATCAGAGATACCGTTTACATCAAGGCTTACAAGAACGCCGATTTTTCCACCTGCATGAATGTAGGGAACATTAAAGCCTTCTGTATAGCGATCAAAGCGGCGAACAGAAATATTCTCACCAATGACAAGAATCATTTCTTGCTGTTCTTCGGTAACTGTTCTATCAGTGCCGGGATAATTGCTTGCCATCAGTGCTTCAATATCTGCAGGATTGTTTATGGCTACAGATTTTGCTACACCTTCAACAAAACTTACGAACTTTTCGTTTTTTGATACAAAGTCTGTTTCCGCATTAACTTCGACAACAACGCCGACATTATCAATAACTGTTGCATATGCGATGCCTTCTGCAGCAATTCTTCCAGCTTTTTTTTGAGCAGTTGCAAGACCCTGTTCACGGAGGTAAGCGACAGCATTGTCCATATCTCCATTGGTTTCTGTAAGAGCTTTCTTACAATCCATCATACCAACTCCGGTCATTTCACGGAGTTTTTTTACATCTTGAGCTGTGAATGACATAATTTATTATTCCTTTCTGCTATTTACTCAGTATCTTCAGCGGTCACTTCTTCAGTTTTCTTCGTTGTTTTTTTAGTAGCTTTCTCTTCTGTGGCTTCCTCAGTTGTTTTTGCTGTATCTTCAGCTGGAGCATCTTCAGCTTTTTTTGTTGTTCTTCTGGTTGTTTTCTTTGCAGTTGCTTCTTCGGCTGCTTCGACAGGTGCTACTGGAGCTTCTACAACTGGTGCGACCGGAGCAGGTGGAGCTACTGGTGCTGCGGGTGCTACAGGGGGTATTTCGACAGGAACAGTTTTTTCTTCACGTACTTGTTCTTCAGATTCTTCAACAGCAGCGTCGGCGCCTTGACGACCTTCGATTACTGCATTTGCCATTGCAGATGCGATAAGGCGAATGGCTCTAATTGCGTCGTCATTACCGGGAATTACGTAATCGATTTCGTCGGGGTCACAGTTTGTATCTACAATTGCTACAATTGGAATACCGAGTTTACGAGCTTCGGCAATAGCATTACGTTCTTTACGTGGGTCTACAATGAACAAGGCAGCAGGTAGTTTCTTCATTTCCTTAACGCCACCGAGATATTTTTCCAGTCTGTTTATTTCACCTGTGAGTTTGATGACTTCTTTTTTCGGCAAAATGTCAAATGTTCCGTCATCTTTCATTTTATTTAATTGAGCTAGGCGGTCAATACGCATACGCATGGTTTTAAAGTTTGTGAGCATTCCACCGAGCCAACGTGCATTTACAAAGAACATTCCTACACGTTCAGCTTCTTCTTTAACTGCATCTTGAGCTTGTTTCTTTGTTCCTACGAATAGGATATTACCGCCATCAGCACTAACATCACGTACGAAGTTATATGCTTCTTCAAGTTTTCTAACTGTTTTTTGAAGATCTATGATATAGATTTCATTACGTTCCATATAAATATATGGAGCCATCTTAGGGTTCCAACGGCGTGTTTGATGTCCAAAGTGAACACCAGCTTCTAAAAGTTGCTTCATTGATACTACTGACATTGTTTTTCCTCCAAAATTTTGTTTTTTAAGGTTGGGTACACTTACACAGTGCCCGTTATACCTTCCTCCGAAGCCGTCAACTTTTCGCGCCAACTACGCAAAAACGTAGCACTAAAGCGGAAAATCAGGTTCCGTGTGAGATATAATGTGTCAAAATGACACCAAAACATTTTAACAAAAAGGTGTGCAAAATGCAAGGATTATTTTTATTGTGCTATTGGACTGTTGTTCAGTGATAATGCCGGGTTGTGCCATGCATAAAATCCGCCTCCATCAAGCAATATGTCCCGAATTTTTCGCTAGAACGGGTCTCATCGCCCTACATACGCGAAAAATCCGAGACATACCGCTTGATTACGGCTAATCTGTGACTTGTAACATTCAGTGATAATGCCGGGTTGTGCCGATCCATCACATCACTCGGGGTGGGGATGAATCGGCACGATTGCATTTATACTACGCTTGCATTTACTGTAGATTTGCTGATTTAGCCAGGAATGAAATCGCGATGGATAGTTAACTCGCCTATCAATTCACCATTGTTGGCAAATGTAGTACCTGCACGAACTTGGAATATACCGTTGTTGACGATGGTACCATTACTTATGAAAGTGGAGTTAGTTACATTTTCTACCCGTCCATTGTTTACAAGCGAGCCGCCGGGAGCTATTGTTATTGTGCCGCCTGAACCGCCTTGATTGTTTATGCGTCCACCATCCAAGACTACGAGGTTGCCTTCTACGATGATTTCTGCATTACCCTGAATGTTAAGGGTAGTTTGGACATAGAGCGTTCTGCCCGCAGGTATTACAAACGGGCTGTGTTGTACGAAGATGCCCAAATTGCTTCTGGTTGAGAGGATTGCGTCATAGTCCACAAGCAAGGTACGCAGATTGTTGGGGTTGGTACCGTTAAACTCTACAGGGGGCGGTGTGGGAACATAGCCAACCACCGGAAGTTGCAAGAAGGTGTTTGGTCCTATGTTAACTGTGAATGTAGTCGCATCAGCAGCGTCTTTCGGAACCACAGTAGTTTCAGGGCAGGAGCCAAATATAATAAGCCCTATTGTATTTCCTTCAGTAAACGTATATTCGGTTACATCCATTTCCCACGTGTATGAGTAGAAGTTGCCCGGAACAATATCTGTCGGTTGGAAAAGGAAATTTGGATGCCAGTTTCCACCATACTCGATGTTTGATAATCCCGGAACTTGGAATGCAAGCGTTCCTGCCGGATTTGGATTGCGGACATTGACATTACCTTTTGCGACTATCATTGTACTATCAGGCACGCCACGTATAGTTCCAGATTCAAACAGCATAGCGGAAATTACACCCCTGTCCTGACTTGCAGCAACTTCAGCTGTCATAGCTATAACACCGCTGATGTGAAGGTCGCTCTCAAGTTCCATGGTGAACAGCAAGCGATCTTCAATTTCTTTTTCAAAGTCAAAGGAGTTTGTTACTGCTGCATTTGCTGTAAGGAGTCTTCTGTTTTGACCGATCCAGCCGTTTGCTCCCGTGACATCCCACGTTGCTCCACCGATAAGCCATTCTCTCCATCTGAGGTCAGCTCTATTATCAACACGCCCGGTCCAGACATTTGGATTAGCAACGCCTATGTGGTCACCGTGTCCACCAAGTATCAGAGCATTTTGCAGCCAACCATTTGCATTTTGATAGCCGACATTGCGAATATGAGCTCTGTTTGCGGGGAAGTTTGCATCCACGGCATGGTAATCGAAAACAGGATATGGCAAATTTGGAACAAAAACATCTCTATAAGTCAAAGGTGAAACGGCAGTTTGCGGCAACATTGCCAGCTCACCTGCTCTACCGCCTGTTGGATAAAATCTTTGATGTGCAGTAGCTCTTGGCCACTCATCTGAATTAGTCCACTGACCCATAACTCTGTTACTTTCAACGGAATAATTAGGTGTTCTCTCTACAATGTCATTATCCACGCCATATAAGAAATGAGCCAACCATTCAACTCTAACAGGTACGGTAAACCAGCTGCCTGCTCTATTATGACCCGCACTATGTCCACCTTGATGGAAAATGCTTTTAACGACTTCTACTCCATAATATTTAAGCATTTCGTTAAATAAATACGTATGCCTGAATTTAACGTTTCCGTCTTGAAGACCGTGATCCATGATAACACCGATATCCGTACGCATATCATATCCGAAAGAAAGCTGGTTTCTTTCATCCCACCAAGGATTGTAATTCCCCGTTATTACATCATTTTCATATGAAAGATAATGTATCCAGTCATACCAGTTGTCCCAAATTGCAGCATTCGGATGCACCAGAGAATTTAGATTCCAGCCACGACCAAAGGTAAACCATGTTACAAACGCAATATCTTCACCCTGCCATCCACCCGGGGCAACAGCAGTAGAATTTTCTCTAAAGTAATTATATGCATTGGTAACCGGGCAGGATGGAACAATTGTTCTTAATCCTTCTACACCTGTTACAGCAGCAGCAATAGGAAGTGTTCCATCATAGGAAGTACCGCCGGCTCCGGCATAGCCTGTGGCCCAGTAAGCTTCTACCGCAATAGTGCCGGTTGGATCAGTAAAGCCTTGTACCCTGCCGTTAAGCCAGTCAATTATGGCGGCACCGACAAGGTTTTCCTGATACATTCCGTATTGCAACATACCTTGTGAGTGTTCGCTTCCCATAACACGCCATTGAATCATAGCATATCCATGAGGAACAAAATCGCCCGCAGTCCAAGGACCTACGTTAAAGCTAGCGGAAGTATTCGTTGTACCGTCGCGTTGCGTGCCGATTGGCGTTCTTGCCGGAGGGAGGAAATGGAAATTAACTCTGTGCCAATCGGTATATTCATGATCTTGACGCATAAGCATATCATGCTCTAAAAGCAAAGCGTAGCGCGCTACATGAGCTTCCGGACCCAAGGCTTCTGTAGTGGTAGCAACGCGTCTGTATGTAACAGACCTTAATGCTGCATAGCTTCTGTCATTTTCAGGACCAAAAATTCTTGGCCAATGGCTATAGTCAGTCAGTGCTCCTGCTACACCGTCAGGTCTCGGTAAAAATCTTGCGTGAGAGAATTGAGTAGGTGCCAAACCAGCATCAGGGAAGCCATCATATACGCGAGTACTAAAAGCAACGGCAGTTGGTCTGGCCATAGTAACGGCATAAGGTGACATTGAAATAAGTGATGGAACTACCAAGCCGCCGCGTTCGGGCAATGTTTCAACGGGTCTTCTGATCAAAGCGCGCATGAGATCTCGTTCTCCGTCAAAATCTGAATCTATAGGAACTTCTACCCAAACTGTTTCAGTTCTCATTCTTGCAGCGACATTGCTAAATACCGGTCTGGTTATATTATTAGCAAAATCAAACATATCAAAACCTCTTTCGAGATTCTGTTGCAAAGCCGCATTGCCGACAACCGGAACAGGGGTGATTTCAATTTCGATTGTTTCGGGACCTAGCAACAATGCAGCATTGTCAGCAGCATCAACAACAGCCACTGTGATAGTGTAGCTGCCGATTCTATCTGTCAAAAAGTGGAATGTTCTGTTGCTGGCAGAAGGAGGTGCAAGATTGCCGACTGAAATATCATGTCCACCGACCGGACCCCAGAATCCTGTCCAGTTGCCTGCGAGAGGAGTACTTAATGCGCCAGCATTGTTCAAAACGTCATATACGCCTAAATCGGCAGTGCAATGCACGAGCAACATTGTACTTGCATCTGCGACATCAGTTTCAACGTTGAATACAAGTAGCGGTCTTGCATCATCATCTTGCTCGGCCGTAAAGTAGATTTCTATGGGATTCTGAACAAAAGCGGTAGTAGCGCCCCCAATATGCCCCCAATTCACAGCTGTGCTGTCGCCGTCAGTTCCGCTTTGCCAAAACCATCCATTGTCATCAACATCTTCAAAAACATCATGTTCGACGGTGGAAGTGAATCGATGGGAATTAAAACCTCCGAAATGCCCTGTAATAGGGTCTGCCGGAACAATAATTTCTCCGGTAATGGAATTAGCGCTAAAAGCTTGGGTTTCTTCAAAATAATCTTCCGAAACTAATGCTGTAGAATTTGCAAACATAGGCATCATCAGGCTAATTATTAACATTAGGATGATAGCTGTACGGAATAAGCGTTTTGCGTTCTTCATATTGAACCTCCATATTTGTATTTTTGAATATATATTAACACAACAGCCAATATTTGTATATATTTTTGAATATTCTTGCATTTGGTCTGTTCAACGCAATAACCGACCGTATAATATCATATACGGTCGGCTAGCTGAATTTTACTTATCCTATCTGTCTACTTGACAGAGGGTATTTTACAAAACGGTTTTGTTGAATAGTGAGTGATAGTGGAGATGGCTGCTCCGTGAACAACTCTATCTATACAATGGTCCGTATGTTGCACATGCTCTGTAATCGGCATTTTCTTTGTCTTCAGTGCCGAATGCTGACCATGCATGTGGACGGAATACATATTCATCACATACATTGTGCATAGATACAGGAATTCGTAGCATTGCACATAGAGTTATTACATCTGCACCTTTGTGACCATAACAGAATGCACCGTGGTTTGCGCCCCAATTTGCCATTACACTATACGCATCAGTGAAAGCACCTTTACCTGTAAGCCTTGGAGCAAACCATGTAGATGGCCATGTTGGGTCGGTGCGATAGAGAAGGGTATGATTGACTTTTTCTGGTAAGTCAACTGTATAGCCCTCTGCAATTTGCATAACTGGTCCAAGCCCATCAATTAGATTCAAGCGTAGCAAAGTGACAGGCATTTCACCTTCGGTTTCGAACTTTGATGAGAAGCCACCGCCGCGGAAGTAGCCTTTATTACCGGGACACCAAGCTGTTTTCTCGAGGCAGGATTTAACGTCGCCTTCGCTCATATCCCACCATGGTTTCATTGTGCTTTCACCGCTTGCATTTTTTGCGCCACCACTGCCGTCAAGAGCAGCTGCACCGGAGTTAATTAGGTGGATAAATCCATCTTTTGCTTTTCCACCCGGTTTCCATCCGGTTACACGTTCAACAGCATCCGGACTCCAAAATGTGCGAACATCGGCAAACACTGAAGCTGCACCGTCCATTAGATGTGAGAAGAGCATGGACACAGCGTTAAGTCCATCATTTTCTGTTGCGAAAATTGTTGGACGTCTATTACCATTCCAATCAAATGTTGAATTGAGGATTGCTTCTGTAAAGTCTGCATTTGGCTTATAATCTGTCCACATACGTTGTCCTTGGAAGCCACCTGCAATAGCATTGCGACCGAGAGCTTCCTCATGGTGACCAATTTCAGCCAGCTTTGGATTGCCAAGAAGAATATCGCGGCAAATCAGTGTCATTTTTACAACAAATTCCCACTGCTCGGCTTTTTGCTTGGCAGTGAATTGTTTTTCTTCGGGATTTGGGTCAAAACCTTCTTTACAATTCTTTTTTGCCCATGCGAGAGCAGTTTTGAATTCGACCGGATCATAAATATTTAGATCAATACGACGCAGTACTTCAGTCATATCGACCCATTCGGCGCGTATGCCAAGATATTTTTGCATAAAATCAGGGTCTAGGAATGAACCCATAATGCCCATGGATACTGAACCAATACCGACATATGCTTTGTTTTTCATTTGACCAACTGCAATAGCAGCACGTGCAAAACGGAGAATTTTTTCTTGTACATCTTCCGGAACTGAAGTGTCGCCAGCATCCTGAACATCACGACCATAAATACCAAAAGCAGGCAATCCGCGTTGTGCGTGGGCAGCAAGAACTGCTGCAAGATATACAGCTCCGGGACGCTCTGTGCCATTAAATCCCCATATGGCTTTTACTGTGTCTGATGTTAGGTCCATAGTTTCACTACCATAGCACCAGCAGGGGGTGACTGTTAATGATCCAATTACATTTTCTTGCGCGAATTTTTCGGCACATGCACCGGCTTCATTGCCACCACCAATTGTACTATCAGCAACAACACATTGGACAGGTGTACCATCTGCATATTTGAGGTTGTCGCTAATTAACTTGGCTGCTGATTTTGCCATACTCATTGTTTGATGCTCAAGAGATTCGCGAACTCCACCCCAACGTCCGTCAATTGTCGGGCGAATGCCAATTTTTGGATAAGTCATTTGATATTCTCCTTATTTATGTTGATATTCTTTCATTTATTTTATAGTATCTATTATAGTATGATTACTAATATTTTGACATAACGAATATTAGCCCTCTATAACACCTTTTTTCAAAATTACATTTGCATACAGGGCGGTTTCACCTGTAGCGATAATAGCGTAGGCTTTTTTTGCGCGCTCGTAAAAAGCAAAGCGCTCTTCACATTTAATTGCATTATTAACAGGCTCATGATTTTTGATGATTTCTCTGTAAGTATTCCAAATTGGAGGTTCAGTATCATCTGTGTCGTCTACGACTGCCATTAGTGCAACAGGGCATTCAACGAAGCGGTCTAGTGGAAATAGTTTTAGTATTGCATCTAATAATATTGGTACACCGTGTCCGTCACAGCGTATCAATTTTTGGGCATGAGAAGCAGCAGGGAAGTTGCCATCGCCAATAACAAGTTCATCTCCATGTCCCATTTCCATAAGTGTTTTTAATAGTTCCGGTGTAAGAATAGAAGGGATATTTTTTAGCATAGCGCAATCAACTCCTCATAATTTATGTATTGATGCGTTTAATCAGTGGTTCATCAGTGTGAACTGCGTAGAGGGATGGCGTCCACCACCATCCCTCTTGCTTCTCGTTTTGTAAAACCGTATTAGACTTATAATATTATGTATTAATAATTAGTCATAAAGCAGGATTGCAATATCAGGGTTATGCATATTGCTTGAATTCCACCATTGCGCACCTGTGTCTACATCATGAACAGCTTCGCCGCGTGCAGCGCGAACTGCCAATGATACAGCTTGGTAACCAATTTGGAAAGGATCTTGTGTAACAGAACCGAACATTAGGCCTGTTTCAACAGCTTCTTTTTGTGCAGAACCTGCGTCAAAACCGACAAGGATAACACCGTCAGGAACATTAGTACCTGCACCGATAGTTGCAAGTAGTCCCATTACAGCACCTTCGTTTGAGCAGAATACGCCAAGAAGATTTGGTGTGTTGAGTACACCAAGAGCAGCACTTGTCATGTCAGCAATCTCAGGTGTTGCACCAACAGTTACATCAATAATAACAGCAGCATCTGTATCACCTGTATTAATTCTTCCAAGACCGCCAACGATTGCAACACTGTCATTTACACCACCTGCAAGTTGATACATCCTTTCTGCAAAGCCTTGTGTACGGCCGGTTACAGATTCAGAAGTAGCATCTTGAGATAGAATAGCAATAGTTACTGGAGCATCTTCAGTTGCAGCTGCAATGGCATCTTGAATTTCTGGGAACATGTTGTCTGCACCAACTGCGCCGGCTGCGATATTATCAGTTGCAGCAGTTGCTAGAACTTGACCTGCAGGTGCATCCGGAATGCCTGAGTCAAATCCGATTACTGGAATGCCGCGATTGTACGCATCTGCAAGTTCTGCAAGAGCAGCTTCTGTATCAAGTGCTGCAAATGCAATAGCATCAGGATTTCGTGCAAGAGCACTGCGAAGCATTTCGAGTTGTGGACCGATGTCTGCTTCACTTGGAGGACCGTCGAAAGAAACAGCAACGCCGTAAGTTTCGCCAGCTGCACGTGCACCGGCATAAACTGCTTGCCAGAATTGATGTTGGAAGCCTTTAGAGATAACTGCTACATAGCTAACATCAACGTCATCATTAGGTTCTTCAACTTCTGTAGGCTCATCAATAACTTCTGGTTCATCGATTACTTCAGGCTCATCGATTACTTCAGGTTCTTCAACCGTCGGAGGATCTTCAACGACGGGTTCGTCGTTGCATGCTACTAGGAATGCTGTCGCTAGTAGAATCACTAGGAGAATTGCAATAAATTTTTTCATTTGTTTTTCCTTTCTTATTTCTGTTACTTTTCTTTTTGAACAACCGGTTTTACTTTCCTTACCTGGTTTGCTCGTTTCGTGCGTTGTATATCAAACAAGACTGCTCCGATGACGACAATCCCGGTAAAGAATACTTGGCTGGCGGCATTAATACCCATTCCTTGTAAACCTATGCGCAGAACACTCATAAAGAATACACCTATAATTGTGCCTGTTAATGAACCAGAACCACCTTTTAGTGATGTACCGCCGATAACAACGGCAGCAATCGCTTGTAACTCTGTACCTTGTCCAGTATTTGGGACAATAGTAGTGACAGCGGCAGCATGAAAAATCGCACCAAAACCTGCGCAAAATCCACTAATTACGTATGCAATACATTTCCAGTTTGAAGCTTTGACACCGGAAAGGCGTACGGCTTCCTCATTGCTACCAATAGCGAATGTATAGCGCCCGAGCTTTGTTTTATTAAGCACAATTAAGGCTATTATCAGGAAGGAGAAGAGCCATATAGCTCCGACAGGAAAATTGTCGATGCGAAAGAATGTTCGAGTAAACCAACTATCACCTATTGGAGCCGGAAATCGTTGAGATTGAACACTAGTAATAATTGAGCCGAGTCCAGCAGCAACCATCATAGTACCCAAAGTTGCAATAAAAGGAGGGAGTTCAAGTTTTGTGACCATTAATCCATTCAGCGTTCCAAATGCAGTGCCGATTAATACAATAATAATTAGACAAATCCACAGAGGCAAGCCTTCACCGTTTTGATAAAGAAAACCACCAATTAATGCTGAACTCATCATAACCGTACCAATTGAGAGATCAATTCCGCCAGTTATAATAACAAAGGTTACACCGATAGCGAGGAAACCAATGGCATACGAACTTGCGAAAATATTCAGTGCTGTGGCCCATTGATTAAAACCTCGAGCAAAGATGGAAAAGATTATACATAGGATAGTTAGTGCACCGAGGGCAAAGAAACTTTCTAATCGAAATCTTCTTATTCTTATGTTCATTGTTTAATCTCCTCTTCTGTATGGTTTATGCTAGAATTAAGTGTTGCCAGAGTCATAATAGAGTGTTGATCTGCTTCCTCAATGGGGAGAGTACCTGTATGTGAACCCTCACACATCACCAAGATTCGATCACTCATTCGCAATAATTCTGGAAGCTCAGATGATATCATGATTATCGACTTACCGTTTTCTGCCAATGCATTCATTAATTTGTATATTTCACTCTTTGCTCCAACGTCAATGCCTCTGGTTGGTTCGTCGAAAATAAGGATGTCGCAGTTTCTAATAAGCCACTTAGCAATAACAACTTTTTGTTGATTACCACCTGATAGATTTTTTACAATCTGACTTATCGAAGGTGTCCTGACATCAATTTTGTCAACATATTCATTTGAAGTTGTCGCAATCTTATTTTCATTGATAAAACCGACACTTGTATAATCATTGAGAGAAGCGAGTATCATGTTATTGGATATACTCATATCAACAGCAAGACCAAAGCGCTTTCTATCCTCAGAAAGATAGCCAATGCCTCTTTTTACTGCATCATGGGGTGATCTGATATTAGCTGCTTTCCCATCAATTATGATATTGCCACGTGTTCTTTTATCTGCACCAAAAATAAGTCTGGCGACTTCTGTTCTTCCGGCACCCATTAAGCCGGCAAATCCGAGAATTTCTCCCTTATGCAATTTAAATGAGACATCGTGTACATCTTTTGAATTTAGATTTTCAACCTCGAGAACTACAGGGGCATCTTCCGGAACAGAGCTTGTTTGCTTTGGTGGTTCGTAGGTAACGCGACCAATCATCATATGAATGACATCATGAATTTCAAGCTCTGCGGTATTTTTGGTGCCGACAAGTTCTCCATCTCTCAAGACTGTCACTCTATCAGTAATTCTTTTGATCTCGTCAAGACGGTGTGAAATATATATAATACCCACACCTTTCGATTTAAGCTCATTAATGATATCAAAGAGAACATCGATTTCTGTATCTGTGAGTGTTGCAGTAGGTTCATCAAATACAATTACTTTTGAGTCAAAGGATATTGCCTTTGCAATTTCGACAATCTGCTGTTTACCTACAGTAAGATTTTTGACATATTCATTGGGGTCAATAAACACTCCGAGACGTTCAAAGAGCTCGGCAGATTTCCTAACAATGCTCTTTTCGTCTAAAAAGAAACCTTTGCCTTCTCTGCCTATGAAGATGTTTTGTGCTACTGTTAAATGGTTCATTAAGTTCAATTCTTGATGAACGATGGATATTCCGGCAATCTGTGCAGCTTTAGGTGTTTTAAATACAACTTTTTTGCCGAAATACAGAATATCACCGCTATCAGCCTTATATATCCCCGTGAGAACTTTGACCATAGTAGATTTGCCGGCACCGTTTTCGCCCATTAGTGCGAGAACCTCACCAGCTTTTAAGTTGATTGAACAATTATTCAGTGCATGGACTCCTTGAAAGCGCTTGTCGATGTCGACCATCTCTAAGATGTATGGACTATTCCGGATATCTCCCATGGCAAAACTCTCCAACCTTATAACAATATGCGCGAAACGTTTCGCTTGCGTAATTATAACATTCTAAAATAAAAATGTCAACAAAAAATGAATCGAAAACCTAATATATTTGTTTAAAAATCAGACAGAATCCTAAATACACTTCATAATCGCCTGATTTTATAGAGTCATTGGAATGAGGGGAGTTAAGCCCGTTTTGTAAATTATGCTTGTGCTTATGTAATGCTTTTGTATTCGTTGACAAAACGTTTCGCTAAAGATATAATCAAAATACAGTGGTGAATGTTCATAATCCACGTCTGGAGGAGTTCAATCTATGGCTACCACAATTAAAGATGTTGCTCAATATACAGGTCTGTCTATTGCGACGATTTCTAAGTACATAAACGGCGGAAATGTTTTAGAGGATAATCGTAAACGCATTGGAGAAGCTATTGAAGTACTGGACTATAAAGTAAACTATGCCGCCAGATCTCTAAAAACCAATAAGACCATGACTGTCGGAATATTATTGCCATCTCTATTTACTCCGTTTTTTTCTCTCATATGTGCATATATTGAACCACTTTTGAAATCCCACGGCTATTCCATGATCGTATGTAGTTACCATGATGATCCAATTGAGGAAATAAGCAAGCTTAAGTTTTTGCAAGCCTTAAGTATAGATGGGATTGTAGCAGTACCAACTACAGTGACTGCAGATGAATTAACTGCGCTGAAAATTCCGGTTGTACTGATGGACAGGAATGTTCCAGGCTTAGATAGTGTAGTGACGGACAATATTAACGCAGTGCACGATGTTGTAGAAGAATTGATTATTCATGGACATAGGCGTATTGGCATTATTCTCGGACCACCTACGGTCACAACGGCTTACGAACGAAAGCTAGGCTATGAACGAGCATTTGCGGATTATAATTTGCCGATAGACGAAAGCCTTATTCGCATCGGTGAATACGATATCGCCACAGGATATCGTGAGATGATAGAGCTGTTGAATATGAAGCCGCTTCCAACAGCTGTAGTGGTCAGTTCGCATGATATCACAGTTGGTGCAATTATGGCAGCTTATGAACGAAAATTGAAAATCCCTGACGATATATACTTCGTTGGCTATGACGAAGAGCAAATCACGAAGGTATTTAATGCACCAGTCACTACCGTACTACAACCTTTGGTTGAAATTGCTCAAAGTGTTACAGAATTATTGGTTAAGCGAATGAATGGTGACTACAGTGGATATCCTCAGCTAAATAGGCTAAAAACCACATTGTTACGTCATCAACCCATAAGTAAAATTGAGTAGATACGATAACTGTTCTTTCACCAATCACGCCCATGCGAAATAATTTTATTTCGTCAGGGCGTTCGTTGAATTTGACTTATCATATTAATCAATGATTTCTATTAGGGATTATACTCGCGAATATAGTATGAATCTATCTCGGCGCTGGAACAATGCTCTCTTGTTTCAAAAGGTATTGTATTTATGAGCACAAATATGACAAAACATGATGCGCTAAATGCGCTAATGAAATATTTTGGGTATTCTGAATTCAGACCTTCACAGGATACAATAATTGATGCGCTCTTATCCGGGCGTGATGTTTTGGGTATCATGCCAACGGGTGCGGGAAAGTCGATTTGTTTTCAAATTCCTGCATTACTAATGCCCGGTATAACAATTGTAGTTTCTCCATTAATATCACTGATGAAAGACCAGGTATTTCAGCTTAGAAAAGGCGATATACCTGTTGCTTTTATCAACTCCTCATTAAGAAAAGAACAGTACCGTGAAGTTTTGCGTAGGGTAGGGGTTGGGAAGTATAAGATAATCTATGTTGCTCCAGAAAGATTAGGTACTGCTGATTTTTTACAATTTGCTATAAACACTCCAATCTCGCTTATAGCTGTGGATGAAGCTCATTGCGTTTCGCAATGGGGGCAAGATTTTAGACCAAGCTATCTTAAAATAGTTGAATTTATTGAACAACTCAAAGTTCGTCCGATAGTAGGAGCGTTTACGGCAACGGCAACAGGTGATGTAAAAAACGATATCATACGTTTACTACAGTTAAATGATCCCCTTAGTCTAACCACTGGCTTTGATAGACCAAACTTGTATTTTGGAGTTGAAAAGCCGGAAAATAAATCAAAATATTTCTACGAACTAATTGCCACACGAAGCAATCAATGTGGTGTTGTGTATTGTTCGACTCGGAAAGCGGTGGATTCAGTATGTGCAGCCTTGCGTCATCGTGGTATTTCAGCCGGACGCTATCATGCCGGTCTTGAAGATGAAGAACGTAGAATAAGTCAAGATGATTTTATACAAAATAAAACCTCGGTTATTGTTGCGACTAATGCGTTTGGTATGGGAATAGATAAACCGGATGTTAGGTATGTAATACATTACAATATGCCGAAGAATCTCGAAAATTACTATCAAGAGGCAGGTCGAGCCGGTAGAGATGGTAAAGCGTCAGAATGTATTTTGTTGTTTTCTGAAGATGATATTAAAACGGCTGAATTCATGATTCAAGATTCCGGACAAAACACGGCTCTGGCTGAAAAAGAGCAACGAAAAGTGCGGAGGCAGGATGTGAAACGACTTGACAGTATGATTAGATACTGCGAGATTGAAGGATGTTTGCGTTCGTATATCCTTAATTATTTTGGTGAAAAGCAAAGGATTAGATGTGGTAACTGCAGTAATTGTTTGAAGCCAAGCCTATGGAATAGATTATTTGGATCGAAAGGAATAAACAGACAATGACACTTAACATTGTTATGGTGGAACCGCAAATTCCACAGAATACCGGGAATATTGCAAGAACATGCTCGGTAACGGGTGCAAAATTGCATCTTGTTGGTCCGATGGCTTTTGAAATTGAGGATAAGCACTTGAAAAGAGCAGGGCTTGATTATTGGCATGAATTAGATATTACGTACTATAAAGATATTCATGAATTTTTTAATGCTGTTACTGGGGGGAAGCTTTGCTCATCTTCTTTGGATTGTACAGAAACGGAATATCCAGATACGTCAGACTTTGAGTTTTACTACTTTGAAACACACGCTCCCCATATCTATACAGAGCCGAATTATAAGGATAATTCATATTTGTTCTTTGGGAGCGAAACTATAGGTCTTGACGAAGCACTGTTATACAAAAATCCGGAGCAATGTGTAAGATTTCCAATGCTTCATGGAGCACGTAGTATGAATTTATCTAGTGCTGTCGCAGTCGGTGTTTTTGAAGTTCTACGTCAGTGGGGCTTTCCAAACCTACAAAACTTTGGGAAAATGGCAGAAACTTATTAATACGAAACAATTAAAAATATACTAAGAAGCATTGTATAAATAGCTAAGTAATGTTATTATCTTATATAAGCGATGAACTATTTATTCGTACAAAATAACAGTAATTGAAATTGATGTTCTGGAGGAATAAACATTGGTAAAAGTTGATATTAGCGGTGCATTAGGATTTCTATCAGAAGACGAAATACGTGCAATTGACACAAGTAAACCATTAAAAGAGTTAAGCACTCTATATGAAAACGGATGGACAGTAGTTCCGTCAAATTACAACGATGAACTTGCAACACAAGTGAAAAATATTGCAGAAAAGATTCAAAACGAATCAGAAGTGCTTGTCGTTCTTGGTATTGGTGGTTCTTATTTGGGAGCCAGAGCTGCTATTGAGTATATTATTTCGCCGAACTATAACATGCTGCCCAAAGAAACACCTGACATCTTGTTTGCGGGTAACAATGTTTCAGGTGAATACCTTGAGCAAATAATAGAACTTATTGGTGATAGAAACTTCTCTGTGAATGTTGTTTCAAAATCTGGTTCAACAATTGAAACAGCCATTGCATTACGTTTCTTCAAATCGATGCTTTCAGAGAAGTATGGTTCTCAAGGTTTGAAGGATAGATTATATGTCACATCAGATATTGGTTCTCCGCTAATAAAGCTTGCAGAGAGCGAAGGATACGCATATCTGGAAATGCCTCCGGAAGTGGGTGGTAGATATAGTGTTCTTACAGTTGTGGGGCTATTGCCTTGCGCTGTTGCCGGAATAGATATTGATGAACTTATGGCTGGTGCAAAGGATGAATTTGAAAACGGTGTAGAAGAAGCATGTCTTTATGCAGCAGCACGTCAGGTTTTATATAGAAAAGGTAAGAAAATAGAAATGCTTGCATGTTTTGAGCCTGCGTTTCGCTACACCGGAGAATGGTGGAAGCAGCTCTTTGGCGAAAGTGAAGGTAAAGAAAGCATTGGCATATTCCCGGCATATGCAGATTACTCAGCGGACTTACACTCACTAGGTCAATTAATTCAGGAAGGTGAGCGTACGCTATTAGAAACCTTTGTTTCATTTGAAAAACCAAGAGTGAATCCTTTAGTTCCGGGTGGAGACTTGCACAAAGATAAGATTAGTACGATTGCAGGTCTCGATATGCATAAAATCAACGAATCAGCATCAGTTGCTGTGAAAAAAGCACATATAGACGGGGGAGTACCGGTGCTTGAATTATGTTTGCCTGAAATGTCTGCGAAATCATTTGGTGCACTTGCTTATTTCTTTATGAGATCAGTAGCAGTTTCAGCGCTTATTTCCGGAGTTAATCCATTTGGTCAACCCGGAGTTGAGGCATATAAGAAAAACTTATTCAGTATTCTTGGACTATAATAATATAAAAGGTAACATCAAATAGTCTATGAAAAACTAACGTCATTCTGCGGGTCATCGCAGAATCTAGTAAGCATAGAGTTCTTGGATTCCGCGACGACCCACAGAATGGCGAAATATTATTTGGAGGTCGATATATATGGTAAGACTAATTATGGGTTCGAAAGGCTCAGGAAAGACAAAAAAATTAATCGAACTGGTACACGACGCTGTCGAAAATGAGCGTGGTGACATTGTTTGTATAGAGAGAAGAGCAAAGTTGACATATGATATTCCGCATAAGGTTAGATTAATTGATGCTTCTGAATATAATCTTAATGGTTATGATACAATGAAAGGGTTTATTTGTGGTCTATATTCAGCAAACTATGATATAACTCATATTTTTATTGACAACGTTCTTAGTATAATTGGCAGAGATGTTGACACAGATGCAGAAGACTTTTTTGAGTGGTGTGATAACTTTGGGCAAAAAGAACATATTAAATTTACGATAACAATCAGTGTTGATGTAACCAAAGCAACAGATAGAATAAAGAAGTATTTTTAACTTAGTGGCTAGTTCAATAAAACCAAATCTCCTGCTTCATTGCTGCTGTGCACCTTGTGCATGTTATGTAATAGAGCAGTTATGCGATGAATATAAAGTTTCGTTATTATTTTATAATCCAAACATAGAACCACTTAGCGAATACGAAAAGAGAAAATACGAAATAATAAGGCTTTTAGAAAAAGTATCTTATTCTACTGAAATCGATTTACTTAATTGTGAATATGAAAATGCTGTTTTTTCCGATGCTGTATCGTCATTGCGTGACCAACCTGAAAGAGGAATAAGGTGTGACATCTGCTTTGGTTTGCGTCTGGAGGAAACAGCTCGAAGAGCAAAAGATGAGAAGTTTGACATATTTACTACTACACTATCTGTAAGTCCACTGAAAAATGCGACACTGCTTAATGAAATTGGTCATAGAGCTGCTGAAAAATATGACGTTAAGTATTTAGAAGCAAACTTTAAGAAGCGTGATGGATACAAGCATTCAATTGAATTATCAAAGAAACTTGGATTATATAGGCAAAATTATTGCGGTTGTAGTAGTTCATGTCACATAACTATCTGAAGTTTGAGGAGGAATAAATGAGAGTAAAGAAAGCCGTAATCCCAGCAGCAGGTCTTGGAACTCGTATGTTACCTGCAACAAAGTCAATTCCAAAAGAAATGCTACCAATTCTTGATAGACCGGCGATTGAAATAATCGTAAATGAGGCAATTGAGTCCGGGATCGAAGATATACTCATAATTACTAATCGTGGTAAAGGTGCTATAGAAGATTATTTTGATTTTGCACCTGACTTAGAGAGAAGTTTAGAAAAATCAGGTAAGCTTGACACTTTAGAGAAAGTAAGATATCCGGCAACATGTGCAAATATATATTTTGTTAGACAAAAAGAAACCAAAGGACTCGGGCATGCTGTCTGGTGTGCAAAAGAGTTTGTTGGCGATGAGCCTTTTGCGGTGTTATTAGGAGACGACATAATGGTTGGCGAAACGCCAGTTATTAAACAGCTAATCGATGCAGCTGAAAAGTATAATGCTTCAGCCGTTGGTGCTCAGTGGGTGAGTGATGAGGCTGTCACAAAATACTGTTCATTAAAGATAGACGAACTGGAAAATAGAATTTATCGTGTATCTGATGTAATTGAAAAGCCACCAATTGAAAAGAAATATTCAAACTATGCGATTCTAGGTAGATATGTACTTACTCCAGAGATATTTGATATTCTAGAAAAGACACCGCCGGGCGCCGGTGGCGAAATACAACTAACTGATGGCTTGAACTCGCTATGTAAAGTGGCAGATATGGTTGCAGTAGATTTTGACGCAAAGCGTTATGATACAGGGAATCTAATTGGTTTTATGGAAACTACATTAGAGTTCGGCTTAAAGCATCCGGAAGTAGGTCCATGGCTAAGAGAATATATTGCAAATATGAAATAATTATTGCAATAAATATAAACTGAATAATGCAAAAAAACAGGGTTGTTCAAAACGACCCTGTTTTGCTAAAATGTGCTTATAAATTATTATTTTGTGATTAGCCTGCCGCAAGTGCTCTTTCTAGCCATACTGCAGCGACATCCATTGCTTCATAAAAGCTTGTTTTTTCACTCTTTTTTACAACTCGATCTCTCGATTTAAGGTTGGGATCTGTATATTGCAGTTGTACTTGAACACGAGAAGCAAGTTCCAAATCGTTCAGCATTTTGGTATCTGTGATTTGAAGCATGATAATGTACTTATCAGACATGCTACCGTAATATACCATATTGTCTTTTCTTCTTAGCGGGTGCCCTTTGTATTCAAGGGGTATTTTTTTTCCTTTTGTAGCTGTGGACATAAATATGACCATTCCTTTCGTAATGCTCAATCACAAAATAACCAAGAATAGGGAATGGTCATTTCGTGCATTAATTTGCGGTTTCCGCAGGGAGAGCAAGTTGGCACATTCTCTAGTTTATGTTTGAATTTATTCAAACCATGAACTCTTTTTTTGGAATGCAACAAATTTTAACACATTGCACATGAACTGTCAAATTTCAGGCTAATAATCATTCCCTTCGGATTTTAAGGCACAAAGCTGTCATGAAAAAGGATGATTATTAGTTGTGTGCATCAATTGCGATTCCATCGATCGCAATTGGCACATTCTTTAGTAGTATGAATTTATTCATACTATCTTCCGCCTTTGTCGTACGGTTGTCCGACAGCTCTTGGTGCTTGTGTATTTTTTGAAGTAAATATAAGCAGGATTAGTGTTGCGACATACGGCATCATGCTATAAAAAGCTCCCGGTATGCCTAAGTTAAATAAGAATGGTATTGCAGAAAAACTTACAGCAATGGTTTGTAAAATCGCAAAGAATAGTGCTGCAAATAATATTCTCTTTGGTCTCCATGCGCCGAAAATCAAAACAGCAAGGGCTAAGAATCCATAGCCTTGTACATCGCCACCAAATCTACCTATTGGAATAGCCCAAATCATACCACCCATGCCTGCAAGTGCTCCTGAAATAAGCACTCCGGCATAACGCATTTTTGCAACACTTATGCCAACAGAGTCGGCAGCTTGAGGGTGCTCACCGCAAGAACGTAGTCTAAGACCGAACTTAGTTTTATACAAGACAAATGCAGAAGCGCCGAAAATCAAATAGCCCAAAAATGTTGTAATGTAGGTATTTTGAAAAAGCAGTGGTCCTAAGAATGGAATACTTCCGAGTATCGGTACACTGTCTATCCTAAACTGATTGAGAAATGGAATATGTTGTGCATCTAAATAGAACATCGCTACATAAATAGCGAAAGCAGGTGCAAACATGTTGATTGCAATACCACTTATAACTTGATTGGCTTTGAGGTTAATTGATGCAAAAGCGTGAAGTATTGCCAGCATCATACCGGTCACCATGGCTACGAGCAAAGCAACAAGTAAAATGCCATGACTTGTGTATGGGGTTTGAAAGATATTGAGAAACATAACGCCTGCAAAGGCACCCATAACCATTTTACCTTCAAGTGCAATGTTGACAACACCGGATCTTTCAGAGAACATACCACCAAGTGCTACGATAAGAAGTGGTATCATAAAAAACATAGTCGATTGCGCTATGAAATAAAACATGCTCATAATATCTTAATCCTTTCTACGGAAAATCAGCTTGCCTATATTAGTCTTAACCAGTAGAACAAAGGCACAGAAGTAAATTATCACAGATATGACAATTTCTACCAGTTCAAGAGAAAAACCAAAGGGTTGTATACGTGCTCCGCCCAAGAACAGATAGGAAACAAACACTCCCGAGAAAATAACTCCAATGGGATTCGTTAGCCCGAGAAACGCAACAGAAATACCAATAAAGCCTTCTGCAGCTAATGCCGGACTTGCAGTCATAGACAGCCCAGTGCCGTTCATAAAATTAAGTGCTCCACCAATGCCTGCAATGGCTCCGCAAATCATCATTGAGCGTACAATATTCTTATTTTGATTTATTCCTGCATACTTCGCTGCGTCTTTGTTATATCCGCAAGCTTTGAGTTCGTATCCGAAGGTGGTTCTATTAAGTATTATATAAACCAAAATCGCAATAGCAACAGCAATCAGAATGCCTATGTTTACATTTGAAGTTCTAAAGCCTGCACCCAGAGGTTCTCTGAAAATATATTCAAGCCCCATGGTCGGTAAGTTAGAGTCGGCTGGGAGCGATTGTGTGGTAAAAGGGGCAATATCAATAATAGTATTTTGAATTATCCAACTGATTAAATACATGGCTATGTAGTTAGTCATTATAGAGGTTATAACCTCGTGAACATTACGATATGCTTTGAGCAGGCCGGGAATCGCTCCCCACAAAGCTCCTGCCAAAGCCGCACCAACTATTGACAGTATGATGCGAAGAGGAGGCGCTATGGGAGGAATCGCTTCCAACCCAGTCCAACTTATCCAAGCAGGCATGATAATGTAGTCAGCTCCTACTACACCGATATATATAGCTACAAACCCGCCAAAAGCAAACTGACCAGCTGCACCTATGTTGAACAAACCTGTTTTAAATGCAAACGTGACAGACAAACCTGTAAGGATTATAGGCGTAGCACTTAGTAGAACATCGCCCACGTTACGCATAGTACGCAAGCCAAATGACAGTATAGTCCAAAAAGCGGTCCAAGCCTGCTCACTATCACTTATCAGCAGAACAATAAATCCGATTGTAAGACCGGCAATTATAACAATGAGAGTAGATAATAAGCTGAGTATACCTGCTTGTCTTCTTTGAATGAAAGTTCTCATACAGCCACCTCATCTCTTTTCGCACCTGACATATACAGACCCAGCTCTGCAAATGTCACTTGCTTAGGGTCAACATCAGCTACAATTTCACCTTCAAACATGACCAATATTCGATCGCTGATATTCATAACCTCGTCAAGTTCCAATGATACGAGAAGCACTCCTGATCCGTTTGTTCTGGCATTAATAATTTGCTTGTGGATGTATTCAATTGCGCCTATATCAAGGCCTCTTGTGGGCTGAACAGCTACAAGCAGATTTGGGTTCATATCAAGCTCTCTTGCAACTATTGCTTTTTGCTGATTTCCACCGGACATGCTTCGAGTCGGCGTATGCGAGCCTTCACCGCTACGTATATCAAACTTCTCAATTAACATATCACTGAAGCTGTAAATTTCACTAAAACGTAAAAATCCACTCTTTTGGAATCGGGGTGTATAGTACTTTTCTAAAATAAGATTGTATGCAAGGTTATAGTCAAGTACAAGACCGTGACGATGTCTGTCTTCGGGAATATGTGCAAGTCCCGCCTTACTGCGCTCTCTAATAGGTATATTTGCTATATGCTTGCCATTAAGGCTAATGGAGCCACTAGAGGCGGGCTCAATGCCTGTGATTGCATAAACAAGTTCAGATTGCCCGTTTCCGTCAATTCCGGCAATACAAACAATCTCACCTGCTTTAACATCAAAGGATACATTATTCACAACCGACTTATTGTGGAGCTTACTGTTGACAGTTAAGTTTCTCACTTCCATAACAACATCACCGAGGCTAGCATCGGGTTTGTCGACAGTGCGACTGACTTTCCGCCCCACCATCATCTCTGACATTGTTTCTACATCGGTAGTATCCACATCGACTGTACCTACATATTTGCCTCTTCGCAATACCGTACAACGATTAGCGACACGTTTAATTTCATCAAGCTTGTGAGTAATGAATAAAATTGACTTTCCTTCGGCAATAAGCTCTTTCATAATGCTCATAAGCTCATCTATTTCTTGTGGTGTCAAAACAGCAGTCGGTTCGTCGAATATTAAAATCTCATTTTCACGATAGAGCATTTTTAAAATCTCAACACGCTGCTGCATTCCGACTGTTATATCTGAAATATAAGCATCAGGATCAACTGAAAGTCCGTATCGCTCGGAAAGTTCCACAACACGAGTGCGGGCCTTGTCCATTTGCAATACTCCTCTTTTGGTTGTCTCAACTCCAAGTATAATATTTTCTAATACCGTGAAATTGTGGACAAGCTTAAAATGTTGATGAACCATACCAATACCGTATTTAGTCGCATCGTTTGGTCCTTTAATGCTTATTTTTTCTTCGTTTTTATATATATCTCCGCTCTCTTGTGTGTATAAACCAAAAAGTACACTCATAAGTGTAGATTTTCCTGCACCATTTTCACCTAAAAGTGCATGGATTTCTCCTTTTTGCAGTTGTAGGGTTATATCATCGTTTGCAATAATTCCTGGAAATATTTTTGTGATATTCCGCATTTCAATAATATACATATGAATACAAAACCTTTCTGAGCCGTCACAGCGAGCTTGATCTTTTATCACATAAAGAACAGGCTTCGATATCCCTTGAGTTGAAGTAATATGTTGGGGATTTAGAATCGAGCCCGCAATGACGATTGTGGTTAAACTGAATGCGTTTGTGGGGAGTCATCTAATCGATAGCTCCCCACGATAAGTTTATTTATGGAATGAAAGTTAGGTCAACTAATTCAAATTCGATGTTATCTGCAGGATCAAAGCCGTTATCAACTAAAGCTGTTGATACTACTATTGACCCGTTTGCAAGTTGTGCGAGTATTGCATCGTATTGTGCTTGTGTGAAGTTTGTGAATCTTGATGTTTGCATTGGCAGACCAACACCATTGAGTGCTGCATCAAACAACATCATACCACCGCCACGGAACTGACCTGCAACAAAATCATTTAGTATGTCATTAACTGAGATGGCGAGAGATTTCATAGCTGATGTTAATACTCTATCTGAGTGAGCTGCTTGGTCAACGTCAACACCAATCATCCATGCATCAGCACCTTCCGCAGCTTCGATTACAGAGAAACCTGCACCACCGGCTGCCGCAAAGATAACTTCTGTGCCGCCTGCAAACCAGGCACTAGCAGTTACAACAACATCAGGACCCGGACCAAATGTGTCAAGGTAGTTAAAGTTCATTGTTACATCGCCTGCGTCAAGTCCTAAAGATGCTGCTGCATATTCTGCACCTTGAATAAAGCCGTGTCCAAAGCGAACAACAGCAGGAACAGCTCTTCCGCCCATAAAGCCAAGTTGTCTATAGCCTTCCATGACTGCTGCATATCCTGCCAAAAAGCCGGATTGCTCTTCTGCATAGAGGGCTGAAATTGTGTTTGCTGTTTCATTATCACCAAAGTTTGGTTGCGCGTCTAAGATAACAAACATTGTGTCTGGCCATAAGCTTTGAGCTTCATAAACTGATGCTGCAAAGTCAAATCCAGGTAGAATCAGAATGTCTGCACCCCACTCCTCGATAGCATCAGCCATAACGTCAATGCGTGCTGCATCTTCTGCTGCGTGTGCTTGGAAGAAGAAAGCGTGGTCATCACTGAGGTTATGTGCTCCAAGGAATTGAAGTATACCATTCCATGCACCTTCGTTGAAGGAACCGTCAAATTGGATAGATTCCGGACCGTGTGCAACGAGAGCAATGCGAATGTCAACATCAGTTGCTTCTTCTTCTGTTGGCTCATATTCTTCAACAGGCTCTTCTGGTTCTACAGGCTCAGGTGTTGGCTCAGGTGTTGGTTCTGGTGTTTCTTCTACTACAGGGTCGTCTACTACAGGGGCTGGCTCCTCAGCACAAGCTGCTACCATTGCTACTACGAGCATTAGCGCCAATGCCAGTGCGAGAATTTTGCTGGGTTTTTTCATAATAATTTCCTCCATATAAATATATTCAATTAACGAAGCACAAAATCAGATTATGGTGTAAAATGCCTCGATAAATGACACAATATTATGCACATTTGTTTAATAACTGTGCATAATCGACTCAAACTCGTCACGGGTGATATTGTATCTTGCGAAATGTCTCCTGTCAAGATAAAAAATTATAAAAATGATAATGACAATTACAACATATAGTGTGTCGTTGTGTGGATTAGTTGCACAGGTTGTTGTTTTTGGGAGGGTCGCGATAAAAATATATAATACAATGACTACTGTTAAGTGCCAGAACGATAAGCACTCTCTTTTCTGGAAATCCATTTAACAACTTTAATTGTAAGTGGCAAAGCAATCCACTCATATCCCCACTTGAGACATACCTGGAGAATAATCATCGCGGGGAGGGCATCCCATGGGATCACTCCGGCAAAGGCGACCAGTGTGAAAATCGTTGTATCCACAATGTGGCCTCCGAGGGACGAAGCCATAGCGCGGAAAGTAAAGCCCTGCATTCCTTTACGTCCCTGTTTGAGGTGGTAAAATGCTTTATCATTCACAAACTTACCTAGAGTAAATGCTATGAGACTTGCAACGACAATGCGCCAAGTTCCCCCAATCGCCTCTGCAAAAACGGAGCTGTCATACCATTCCGGTTGTGGAAGCAGGAGGCTCAGTTGGATTAATAGTGCTAGAAGTGCACTGAGTGCGAGGCTCAACCAAGCTGCCCGGCGCGCCCATTTATATCCATATACTTCTGCGAGAACAGATGCAAGAATATAAGTGATGGGAAATGTCAGAATGCCGGCGGTCGTTGTCCAGTGGATAACGACAATCATGTGATTTGCGAGAATATTGGCGGTTAACAGGCTAGCTGTGTAGATTGCTACAAGATAAACCAAGATGGGGGAGGCTGTGTTCGTTCCGGTTGTTTTTTGAGTTTCCATAGATTGATTTCTCCTTGGTGAGTCTTCTGCATATTCCCCTTAATACGAATGCACTTTTAAGTAGTAAGGAAATATAAGTATTGTTATTTGTATATTGCAATGGTAAAATTTAGCATAAATAAAAATAATTTTGGAGTGAATTTTAATGGAAGCTTTATATCATATCGGTTTCGATGGATCCCATGGTGCTAAATATGTATTATTACCCGGTGACCCAGGTCGCGTTGAGAAGATTGCCCAATACTTAGATAACCCTCGTTTTCATTGTCAAAACAGAGAATACACGACATGGCTCGGTGAGCTTGAGGGTGAGACTGTGATGGTAATGTCCACAGGCATGGGTGGACCGTCAACGGCTATTGCTGTAGAAGAGCTGTTTATGACTGGTGTTCACACATTTATTCGTATTGGTACTTGTGGTGGCATGGCGGAACAAGTAGTTGGAGGTGATGTTGTCGTTGCAACCGGTGCGATTCGTGTTGATGGGACAAGTAGGGAATATGTACCGATTGAGTTTCCCGCGATTGCTGACTTATCCGTAACGAACGCTCTTGTTCAAGCTGCAAAAAAGTTAGATGTTACATGGCACGCTGGAGTAGTACAATGTAAGGATTCTTTCTATGGTCAACATTCTCCGGATCGTATGCCTGTCGGTGAGGATTTGCAAAGAAACTGGAGGGCATGGATTAAGGCTGGTTGTCTTGCCTCTGAAATGGAGAGTGCAACGCTGTATATTGTTGCACAAATCTTACGTGCAAGAGCAGGTTGTGTGCTAAGTACCGTTTGGAATCAAGAGCGTGAAGCTAAAGGCTTGGAAAATCCGAAGTGTCATGATCCAGTTCTTGCGATTAAAACAGCGGTTGAAGCAGTACGGCTTTTGATAAAGTCATCATAAACTCAATTGTAAAGTGTGAAATATAGACACATAGCCACTTTAAACGATTATTGAAATGTGTAAGAGAAATATGATAGCATAAGTTAGCAAGCAATAAGCGGCGGGGTTGCTCCTCCGAAAGGAGGAATCGCATGACGATATTAGAAGTGCTAGCGCTACTAATGCTGATTATTGCGGTTATCAACTTAGTGATTAAGTTCACTAAAAAGAAGTAACCGCACCCTCATGTTGAAAGCGCGGCGTTCCCCTGACTTAAAATCAGAAACTATGGGAGCGACCGTCCTAAAGCAAAGGAGCCGCTCGATTGCTTGCATCATAGCACACATTTCAGTAACTGTCAAAATATTTTATAACAATTTATATGTTTGTTTAGAAACCTGTTACTGTTCATGCCTCGTTCGTCATTGCGGCCCCCGAGCTGCAATCCCCTGAATAATACGTACCATTCATCAATGGGATTCCGTGTCAAGCACGGAATGACGAAGTTTAATACGTTTTTTAGTCAACCGTGAACTGTAACAGAAACTTTTCGATTATGCGCCAGATGTCCTGTGGTAGACTCGTGCCATCTTTATGGTCGGTCACTATACCATCCAGTCGGCACCGTATTATTCCATTCGTTAACGGTAGGAATCCTGAGTTATTACTGTTATCAAAATCTTCTTCTGTGACAAAATACGCAAGTTTGTCGAGATATGGGGCACTTGTGTATGGGCAGAATGTTTCGCAGTTGCCGCATTCGTTACACATAAAGTCAATATGCACAATTTGAGGGCGACCGTCGACTATTAGGGAGATGTTCGCCCTGTTTGGACATACATCTACACAGTTTTCACATATTGTTTTACATTCAAGACATCGTTCGTTTTCACATATGTCGGAGTCTGTGCAGTATAGCTTGCCCTTTTTTTTAAAAATTGCCGACATATCATCACTGTCATAGTTCAAACTCTCGTACTTGTCGTACATATTTCCTGTAATAGCTGTTGCACATTCCATTGCATCTGCAATTGCTTCGGCAATTGTTGCAGGACCTCGTGATGCATCTCCGATGACATATATATCGTCTGCTTTACTTTGCGTTGAGCAGACAAAGGCTTTGTTTCCAACTGCTGCAATTACTGTATCAGCTTGTATTTCTACAAGCTGAGTTGTCATTTCCGGACTGCGTCTGCCTGATGAGTCAGGTTCTCCCAGCTTCATTTGGTTACAGATGAGCACACCATGTTTCAATGTCTTAGGTGATACTAGTTCATAAAACTTGACACCTTCTGACATAGCAAGTTCAAGTTCTTCTATATCGGCAGGCATATACACTTTTGTTCGACGATATACAATGGATACATTCTTGACACCGCGTATACGCTTTGCAGCCCGTGCTGTATCCATTGCTGTATTTCCGCCACCTACAATGGCAATATTTTCTCCGAAGATATTACTTGAAATACTGCTTTCAGTATTATTAGCAGATGATATCTTTTCGTCGTGTTTAAGATGTGCCAGAAACTCAAGTGCGTCTATAGCAAATCCTTCTTCAAGTTCGATATTTATAGGCAACCATGCTCCGGATGCAATGATGATCTTTTCGAAACCTTGATTACGCAGACCACTCATGCAGCCAATCTCAGTATTTAGCTTTACTTCAATACCCATTGCTTCAATCAGAGCAATGTCATTATCTATAGCAGTTTCAGAAATGCGAAACTCGGGTATTACATGGCGAACGATGCCGCCAAGAGAGTTTCTTTTTTCGTAGAGAGTCACAGAACGCCCTGCTTTTGCAAGAAAGTATGCTGCAGACAGTCCGGCAGGACCGCCGCCTACAATTGCGATTTTATCGCTGCTTTTTGGAGCATTTTTTATACTTGATACTTCTGACATTAGTTCGTTATACGCTTCCTCAGCTGCTTTGAGCTTAACAGAGCGTATGTTGACACTTTCGTCATAGAAGTAACGAGTACACTTACTCATACAGCGATGGGAACATATTGTTCCTGTTATAAAGGGTAGGGGATTCTTCTCTGTTATCACTCGTAATGCTTCAAGATGTTTTCCTTTGCCTGCAAGCTTAAGGTATGCGGGCACATCCTGTCCAAAGGGACATCCTTCGCGACAAGGAGCAATAAAACAATCAGTTAAAGGTACGCTTTTATTGATTTTTCGTTCAATTGGCTTGACGGTAGCTTTACGATACATCGGTTCGATAAATGAGCTGTTTACAAGGGCTTGGAGTTTGGCTAGATTCACATGCGCGGTTTTACTTGACATAGAATTATGTACATTATTTGTTGTATTCATATCGTTTATACTGCGTAACTGTTCAGCGATTTGATGTAATCGCATATATCCACCTGGCTTTAGTAGTGTTGTTGCGATAGTAACAGGCCAGATACCTGCTTCAATAATATCGGATATATTTCTAACATCTGCTCCACCTGAAAAACTGATTCGCAATTTTCCGTCAAATGTTTTTGAAAGTCTATTTGCAAGCTCAATCGAGAGTGGGAAGAGCGGGCGTCCGGACATATACATTTCTTCACCGGGCAATTCGCTTTCAGTAATTTTTACAGGGAATGTATTTGTTAGCTTTACACCAAACTCTAAGAACAGACTATCTGCGAGTGTTTGCAATCGTTTTAGCATTGGTACTGCGTCATCATATTGTAAGTCGGCTTTAAAGTGCCTATCATCGAATGTAATATAATCGAAGCCAAGTTTGTTTAGAGTTTCACGAGCATAGTCATAACCAAGCAGGGTAGGGTTACACTTAATGTATGTATGTAGTCCTTTTTCATTTAGCAGGTAAGTAGCTATGCGCTCAATTTCTTCCGGAGGGCAACCGTGCAGGGTGGAAAGGGTGATGGAGTTGCTTACATTAGGTGAGATGCTATTGACGAAGTCTTTATCGACATTTTCAAATTTTGATAGGTTGCCAATCGTCCATTGTACACATTCATTCCAAGATTCGGTGTTTACGGCGTTTTTGAGCCCCTCAATGAAATTGTCGATTTTCTTAGTTTGTATTCCTTCTAAATCATAGCCAACACTCATATTGAAGACGAAGCCTTTGTCACAACCGAGTCCTAGTTCTTGGCTTAATAACTTTATTGCAAACCAGCCCTTGATGTACTCATCGAGCGCTTGCGAGACATATAGCTCTGTAGACCACTCTACATTACATCCCTCATCTTCCGCCAATATGCATGGTTTGGAGACAGGCAAGTCCTCACCGTCGAGTTGTTGCACAGTTTTGAGTTCAAAGAAACGCGCTCCTGCTACATAGCTTGCAATAAGATTTTGTGCAAGTTGTGTATGAGGACCTGCAGCCGGACCAAATGGAAGTTCAAGGTTTTCGCCGAATATCTCGTGATTATTATCAGAGTTGTATTTGAAAAACTTGGGAACACCGAATATAGAACCTTCTGTCCAATATTCGTCCAAAGCCCACGTCATAAGTTGTCCAAAAGGTAATGGTCTCATTTTATCGCTCATAGTTTTCTCCAGCTCTATTGATTTAGTTGATTGTAAAGAATTACATAATTGCTAATTCGTAGGGGCGACCGTCCAATGCAAGCAACTTAATGAATCTTGCCTTATCAAATCACCCGCCGTCTGCGGACGGCACCCTCTTTTCTAAAGAGGGCAAGGGTTGGATGTATCGTTCCTTGCCTTCTTTAGCAAA
>WQWL01000011.1 GCA_009785345.1 Oscillospiraceae bacterium
CAGATGCTATTGGAGCACTGCCAATCAACGGAAAAAGAACTGGAACTCAAGTGCTTCTCAAATTATTTACATGAACACTTTTGGGCGACTAAAAAAATATCCTACGAAAACTTGACACTATCAAAAGAGGACAAGTAATTGAACAAAAGAAAACTATATAGTAAAATAGTACAGAGTCAGAAGAATGTGAGATATTTGGATTTAGTGCTTATAGTCGAAGCCTTTGGGTTCTGTTGCTCAAGACAAGAAGGCAGTCATCGAATATATAAGCGAGATGGTATTCAGGAATTTATTAACTTGCAAAATGATAATGGAAAAGCAAAACCATACCAAATAAAACAGTTTCTCGCTTTAGTTGATAAACATAATTTGAATATGGAGGGGTAGGAAATGAGAGGTTATCATATAAATATTTTCTATAGCCAAGAAGATGAAAGTTTCATTGCGGATATTCCAGACTTAAAATATTGCAGTGCAGCAGGGTCATCCCCGCAACAAGCTTTAGAAGAAGTATTAATTGCACAAGAGCTGTGGTTAGAGGAAGCCCGTGATAGTGGTGTTGAAGTTCCAACGCCCACCTACAAACCATTTATTTACCAAGTAGGATAAGACTGTTAATATTCAATCCTAAATGTTACTACACATTTGGGATTGAATTATTTCGGGAATTATGAGTTGAAAAGTCCGTCAGTCTTTTTGTGGCGATGTCAGATACTCAAAAATGTGCAGCAAAGCTTTGCGTTGCAGGCGGTTATGGCTATGTGCAGACTTTTAACCTTACCTATGAGGAATAAAAACAATCACACCGTGTCACAGAATTAGTGAAACGGTGTGATTTTGGGTTATAAGGCAGGTTCCAATTTAAATTTGTATTCTGGAGGTAATATGATTTGAATACATAGATTCACTTGAAACGCTAACTTGCGAAGACCATTAGGATATTATTTGCTCAATAAAACCAACTGCATAAAGTGGCATATTTACGAACCAGCCCTCTTTACGGTAATTAGACATGGAAGTTCGCACTGCATATTCCGGGTTATATTTATCGACGTAGGACTTGAGGCTTCTTGATTTCAAATTCTCTTCTGCTTTAACCTCCAATGGCACGATTTGCATACCATGCTGGAATACAAAATCTACCTCTGCAGTTCCTTTTGATGATGACCAGTAATATGGAAGGACATCTTGGTTAGAAAAAAATTGCTGCTGAACATATTGTTCAGTTAATGCCCCTTTAAACTCTTCAAAGATCGAATTGCCCTGGAGTAATGACTTTGCATCCAATTTGCTTTTGGCAGCCAATAGACCAACATCGAGCATGAACAACGTGACATGCTCCCACCGCCTTGTTTCGTATCTGTAGACAGATACTTCACATATAAGCGGGGGCTTCTCGCTCAAGATGGCTAATGCCATCAGTATCAACGAGCTAACCCCGTGTGTCCCACGGTTATATTTCTTTTACGCTACGGCAAGTAATCTCAATGCCTCATTCTTTATACAGATCGCAGCGTTCACATCACGATCAAGAACATTGCCACAATCACATTGATAGATTCGCTCTGACATAGATAACTCTTTCTTTATTGCACCACATACTGAGCAGGTCTTACTTGATGGAAACCATTTGTCTACCTTGATCAGAACCTTGCCCTCTTCACATAGCTTGTAATCCAGAAATGATACAAACATCCCCCAACCATTATCTGATACTGATTTACCAAAGTTCAATGCTTGTGACATACCTTTCATGTTCAGGTCTTCTATCGCTACACAATCGTAAGCATTGGTTATCTGCCTCGATTGTTTGTGTAAGAAGTCCTTCCTCTGATTCGCTATATGTTCATGTAATATCGCTATTTTGTTTCTCTGCTTTCGATAGTTATTACTATACTTCGTCATTTTGGATAATGAGCGTTGCAAACGTGCCAGCTTCTGTAATGATTGTCTATAGTAGCCGGGATAATTGGGCTTTGTATCTTCACTTGATATATATAACTCTTTCATCGAAAAATCAAGCCCAACTATATTTTCTGTTGGTTTAGACTTAACTATATAATCGTATTCATACAGTATGGCTACATGGTATTTACCAGACGCTGATTGACTTACAGTAGCAGATTTCAGCTTATATTCCTCCGGTATACTCCTATGTTGCTTTATACTCACCTTGCCTAACTTGGGAAGTATCAACATACCACCGTCAATTCGGATATTATTATTCACTAAACTTGTTGTATATGATCTTCTCTCATTCTTCTTACTTTTGAACTTTGGAAAACCAAATGACTTGTTCCTAAAAAAGTTCCTATATGCTATTTCAAGATTCAACTGTGCATTTGCTAGTGCAAGACTATCTACTTCTTTCAAAAACTCGAACTCTCGTTTATACTTTGCAGGTGTTACTCTTAATGACTGTCCACATTCATTGTAATACTCTATCTTCTCTCCCAACATACGGTTATGCACAAAGCGCACACAGCCAAATGTCTTTGATATTAACTCTTGTTGAGAACTATTGGGATATATTCTAAACTTGAACGCTCTGTTCATTTGACTTCTCCCCTTGAGATTCAATATGCTGCTTCAATACTTCACCACAAGGATTAGATGATAATGTAATGAGAATACTGAATGCGCATTATTGTCTAATTTCATTGATAAATACACACTTTCTTTATATATTGACTGAATCAATTATACTACAACATTAGCTTTACGACAACAAATACTTTGTGCCGATTCATCCCGCCACCTACAGAGGATGGGGGAATTCTCGGCACGTTAGATTAAACGCCATCGATTACATTTTTTCAAGGATAAAAATGTGTTGACTCACACTTTTTCAAAGATAAAACGTGTTTGCTGTTGACAGATTCACAAATTTTGTTTACAGCTTAACCACACCTATGTTATAGCGATTGTCAATTATATAACCATCAAAAAGTCCGTCAATCGATTTGTCCTTATATTTCAAGGGTTTGCGATGCTTTTTGTGTGGCATTTTATGCCAAAATCCCATCAAAATCGGGATTTATGAGCCAAAAAGTCCGTCAGTCTTTTTTGTAGTGATGTCAGATATTCATAAATGTGCAACAAAGCCTTGTGTTGCAGACGGTTATGGCTATTTGCAGCTTTTTGACATTGACGGACTTTTTTGTCGAAAGCTATTGTTTTTAGCATAAAAACGTGTATAATCAAAAAAGAAAGCCTGAAATCACTGTTGTTTAACCTTACCTACGAGGAATTGAAACCCGAATTCCCATGTTGTGTTCCCCTTTCAAAAAAAAAATGTTTAACCTTACCTACGAGGAATTGAAACTTTCGTGAGTGATTGAACTTCAATCGCGGTTACCTCTTGTTTAACCTTACCTACGAGGAATCGAAAAATACCGCCTCACCATGTGACTTCGGTGAGGCGGCGTACTATTTTCACTTATGCAGGTGGAACATAGGCAAATAACGCAAATTATTGCACCATATATTACAAAAACTCTATGACCAAGTGCGAATCTCCCAAGCCCCCTTCGCACACGAAGGGGGTGCCGTCCGCAGACGGCGGGGGTTGACCCCAAATGACATATACATTCTCTCAAAATGTCCTTCCAAGTCATACTTGGCACAACATTTGCAGCTCGCGATTTTTACTACTTTAAAGTATAATAATCACGAGTAGTATAATTACTGTCGATGGTATTGATAGCAATCGGTGGCGGGTACATTTTGTGCTGGGTTGTTCCTCAGAAAGGAGGAACATGTTAGCAATTGAAATCATCGCGATTATTCTCTGGGTTTTATCCGATGTTCAGTTCGTGGCTTATTTCTACTACAATAGATAGAAAAGCCACACCCTAATGTTAAGGCATGGCGCTTCTATCAATCATCACGATTTGAGGAGCGACCGTCCTAACAAGAAGCCACTCAATTGCTTGCATCTTAGCATAAATCATGTTCAATTGTCAATATAAAAAGTATCGATTTCCCTTGGTTTGCCCAGCAAACACTAGGCTTTGTTTATACTTGCTTTGACGGAACTCAGGATATAGACAAGCAATACAAGTTTTGCACGAATAGCGCGAAAAACATTGCGTAAACAAAAATTTTTGCACAACTGCTGCAAAAACTTTACTTTCAACTATGCTTTTGGTACAATTAGATCAAAACCATTTGGAGGAAAGCCCTATGATACAAAGGCAAGAATATCTTGACTCCCTCATAAATTTTCGGGATAAACAGTTAATCAAGGTTGTCACAGGCATCAGACGCTGTGGTAAATCTACATTGTTTGAATTGTTTCAAGATTACCTGCGCTCTGATGGCGTAAGCGACGAGCAAATCATATCCATCAACTTAGAAGAAGGCGAGTATGATGAAATTGAGAACTATAGGCAGCTATATAATTTCGTGAATGAGCGGATCATATCAGACAAGAAGATGTATATCTTTCTTGATGAAGTTCAGCGAGTGACTGATTTTCAGAAGGCTGTTGATAGTCTGTATGTGAAAAAGAACTGCGATGTTTACATCACCGGGTCAAACGCTCACCTTCTCAGCGGCGAATTAGCCACCTTGCTTTCAGGGCGGTATATTGAAATTAAAATGCTACCCCTATCATTCAAGGAATATACTTCAAATTTTCCAAATGACACAAACCTTGAACGCCTGTATGCAAGCTATATTCAAAATAGTGCATTCCCTTATGCACTTGAAATTCCCGAGGCAAAGAACAGACGGCAATACCTGCAAGGTATTTATGACACCATTGTTTTGAAAGACATTGTTGCACGGAAGAGATTCCCTGATATTGCCATGTTAAAAAGTGTTGTCCGCTTTATGTTTGACAATATTGGCAACCTCAGTTCGACCAAAAAAATCTCAGACACAATGACTTCTGCAGGACGTAAAATTTCAGTTCACACAGTGGAGAGCTACTTAACCGCGTTGACAGACAGCTTTATCCTCTACCAAATCGGGAGATATGATGTAAAAGGCAAGCAGTATTTGAAAACAGGCGATAAATATTACGTAGCAGACATCGGTCTGCGTTACGCGTTGCTGGGTACAAAAAAGGCAGACATGGGGCATATTCTTGAAAATGTTGTATTTCTTGAATTGTTGCGCCGTGGATATGAGATTTACATCGGCAAGGTTGGCAATACAGAGGTGGATTTTGTTGTTGTCGGTGACGAGGGAGAGGAATATTATCAAGTTGCCTATACCGTAATAGACCCGAGCGGTGAAACTCTACGACGAGAGCTTGCTCCCCTCGATGCAATTAATGACCACAATCCGAAATACCTCCTGACAATGGATCATACACCTCTTACATCACACAATGGCATCAAGCAGATAAACGTGCTTGACTGGCTATTGAAGTGATCAGACAGAGTGTAATAAGTAGCCACATAGATTCAGCAGGCTATAAGTGTGATAAAGACAAAAGCATGAAGGTCTCCATGTGCTCAAAATGAGCATATAGGAGACTTTCTGTTATTGAAAAAAGTCCGTCAATCGATGTGTCCTTATATTTCAAGGGTTTGCGGTGCTTTTTTTGTGTCGTTTTACGCGGAATTTCCATCAAAATCGGGTTTTTTATACCAAAAAGTCCGTCAGTCTTTTTTGAAGTGACATCAGATGTTCTAAGATGTGCAACAAACCCTTGTGTTGCAAGCGATTATGGCTATGTGGAGACTTTTGACATTGACGGACTTTTTTGCAGAAAACTCTTGTTTTTAACCTCAAAACGTGTATAATCGAAGAATAAAGCTTGAAATTACAGTTGTTTAACCTTACCTATGAGGAATTGAAACATATTCCGTCAGTTATTTGCACTGAGCTTTGAGAAACAATGTTTAACCTTACCTATTGGGAATTGAAAACGCCACCTCACCGTGCGATTTGATAGTGAGGTGGCATAGTTGTTGAGCGTATTTGTGTTGTCTGGGCGAGTAGCTGTGCAATAACATTTATTGGCGTTGCACGCACTTATTGTCGGCTGATTCCTGCATATTTTGCAGGTTGTTTTTGTTGCAAACTACAGGTTGCGATGATATAATAATGCAAATAACAAGGAGAGGCTATATGAAATACCAAAAACGAGTTATGGATAGAGTGCTTGCAGAGCGCCTTGAAAGTGCTGGAGCTGTTCTGATCGAGGGAGCAAAAGGCTGTGGAAAAACCGAAACAGCTAAACAGCTAGCAAAGACAATTGCGCACCTAGATACAGATAAACAAATAGAAATAAAGATGGGAATTGACCCCAATCTTGTACTTACCGGAGAAAGCCCTCTCTTGCTTGATGAATGGCAAATTTATCCGGAAATATGGAATTATGTACGCCGCGAGGTAGATAAACGAAAGTTAAAAGGGCAATTTATTTTGACCGGTTCTGCAACACCGGATGATGACACAAAGCGGCACTCAGGAGCGGGTCGATTTTCTATAATTAAAATGCACCCCATGTCATTATACGAAAAAGGATGGTCAACAGGAGAAGTAAGTCTTGCAGCACTTTTAAGAGGTGAACATCCATTGTCAGAAGATGCAAGGTTTGACTTGGGTGAGTTTGCTGAAAAAATCATACTAGGTGGATGGCCCGGGCTAATCGGTGAAAGTGCTACAGAAGGGTTTCGATTCGTTAGTGATTATGTTTCTATGATTGCTGAAGCAGACCTTAGTCGTGTGTCAGATAAGCGACGAGACCCATATAAAGTAAAGCGTTTACTTCAGTCAATTGCGAGAAATATTTCCACAGAAGTCTCCGTTACCGTCCTTGCAAAAGACGCAGGCGGCAGTGACGGTAACTTAAATAATGAAACAGTTACTACATACCTTGATGCATTAGAAAAACTTATGGCAGTTGATAATCTCCCCGCCTGGAACACGCACATACGTTCGTCAGACATGCTCCGCAAAGCTCCTAAAAGACATTTCGCAGATCCATCAATGGCAGTAGGTGCATTAGGTCTGTCAATTGATAAGCTAATAGCCGATTTGAATTACTTCGGACTATTGTTTGAATCACTTGTCGTTAGAGATTTAAAAGCGTATGCGGAAGCCTTAGGTGCAGGTGTTTACCATTATCGCGATTCTAGGGATTTGGAGATTGATGCAATTATTGAGTATGCAGATGGAACATGGAGTGCCTTTGAAGTAAAGTTAGGCATTCGTGCAGCAGATGATGCTGCGAAAAGCTTATTGAAGTTTGCAAATAAAATCGATACAACAAAAACGTCACCGCCAACATCTCTAAATATTATCACAGGTAATGGCTTCGCTCACCGAAGACCTGACGGAGTAAATGTAGTACCAATATCAACATTGACAATATAGCTAGACCAATTTCGAGCATAATGAAAAGTCAGTAAGCAAACCGATTAAAATACAAAGAGCAACAAGTTTAACCTTACCTATGAGGATTTGAAAACGCCACCTCACCGTGCGATTTGATAGTGAGGTGGCATAGTTGTTGAGCGTATTTGTGCTGTCTGGGCGAGTAGCTGTGCAATAACATTAATGTGTTAAGGTTTAAATTTTTTGCTTTCACATGCGGCAATATGCTATACTTTAGCTAATATGAACAGAAAATGGGGTGGTGTTGGTGAATGCGCTAACAGCTTTGCAACCGGAACAACTTGAGCAAATTTTAACAGAGGTGACTGGGCATGCAAAAAGTGTGCTTGGCTCAAAACTGCACAGCGTAATTCTTTATGGTTCATATGCCAGAGGAGATTATAGTGAGTTATCAGATATAGACATTATGATAATAACAAGCATTGCCAATGATATGCTAAACGCCACTCGATCAGAGATATATGAAAGTGTTAGTAACCTGGATATTGAGTATGGAACAATTACCTCGATACATATCCAAAACAAAGAGATATTTGACAAATGGGTGGATGTATTACCGTTTTATAAGAATATAAAAGACGAGGGGAGAGTTTTGCATGGCGCATGAATTTGATTTAGCAAAGCATAGATTAGTGACAGCCGCAGAATGTCTGAAATCAGCCAAAGACAACCTCGCAACAGAAAATTACAAAACAGCAGCAAATCGCTCATACTATTGTATATTCAATGCGATGCGAAGCGTAATGGCATTGGAAGGTATTGACTATAAACGCCACTCCGGACTTATTGGTCATTTTCGGAGAAATTACATTAAAAACAATATTTTCGAAAAAGAGCTATCCATTACAATTGAGGATTTGCTACATGCACGTACTGCTTGCGACTATGATGATTTCTACGTGGTAAATAAAAGTGATGTAGAGCAACAAATAATAAAAGCAGAATATTTTTGGGTTGTATCGAAACATATGTCGAAAACCAAGAGCAGAATATGGAAAAACCGACAAACGCATGATCGACCTTACCTATGAGGAATTGAAACACAAGCAATGTTGTCCTTGTATACAGCAGGTTCCGTGTTTAACCTTACCTATGAGGAATAAAAAACACCGCGTCACAAATTAGTGACAACGGTGTGATTTTGAGTTATAGTGCCGATCCCAATTGAAGTATAATTGTATTAAGGTTGTAATTAACGTGCTTCGTATGAACGCTCCCTTATATACACGCCGAGTTGTTTAACTCTGTTCTGTATCCCGTAACAGAGCGCACTCCGTCGTGCTTCGTCTATATGGAGTGAACCTGACAGGATTTCTCTAAATTCTTCGTCAATCCCCAAAAGAGCCTTGATGTTAAACCACTTGAATGACTTCACCAACTTGATTTGTTCTGAATGGGTGGACCTGAAAGGTTTACTTGGAAGCTTTCCGATAGATCTAACCAAATGCGTGAATTTATCATGCCACATTGAGGTTCCACAATCATATATGGGTGCTGTGCTAATCCAATCTAGTGTATTTGCATTGCGTATTACACCAAAATTATTAAAATGCCTGTCCTCATTTACGATTAAATAGTCCACAGTCAACATATGGTCAAGAAAGTCAGAAGCTCCGGGAATACCTAGATTATCGCAGCAACTCAGATAGTGTTTGTATAATGATATATTGTTTGGCATTTTTTGAGTCTGTATTATATGCCATGCAGGAATCAGTTCCGTATCCTTTGTGATAAAGTCATCGCATACACTGTATGGATAATCATCAATAACTGTCAGTGTGTAGGGGATATGTGGAATATCAAGACGCCGCATAATCGCACTTGCCAGCACTTCGTTGTATGGCTCTTGCTGTGCAGGGTTGCTACCGCTTTTTATAAGCTGGCGCTTGCCGTCGGATATAACCCATTTCTTTTTTAACCACCCGTCAGATGTATTGTCGGGTGACATTAGGTTTAACTCACCTTTGTCCAAAATTTCGCCAAACAGAATGTTTCCTACATCATCGGAGAAAGGATTATCAAAGAAGTTTACGTCCTCCCATTTTATGTTTGATGCTTCAGGTCGTACCCAATACTGATCTGACAAACTTAATCCATAGCACTTTGTCAGAAGTAGTTGTGGAGTGGATATTCGTAATTTCTCAAGTGCATCGCGTATGCCGCTACGGCTTGCAGGAATGCTTCGCCCAAGCCACCATTCATTTAGTTTTTTTCTGTCTATATTGCCTTTTTGAAGCACACCAAGCGGCATTCGCTCCAAAGAATACTGTTCTCCAACCTTAGCTATTGTTCCTGTATCTTCGTCAACGTCCAGTGCTAAGACCGGATGTTCTCTGTGAAATAAAATGTACTTCATACTGATACGACCTCCTTTCTTACGAGATGATTACTGCTATTTTAACATATTAAGGCATAATTACAAACAAAAACTCTTACCATTCTTGAAGGTCTTTCTCGCGGCAATGAAGTTCCAACGCCCACGTACAAACCATTTATTTACCAAGTAGGATAAGACTGTTAATATTCAATCCTAAATGTTACTACACATTTGGGATTGAATTATTTCGGGAATTATGAGTCAAAAAGTCCGTCAGTCTTTTTGAAGTGATGTCAGATATTTGTAAATGTGCAGCAAAGCCTTGCGTTGCAGGCGATTAAGATCATTCGTAAGCTTTTGAGAATGACGGATTTTTTTGTTGAAAAGTGTTGTTTTTAAGCTCAAAACGTGTATAATCGAAGAATAAAGCTTGAAATTACAGTTGTTTAACCTTACCTATGAGGAATTGAAACGTGTAGTCTGCCTCCGTTGTGCCCTCTTTAAGTCCAAGTTTAACCTTACTTATGAGGAATTGAAACATGACCTACGCACAATCTTGTAAATTGCAATTTCTGTTTAACCTTGCCTATGAGGAATTGAAACCAACTATTGTCATTGCCCAGAATATTAGGAATTGTGCTTAACCTTACCCATGAGGAAAATTCCCACCATAGTTATCCTTGCAAAACTTAGTACATCGCTGGTGTCACCAGCAAGAAAAGCAAGGGTGTTTTTTTTGCACTTACAATGCTCAGAATTTAGATTAAAATTAATGTAAAATTCTACAAAACGTCTTGTTAATTGCACTTCAATACAGTATAGTGTTTGTAGCTAAGAGCAGTTTCAATGTGAATATTAGGAGGTTTTGTAATGTGTAATTTTATGAATGCGCTTTCCAATGTTGCGACTTTTATCACAATTGGCGGTCTAATCTACACGATAGTCGTTGTTTTTCTTTGGGAAAAAGTCATAAAGCGAGCTTATTATCGAATCAAATATCGAAGGCTCAAGGGCACAAATGCCTATGCGCTTATTATTACGAGCAAGAAGAATTTAGAAGATGCAAAAGCTAAAATAAAAATTCAACGTGAAAGCTTATTGCCACAGTTGAAAGGTTTGCGTATAGAAACAATTATACTTCCTGAAAAATGTTCGGATAACACGCCTCGCGAACTGATTACAAATATCGAATGTATGCGCGATAGTATGGCAAAAGAGGGCAAGGTAGATGTACATCTATTTTACGGTGGACCTGGAGCTTTAGCTGCGGTCATTGGTGGATATTTTTATAACAAAGGAGCAGTATATATATATCAACACAATGATAAAGGTGAATATGAGTGTTGGGGTCCCATCAAGCCATAAGAATGAGACGATATGTGCTTTATTGAATACAAACTAAACAGCTAACACTGTGTTTGGATATATTTGTGCTCGGGAAACAAGTAAAAAGAAGAGGAGGGATGGAATGCTTGTAACAGAAATAGAATGCAGAGCGACTGCACCACTATTCATTGCCGGAGCAGACACGCGTAATCCTGAAATGCGCGCAGCATCTATAAAAGGTGTAATGCGATACATTTGGCGAGCTGTTCAGTGTGCGTCAAATGTGAAGAGTTTGCGCGATGCAGAAAGCCGTTTGTTCGGCAGCACAGATGAAAACAGGACAACCATATCACAACTGAAACTACAAGTGGTTGAAGAAGAAAAGGTGGTTGGCAAAGAGAACATGGTTCCACACCGTGCTTTGTATGATGAGTATAATGGAAATGGAAGACCTTTTAGCTCAGAAGCGATTAAAGAAAACTCGACAGTTATTGTGCGAATCATCACAAACTCCGGAGTCAGCAAAGAACAACATTACAAATATGTTTGCTTATTCGTATTGACGACAATTCTTATTGGATTTGGGCGTCGTAGCCGTAAGGGTATGGGAACGGTAGCTGTAGAAAGCATCGCGGGTGATGCAGGAAATGTGAATTTTAAAGTCGAAAAATTACAAGATTTGCTCCCTCTCTTGAAGGTAATATCAGAGATGGGGGCTGTTTATTATGTTGATGATTGTGGAGTTTGGTCAAAGCCTGAAGGAGAGCCATTTAATTACCCTCATATAGAGAAGATTTATATCTGGAAACCTCTCAGCGATAATATACGACCTATACACATCACAGAACAAATAGGTTTGTCGACGCATGAGTTTCACAATGCAGTATTTACTGGAAATACAAAATCTGAATCACGTTTTGCGTCTTCTATATTGATGTCAACGACGGGCTACGAGAACTCAGCAGCCGTCATAACATGCTTGAAATGCATCAGAGATTACGATGAAGTCGAACGAAATAATTTTCTTGATGACTTGTATAGGAGGATTGTGCGGTGACAAAATATTTATTTAGAGCAACAATTGGACCTGTGCAATCGCTTATCATGCAAGCAAGGAAACTGCAAGACCTTTATGCAGGAAGTTATCTGCTATCACATCTTTGTAAAAACCTTATATCTACTGCACAAATGCTTGGTGCGGAAATACTTTATCCTAAGTTTAATGAAGAGCGAACATCGTACCCAAACTTGTTTGTGGCGATAGTTGATTCTGAAAATATTGACGATTTGAACAAGTTCGCAAATGAATTAGAAGCAAGCTTGAAAGAGCGATGGCGGAATATTGCTGAAAATGTATTAAAACATTGGAAACAAGAACCAACAATAGACTTTATGACGCAAATCGAAACACTTTTGCAATTCTACTGGTCTGCAGCGGAATATAATGATGGTGACGATTATCGAGATAAATTTCTAGAAACCTTGCAGCGAATGGGTAGTGCAAAAGCGACACGAGCGTTTTCGCCACTTTCAGAAGTTGCCGGGCGTAAGTGTGCGCTAACCATGGAGCATAATGCATTATTTTATCGACAATGCATGAACAATAGACGTATAGCTGAAAGTGCATATGCAGCAAAATGTCTTTCCTCTGAGAAATGTGACAGCATGAAGAGGAAATGTGAAGGTTTGCAATTACCGGAAATACCACTAAAATATCTTGGTAGAAATGAGGCTATCGGGGCTGTGGCATTTGTAAAACGCTGTTTAAAATTCGGAATTGATGAGCCTGACGCCAAACTTTATAGTTTTAATGATGACTTTCCCGATATAGCATCAGTAGCACAGATGACCCAAAAAGCAAAAGAGGACAGCTACTACGCATTAGTCGTGTTTGATGGCGACAATATGGGTGCGTTATATTCTTCAAAGCCGGAAGAAATAAATAATAAGAATCTACAAAAATTTCAGCAAGAACTAAGTGAGTTAGTAAGCGAGTCTTCAATGCAAATGTCACAGATGGTAAGTGAAAAACTCGGAAATGGCGTTGTAGTATATGCAGGAGGCGATGACTTCCTAGGAGCGATGTGCGTGGAACACGTATTCATGACATTGTCAGATATTAGGAAATCTTTTCGTGAAACCATTGATGTTTCTGAATACACCGGAAAGACGTCAACGTTTTCCGCAGGTATTGTAATTGCCCACATAATGATGCCATTAGGAGAGACATTGCGCCATGCGCGTGAAGCTGAAAAGTATGCAAAAGCGCATAACAATGGCGAAAAAGACGCATACTGTCTTACAATACTTAGACGAAGCGGTGAAATTACACGGAGTGCACATTCGTTTAACTTAGGTGCCGATGATGATAGTATGCTTCACTTACACAATCTTGTTGATGTAATAGTGGAAAACAGGGTGTCCACGAACTTTGTATACCAGCTTCAAACTCAATTTGGGCGAATTTTTGAAACACCTGCGACTGTGCAATGTGAAATGTTAAAACTTGAAGTCAGCCGCATTCTAAACCGCGCAGAGTTGCCAAATGAAATTGAAAACAAAGACGCGGTTATATGTGAGATCATTAAAAGTGTCAACACACTAATCGAAGTGTCAAATGATGAACTATCCAATATACTAGAACTCTTGAGCGCCGTGGCATTTATTGCTCGCACGAGAGGAGGCGCAAGATGAAATTAGCAATCACACCCAACGATACACTTAATTTTGGCAAAGGTAAGCCGTCAACAAAAGGTGAGGACAGCTTTCTTGCCGATATGTTTCCACCGTATCCGTCTGTGTTTTTAGGTGCGTTACGCGGCTCATATCTTTCGCTAAATGCAGATGAGATTCCGAATGCGGGTCAAGATAATGATCCGACAAGCGGCTTCACTATAGGTCACTATTCACTTTTACTCAATGATATTCTGCATTTTCCTGCGCCTGCGGACTATGTGTGGTATAACGATGTCCTTAACCAATTGCGTCTTAAAAATGAGGAGAGCCTATCGAGTAATAAGTTGCCATATTGCCTATGGGCAAATCACGATGGCAAAGTTTCACCGTCGAGTGATAGATGGATATCAATTGACACATTGAGGTTGTATCTCTCAGATATGCCAAGAACTATTGAAAGTGTCGAAATTTCCGACTTTTGTGAAAATGAGCCACATATTGGAATAGCACGCAATATGCAGACACGCACAGCCGAAAAGAGTATGCTTTACAATGTGAGCATGACGCGCGTCAAAGATTTAAGTTTTGCTATTGAGGTTGATACGATTAATAAAAAAATGCCGAACAACGGAATACTGCGCTTAGGCTCGCGCAACAAGACAGCCAGATATGAGTATAAAAATTTTGACAGCAACATTTCTACACAGATTGACGGCGATATATTTAGGCTATATATCGCAACACCCGCAATTTTTGTTAAGCATGGTTGGAAACCGGATATTGAGAAGCTATATGGGCTTGAGTTGCTCGCGGCGGCGGTGGACGGTTATGACTGTGTTGGGGGATACGATATAAAAAATAACAGACCCAAGCCAATGCGTCGTGCAGTAAAAGCTGGAAGTGTCTACTACTATAGGCTTCGTAATTTTACACATGAACGTCGTGCGAAACTGATTGAAAATTTGCATGGTATGTCAATTACTGAAGAACGTGCAAAAGAAGGATTTGGAATTAGCTATATAGGAAATGTGAAAGGGGAAATATAATCTATGTTTACAGCAGCGAAGGTAGTGTTTTTTAGAGCATTGTCAGGACTCCATGCAGGGAGTGGAACAGATTTGGGCATTGTAGATTCACCCATTCAGAGAGAACGCTTTACGGGATTTCCGAAGCTGGAATCGTCTGGCATCAAAGGTTGTATAAGAGAAGCATTTACACAGATAGAGCTTCCCACAAATGATTTTATCGATGTCGCATTTGGTCCAGCAGATAACGGAGACAAACACGCAGGCTCAGTGACATTCACAGACGGGCGAATATTACTGTTTCCGGTGCGTTCGGCTCGTGGAGTGTTTGCATATGCAACATGTCCGCTCGTCCTAAATAGACTTTCTGAAGATTTCAAAATAGCCAAAATAGCCAAAATAACTGAAAATGACGATGTTGAGATATCAGTTGGAGAAAAAGCATTGGCATCAAGCAGTGCACTATTCATAGATTCGGATAATGTCATACTTGAGGAATATACATATCCGGCAGAGCAAAACAAAAAAGTTACTGCACTTGCTAAATCCATAGCTGAGTGGCTTGATTTATCCGGCTATGCGAAAACTCTACTTGAAAACAATTTGATTGTCCTTGATGATGAAAACTTTTCTGATATAACACAAAATGCTACAGAAATTATTACACGTATAAGAATTGATAACAAAACAGGAACCGTTGTTGACGGTGCGTTGTTCACTGAAGAACTGCTTCCGGCAGAAACAGTACTATATTCATTAGTTATGTCTTCATCACTGTTCTTGCCTGAAGACGTTAAATCTGAGACCAAAGAAGCAGCAGGCTCAGAGCAAGGCAAGTTTATGGTTGATACGCTTGCTAAGCATATACCGAACTATCTTCAAATTGGCGGTAATGCAACGATTGGCAAGGGACTTGTTGCTGTGAGCGTGAAAGGAGACAGTTGAGATGCAAAGCAATAAAATTGAAAGTGGACGCGCCGAGTTTGCACTGAAAGAAGTCAAACGAGTTGTGGAAACAAATGGTGTAAAACTTAAAGAGTATAAATCATATTGCAGAAAATTTCCAAGTATGGTGCAGACGAACGGAATTGCAGCGTCTGTTGCATTTATGCTTGACAAAGGCGGGACATACGATCACCTATATGATAACATTAACGGGTGGCTCAAAGAGTGCAAATTGTTGCCAGAAAAAACAACGCTAGAAACCTATGTTTGCAGTCTGGACTCTGTGCAATATCGAGTAGTAACGAAAGAGGTACTTGCTTTGTTTAACTGGATTCGACGTTTTGCATCGGGCTTGATAGAGGGTGATGCATGAATGGAGTAATAAAAACAGTAAGACCATACCCAGATGGTAATGGCAGTGGATTCGGCTTTGTACGATCAGACGAAGGTAAAGAGTACTGGTTTAGATATAATAAGAATGACCGATTTTCTTCGGGGAAGAAAGTGACTTTTGATCTTCGTCAAAGTAGAAAAGACCCAAGAAAACAAGATGCGTACAATATTCGCCTCACAGGGCATTATTTGCCCAATGACACATCAAAGTTACTGTCTTCGATTGCGGATGATAAAATCGAAAATACTTCTTTGAAAGTTGAAAAGTATGCGTACATTGCAGACAATCTGAAAGTCAGGGATGAAAAAAAATATTCTGCAGCTGAAATGAACGTGTTAGAAGCTGTTAACTTGAGCCAGAAAACATCGCATTTATGTGCTGGAACTGGAATAGCATTAACGACCACACTTGGTTCGCGTATGGTTGTAGGTCTTGGTTCGGTTAGCGTATTTGAGACAGGGATTATTCTTCACAAACCTTATGGCTTTCCATACATCCCCGGCTCATCAATTAAGGGCGCTTTGCGACACTTGATTATCCGGGAAGCATTTGAAGGTTGTGAAAATTCCGCCATGAGTTGTGAAACTTTTTGCGAAGCATTCGGAACGCAGGAGAATCGCGGAAACTTATTCTTCTATGATGCATATCCTAAATACATTGACAGGCTCGAGCTTGATATTATGAATCCGCATTTTTCAGAATATTACATGAACGGCAAAAGCCCAACAGATACTTACGCACCTACACCTATCAAGTTTTATGCTGTGCCGGCAGGAACAGAATTTACCTTCCGTATTGGCGGTGGGACAGGAACAATGGTAGGTAATGTATCGATACACAGTTGGCTGGAAATGTTGTTAAAGTACTCAGGTCTTGGTGCTAAAACTTCTGTAGGCTACGGGTGGATGAGGCAGTTACAATGAAACAACTATCCATTGCATTCAACGCACCAAATATAAACATACCAATAAACTACCACCATGAAGTACAGAGCTTAATCTATCACCTACTACGTGATGCAGACGATGAAGTGCTTCATGACCACGTTACAGGTGTTGGCATGAGACAATATAAGCTGTTCACATTCAGTTCGCTACGTGGACGCAGCTCAGTTAGAAACAAGCGTATTACATTTGATGAAATATTCTACCTTGATGTTCGTAGTGTACGTGACGTTTTATGTGACAGTCTTGAATCTGCGCTGAAAAAAAGTTCGGAGCTTCAACTATGCGGGCAAGAGCTGACTCTGCATTTTGTAAAAAGCGAAGAACGCACTATCATGGAGAATAAACTGCATATAAAGATGCTATCCCCACTAGAGGTGCACACGACAGATGCAGACAATCGTACTAGCTATTTCACACCGCTGGACCAAGAATTTTCAAAGCAAATAAATGCCAATTTCAAAAGAAAATGGACAGCATACACGGGAAATCCGCCTGTCGGCGATATAGATATTTTAGCAATAAATGTGAGCGCAAAGGACAAGTATGTAACGAGCTATAAAGGAATCTATATCAATGGCTGGCGCGGCGAATATACATTATCAGGGAATCCCGAATATCTAAATTTTCTATATCACGGCGGACTCGGCGCACGAAACTCGGACGGATTTGGTATGTTTGAAGTTATCTCATAAGCTGTGAACGGAAGTACTAAACCATACCTGTGAGGAATTGAAACTTTCCCGAACGTAAACATTTTGCACAAATTTTTATTGCCTAACCTTACCTATGAGGAATTGAATATGATTACGTTGACTACACCACTGCAAAAACTTGAGGAGGTGTTAATAATCTATGGCTTCTCGGCAAGAAACAATGTCGGAACAACAAAATGAAAATAATCTTGAACGTCGTAACACAAAAACATATTTGCATGATTGGGAATCATCATCTCTTCAAAAGATTGATGGAGAATACCACTTGATTGCGGATGGAATATTGACACGAAAAGATTATAACTTGTTATTTGAAAACCCTGAAAAGAAAATGCACCTTCCAGTTGAAAGTACTGAGTGTCTAAATTTACATTCCAACATTGCGTTTTCAAGCAGTTTCTTTAGTTTTGCCGCAAAAAACAATCTCAAAATAAATATGTTTAGCAAATATGGCGAATATGAGGGTGCATTTGTACCCGCGGGACTTCCTGCATCCTCGTCTCTGGTAATGAAGCAAGCTCTTGCATATAATGATACTTCTGAGCGGCTTATGTTTGCTCGGCAATTTGCTTTGGCTGCAGCGCACAATATCAGAGAAAATTTGAAGTACTATACGCGCTACGACTCTGGTGGACGATTATCTAACGCTATTGAAGAAATAGCTGCAATAATGCATATGGAGAAAACTATAGTGAGCGTCTCAGAGTTAATGCTGTTAGAGGGGCGCATTCGTGGAATATACTATATGTGCTTAAATGATATCTTTATGAATGATGATTTTTTATTTGTTAAGCGCACCAAGCGTCCACCAGAAGACCCGTTGAACGCGCTTATTAGTTTTGGTAATGTTGTACTATATCGTCGAATAGCAAAAGAGCTATATAAATCACGATTGGATATACGATTTGGATTCTTGCACGCGACGAATCGTCGACATGAGAGTCTGAATCTTGACATTGCAGAGATTTTCCGACCAGTGATTGTTGATAGAATTATCTTTACTCTGATTAATAAGCACATGATAAGTGCAAAGATGAATTTTGAAAAACTGGAAGGCAATGCGGTATATCTAAATAGTGAAGGTAAGAGAATTTTTATTACAGAGTTTGACAAGAAAATGGCACAGCGACTCAAATATAAGAGTGGTATTGTTAGCTATGAAGGTCTTATCCGCGCTGAAATCCAGAAATTGACCAGATATTTTGACACGGGCGAACCATACAAACCGTATAAGTATTTTTTGTAATAGCGAGGTGTTGAACTATGTTTGTGATTTTGACTTATGATGTAGGACAAAAGCGAGTTTCAAAAGTTATGAAAACCTGCCGTCGATATCTGCAACATGTGCAAAATTCCGTATTCGAGGGCACTATCACCGAGACACGCCTGAACAAACTAAAAGCGGAGCTGGAGAAGATAATTGAAAAAGAAGTCGATAATATTTGCATTTACGAGCTTGCCTCTGTTAAGTATTCCCGTAAAGTGCAGATAGGCGCTGTAGCGGTTTTCGACAATATAATCACTTAAACACATAAAAAAGTCCGTCAATCGATTTGTCCTTATGTTGCAAGGGTTTGCGATGCTTTTAGTGTGTCGTTTTATGCCGAAATTCTATCAAAATCGGGGTTTTTATACCAAAAAGTCCGTCAGTCTTTTTTGTAGTGATGTCAGATATTCATAAATGTGCAACAAAGCCTTGTGTTGCAAGCGATTAGTGCTATATATAGACTTTTGACATTGACGGACTTTTTTGTAGAAAACTATTGTTTTTAACCTCAAAACGTGTATAATCAAAAAAGAAAGCCCGAAATTACTGCTGTTTAACCTTACCTATGAGGAATTGAAACCTGATAAAAACTTGCAGGACTTAGCCAACATGTTCAAGTTTAACCTTACCTATGAGGAATTGAAACCCATTATATAAACCTCTCATGATATAACATTTCACGTTTAACCTTACCTATGAGGAATTGAAACAGCATCTAGCCGTTCGATTTCGATGCTCGCAAGCTCCATGTTTAACCTTACCTATGAGGAATTGAAACCACCCAATTCCACCTCGCAATATCGGCTGCCGGCTGGTTTAACCTTACCTATGAGGAATTGAAACTAACCTTATGTGGAGTTCCAGATCGAAGTTTGAAGCGTTTAACCTTACCTATGAGGAATTGAAACCCAACCACACGATAACAATAAGCAACACTTTTATCTGCAAGTTTAACCTTACCTATGAGGAACAAAGAAATACCGTCACGCTGTTTAATTTCAGTAAGACGGTATAGCTCTATATTATATTTGCATTGCCGGGATGAATAGCCTTGCAGTGACATTGGCGCAATAAGGTGGTAGTATTTTTTGAGTTTCACAATCAATTAATCATCGCGGTTATAGAGCAAAACATGCAGCCAGCATAAGCGATAATTATTTTTTCTAAGAGGTATTGACCTGGGAGTTACTTGAAGGTTTATAATGTAATTAGTGCATTATATTGAACGAATGGAGAACATAATTATGCGAGAAATAATCATAGACGAAGAGTTTGAGCGTATCTTACCGAAACTCGATGAACGAACATACGCAGAGCTTGAAGAAAACATACTGAAATACGGCTGTCGCGAACCTTTAGTGCTGTGGAACGGCATATTAATTGACGGTCATAACAGGTATAAAATACTACAAAAACACGACCTGTCGGTGAACACAATCGACATGGAATTTGATTCCAGAGACGAAGTGCTCATCTGGATTATATCGACGCAAATTGGGCGAAGAAACCTAAATCCTCTACAGCTGAGCTTTTATCGCGGATTGCACTATCATGCAGATAAACGAATTGTCACAAATGCGACGGGAAAAAATCAATATGTAGAAAAAGAGGCTGAAAGTGAGGTTGTTTATCAAAATGATAAACAACCAAAATCACCATCGACGGTTTCGCGACTTGCTGAACAATATAATGTCTCGACAAGCACGATATCAAGAGATTACCAACTTGCAAATGCCATAAACGCCATAGGCGAAATATCGCCTGATGTGAAAATAGACATCCTTTCCGGCAAAACTCATATCAGCAGACGGCAGTTGCAGGAACTCTCATCAGGCCCGAGGGATGCCATTGCCGACATTGTTGATCAAATCAATGATGGCACATTTGAAAGCGGAAAAACCGGAACATCAGGTTCCGGCGAGATGCGAGAATGGGAAGTTCAGTTTAGCAAAATGACAAAAGAGTTCCGCCAAATAATGAGAAGTCACACAGACTCAAATGACATAAAGCCTGTGCGTTCGGCTTTGAAGCAGTATATTGGAATGTTAGAGGAACTATATAAAAGCATGTAGTCGAAGCACTAGGAATCGAAAAATACCGCCTCACCGTGCGACTTCGGTGAGGCGGTGTATTATTTTCACTTACCTGGAAGGTATTTATGAAGGGTGAGGACATGGCACTTCTATCAGACTCCATGCTGATTGTTTTAAAGGGAATGTCATGTTTGTTGCTGATTTCATGTCTGTTATGACCGTCAATTATAATTCCTTCGCATAAAACAAGGGGTTTTCTGCACCCATGCTGTAAAATAGCACGCAAAGATTTTAGAGGTTTCTATTGGTGATTAGTATAACCTTACCCATAAGGACTCAACACAAAAACACCACTGAAAAAACTTAACAAAACTTTAACAAAACATATCAAGAACTGCTTCTTTCAATGTGAAAAATATGTTGATTTTTTCCACAAAACCCGCATTATAGACCGTTGTTTTCAAATTAAATCTTTGCTATTCTTGTATATATGAGGTGTCAGACGAATAATATGCAGGATGAAAAAAGAATAAAGATGATGAAGAAAAGAAAATTTTTCTTGAGTTGGTGGGTAAGCGAGTCAAGTTGAAGCGAAAAGAAATGAATTTGACGCAGGAAAAGTTTGCAAAAAAAGCCGATATCAATCTTAGGCATCTCCAAGATGTTGAAAGTGGGGCTTCATACTCCATAATTTATGTACTCGGAAATATGAGCCTTGCGAGTGGGTGGGCTGTTACGCTTACCTTTACATAGCGCTTGAATGGGGCAAGGCGGTGTACAAAACTCTCAACTAATACTGCCGCATTCGCCGACTTCGTCGGCTCAGTTGCCACCCAAAATTAGTTATGGTCACTCAGATTTAAAAATACTTTCAATTCTTTGCCTACTAAAAGTATACTCTAAGAAACGTTAAAAAGATAGCTGAAAATGTGCACATGACAAAATGTGTAAAAATAACCCATAAATAATCGTTTGTGCGATTTATGTAAAAAAAGGTTGCATTTACTAAAAATGTAGTGTAAACTCTACAAATAAATTTGCCGTTGATGTATCCGACGTACCTGTACGTATCGCACAACAACCTTTATATTGCAAAATGTACTCAATGCACCTACATGCTATCGTTCATAATAATCTAGCGAGCATCAGGGTGATTTTATTATGTATAAGCACCTTTAGTATGAACAATTTGACAAAATATGAGAATGAAAGGGCTATGAGCTAAGTGAGTATGGTCGGCACAGTATTAAAAGACAGATACGAAATAGTCGCTGAACAAGGAAAAGGCGGTATGAGCACGGTTTATTTAGCGCGTGATAGTAACCTTGGTTCATACTGGGCAGTTAAACAGGTTAAAAACACTTCGCATGTAGATATTACGGCGTTTAAAAAAGAAGTTGAATTACTTTCTGGTCTAAACCATTCGGATATTCCCCGTATTGTAGATAAGATAGAAATAAACGATGACTATTTCGTTGTTATGGACTTCATCAACGGAATTACTTTAAAAAAGAAAGTATCAACAGAAGGTTCACTACCCGAAAGCGATGTTGTTACATGGGCAAAGATGCTCTGCGAAGTTCTAATTTACTTGCATACTGTAAAAGAAAATCCCATTGTTTATAGAGACATGAAACCGGACAACATTATGCTAACCGAGTCGGGGCGAATCAAATTAATCGACTTTGGTATTGCCAAAGAGTGCAGGCGTGGTGAGGTTCAGAATAGCGGAAATATCGGGACAAAAGGTTATGCTGCTCCTGAGCAGTATAAGGGAGCATCGAACATTTTTGATGAGAGAACAGATATATATGGACTGGGTGCCACCCTCTTTTTCCTCGTCACCGGGCAGGTTCCGGGCAAACCACCAAATGCAGTAGAACCAGTCAGGCAAGTTAACCCGACATTGTCGGAAGGCTTAGAATATATAATAGACAAGTGTATGCGCAACAATCCTGACGAGAGATATAATAATTGCGAAGAACTACTTGCTGACCTAATAGACATTGATCTTCTGACGTCGAAATACAGAAGAGTTATAAGAAAACGGCTAATGCGATTTGTTTGTAGTTTTTCACTTTGCATTATTTTTGCGGTTACGGCATTGGTTGGATATTCCGGTCGTGAAAGCGAGAGAAGAGATAATTTCCAAATTGCGTGGGAAAACGCTATTGTATATAGGAATCAAGCTGTTATATATAGAGAGAACGATGATGGTTCAGGAGCAAACACAGCGCTCAGACGAGCTGGTGAAGAGTTGCGAGTGGCCATATCGAACCAACCATCAGAGGTGCGGGCGTACTTGATGTTGTTTGATATATTGCTCCCTCACAATGATGCTGTTGACCATGTTGGTGAAACACAACGTGCTATTGAAACGATTAGAGCTTTCGTAGACAATCCGGCATCTCCTATACATAACAACGCAGAAATTCTGCATCGTCTTGTAATAAGTAGTTTAGATTATCGTTTCACGGATGGAGCATTTGCAAGATATGCCTTGACATACATTGAGACAATAAAGCAAAGCACCGATTACATAAATGGAAGTTATTCGTTTAGAAATGAGATAGACAATCTTGGTGTGCTTGCGATGTTCTTATCAGAGGGAAGAGCAATGCAAGACTTCCCGACACTGAACGCAGCACTTTTAGATTTGGAATATAACACAACACAGTCACTCGCACTTTCACCTGACGATAGGCTAAACAACTACTATGTAATAATTGGTATATACAGTCGCTACCCAAATGATTTGGAAAATGCACATTACAACATCAACAGAATTGGTCGGCTTGCAAAAGATATTATTGATATAAATGCAGCATCTGAAACCTTGGAGTTTAGCAACATCATACCCATGTATGAAATAATTGCAACAACACTTTATGATCGAGGGGTTGTGGTGTCTGATGTAGAGCAGAGGTATCAGTACTTTAGAGAATCATTAGAGTGGTTTGGTTTTTTGGAGGACTTAAGTGCGGATTTGAGTGAGCCTGTAGAGATGAAGAGAGCCAATGCTCACAGAGCACTCTTTGAAACATATACCAGCATAGAGGGGCAAGACAATATCGACAGTCGAATTTTATCGTATCTGGCCAGGGCTCAAGAAATATATTATGAAATTTTGCAAAGGAATCCGGAAAACTTTATTGCACAAGTAAATGTAACGCTTGCCTATTTGCAAGGAGAGTTAATACGACCTTCAGATGAAAGAAATTTTGCAAATGCTATGTCTGCATATGAGAGGGTTTTGGTCATGAGAAACGAAAACAGAAATCTGACGACAGCCCAGCTAACCTTATTTAGCTCCCTCAGACAACAAATGATCAACGCAGGATTGGAGGCGTAGATTGTGAACGAAGCTTTATTATATGGTGGTATAACCTTAGCAATAGTTTTATTTATATTATCAGTAGTGTTGTTTTTTACTCAAAATATCATAGATGTTATGAAGTACTACATGAAAATTAAAGGAAAAAAGATTATAAGTGCTGGGTATGTGCCCACAGCGACCTCGAAACCATCGTCAAACAGTATTCAAGAAAAGCAAAGCAAACCTCTACCTGAAAAGAACCCAGAAAATTTAGCGGCACTCTATGACCCGGATATGACACAACTATTAGAAAGAGGACAAGATACTGAGTTGCTCAGAGGGGCTCAAGAGTACGCAACGGCTCTGCTTGAAGCAGAAGATAGCACACAGATTTTGCCGCGTATTTAACATAAATTAAAATATGATATAGGGGAAATAAGCATGAAAAAAGCAGGAAAGAGATTTAAGTTGTTTAATAATGTGAAAAAACGCTATAACATCAAAAGCACAGTCGTGCCCGTGATGATAGCGGTATTTGCGATTTCTGTGATGATAAACATTGCTGATGATGTGTATGATTTTGGCTTATTGAGGTCTGATAATGATGATTACACATATACTACACAACAAAGCGAGGATGCATCTGAGGAGTATGATGCTGATGAATTAGAGCCAGGCAGCGAAGGTTATACATATACGCCACAAGATGAGACTCCAGATGTGACAGCTTCATCGGAGCCATCGGAGTATTATGTGGGTATAGTCAGTGCGGCATTTGCTGTGGATTCTGTAACTATTGCGTCTGATAATGAGGAAGATGAAACGCGTGCAACTCATGGAGATACTGTGACAGTTACTCTTACAACGAATGGAGCGCTGGGAGACGTCGAAGTGGAGAATGCTGTTATTGCCGGTATTTCTGTTGGCGCTACGGTATGTGAAAACGGCGAAACTTGGACAATGGTATATACGCTTGGAACAGACTCGGATCAGGTTGTTGCTGATGGTGACGAGATTACTTTTAGCTTTGATATATTTTATGATTCAAACCTATTGTATAGTAAAGATCAAGATGATGCCAGCAACTATGTGGAATATGTTGAGCGGTCTGTTGTGATAACCGATGTTTCATTTGTGTCTATTCCCGCTCCCTCAGATTATGTGGTTATCGGAAGCACAATGGAGCTGACTTTTGAAACAAATGTACCAGCTAACATCATATATGCAACTATTGCAGGCGTACCAGTTACTCCAATCAGTCATGGCGGCATTCCCGAAGTTTGGACTGTAACGCATACGATTTCTGCTGGTGAAGTTGACAGCAATACGAGCATCCCCTTCACCATTCGAGCAATTGCGCTTGGTGTTGGTGCGGAAGATTACAGCAGATATACAATAACAGAAGCAGATACCCCACCAATCACGTTCCTTGATCCACTAGCTATAAGTAGCATATCTTTTACATCGGACAATCAGCCATATTATTCGCTTGCAAGCAACGGCAGTGAATTGATTCTGACATTCACAACAGCAAACCCTGTAGACATTGACAGTATAGAAATTGCCGGGCAATCCCTTAATCCAGAAATCGCTACAAGTCTCGATGATGAGGGGATGGTTTGGACTGTTACGTATGAGATACCATCACCTAGTTCACTGAGCAACGATACAGATATAGCGTTTGAGGTGATCGTGAGGGATGGTGCTGGACAGACTATCATCATAGATGAAACACATACTCTTCTGGCTGATACTATTAGATATTTCGCTCCGATAGATGTAATAGTTGGTCCATACTTTATATCAGATAATGACAATGGTTTTGATCGAGCTAAAGCCGGGGATGAACTAATTTTGGAATTTACCACGTCACGCCCTTTGATGATTACTTGTGCCACTACACCAACGTTAGTTACGGCACTAACTGTGACAATTGCTGGACAACCTATTGCGCCTGAAGACATTAGAAGTGTGAATAATGAGGGAGTGATTTGGACTATTAGATATATGATACCGTATGGTGTAATAACCGACGGTTCAGACATTGAGTTTGTAGTAACTATGAGTGATAATGCTGGAAATGAAACTATAGTAACAGAAGTAGATGCGGTAACACCGTCAATAGAATACTTTGGTAGTATTGTAATCTCTGACCTAACGTTTCGTTCCGGCAATGACAATTCGTGGTATTTAGCAAAAGATAGTAATACGTTAACGATATCTTTCAGAACAAGCAGAGAAGTAAGCATAGTCTCTCTCGGAACAAACATTGCGGGCACACTTGTTAATTACAGTAGTCGAGACAACGACAATATACACTGGACTATAACACGCACAATTATGCCTGGGGACTTTTACAGTAGTGGAAATGTAGACTTTCGTTTCGAGATAATTGATGGTGCAGGGAATCGTGCGATTAAAACGCACGACCACACGGAACCAAGGGTAAAGTATTATGCCCCGATAGTTGTGAGTGGGGAATCATTTGAATCGAACAATATAGTCGATGGTATATCTGTTAGTCATCTTGCAAGAGACGGCAATGACCTAATTCTAAGGTTTACCACGTCAAATCCTATAAACAACATAGCTATTGGCGACATAGAAATTGCCGGACGAACTCCTGCTCCTGGGAATGTTAATATTACAAGTGACAATGATAGGATGAACTGGATTATCAGATATACAATAAGGGCAAATAGAATACCACCTATAGTTCATAATACTACTATAGAGTTTAGTGTGGATATGGAGGACGCTGCCGGAAATAAATACGAATTAACGGAAAATGCTCCACTTTTATCGCCGGTTACATACTTTGCTCCGATAATTATAAATAACATATCGTTTGTATCAGGCAACACCACCACGCCAAATTCATATAGGTTAGCAAGAAATGGTGATGTGCTAACATTAAGATTTAATACAAGCCATCCTGTGAATCGACCACATGTAACAATTGCTGGACAAGCACCAAATACCCTTGATAGCATCGGAAACAACCACATGTATTGGATAGCCACATTCAGAGTGGAAAACATCCAACTGCCAGATAATACGGACATAAGATTTACTGCGACTGCTAGAGATATTGCAGGGAATGAATCTGCTACAATAACAGAAACAACACGGGTAGATACGAGTAGAGTAAGATATTTTGCTCCCATAGTGATAAACAACTTATCTTTTTCATCGAACAATCCGGCAAGTGCATCGTTTGCCAGAATTGGAGATGTGGTAACGCTTACATTTAGCACTACACATCCGGTGAATCTCAGCAATGTCACAGTAGCGGGTGTGCCTGCTACAGCCACAAGTGCAAACAATAATAGGATGTCATGGACGATTACACATAATGTGACGGGTTGGAACATATCTAACCAAGGAGCTATAAGTTTCACTTTCACAGCGAATGATGACGCCGGAAATGTTCCTGTAACAACACAAAATACAGCAGCAACCTTGGTGAGCTATTTTGCACCAATAGAGGTTAGTAATGTTAGAGTAGAAACTAGCAATGTAAACGATGGCAATAGATTTGCAAGAGATGATGATATGGTTACGATAACATTCCAAACAAATCATGCGGTCACTATATCAAATGCGAGGATAGCCGAAAACGCTATCGGCGCTGCAGGCATTACGTCTACAGCTGGGGGCACATCATACAATCACACTATAAGACGTGCTTTGCAAAACGGCGATCTCCCAGATCTTGCCACAGTCACTTTTAGCTTTAGTGTTGACGACGCAGCGAGAAACGCCACGGTTAGCGGAGCATATAATGCTATCGGGGTCACGAATAGGATTCAATATTTTGCGCCGATTACCGCAGATGTATCAATAAGGTCTGACGGCAACAACACAGCATTTGCAAATAACGGGACATCAATAATTGTAGATGTTGAAACAAACCATGATGCGAGTGTAGCACAGGCCACGATTTTTAACAGAGTAACTGAAAATGCAGGGAACGGTACACAAAATCTGACAGTCACGTATACCATTGATGAAAATGAGTTTGTAATTGAAGAAGGCATAGTACCGTTTGAAATTAATATAACAGACGTGGCTGGAAACATGTTGCTTGTTAACGAAACAAATGACACTGCAAGAAGTAGCGTAATATATGATCGCACCCCACCGACGATAAGATTTATGCCGGATTTTAGTGGCTTTATCAACGAAGGAATAGTATACAACATTATCTTTGAAGATAATAACCCGATGGGACTTTGTGGCGATGGAATTTCATTAACACACAATGGCGTAGAGTTAATTACTGATGAACACCGTGCTGATGCAGGCGGAAGTCCATCATTTGCAAAAGAATTATTATTGTATGAAGAAGGTGAACATACCATCAGGGCTACCGCTGTTGACCTTGCCGGAAACGAAGTCCCCCAAGCTACGGAAGCACGGATTGTTATAATCAGAGAAAGTCCGACGATACATTCCGTAATGATTGATATGACCGACAACGTTACTCCGGTATTCAAAAGCGGATTGTTACCACGTCAACTGTTTGATATCGACTCAACTGTAGTGGATGAGTATGGCGTACCCTTTATTAGAGAAATCATAGCCAGAGTAAATGACGACATTTGGGATTTATATGCTCCGCTTGTCGATGAAGGCAGGAAGACAATACATCTCACAGTTGAAGACATGGCAGGCAACTCTGCAAGCATAACATCTGAAGTTTATATCAGAAAGACACCACCTGAGCCAATTATTGTGGATAGTGTAACAAATAGGGCTCTTGACTTGGGTGCAAATGAAGACTTTATTGAAGCAATGTCACTTACCATCGGATTAAGAGACTTAAGAATAGGCGGGCAAATGCCCGACAGATTTACGAAGCTACAACTCGTAGATGAAAATGACAATGTTGTGGTAGACGTTTTAGCTACTATAATCCCCAACGGAAACGGACAATTTGTGGTGCCTGTCGATGTGCTAGGGCAATACAGAATTGTAGCGGAAGCTGTATGTGATGCACTTGCAATCAGTGAACTTGATACAGATGGTAACGAAACAGGTATCTTGGTATTCTCCTTTACATTGAGAGATAGATCACTTTTACAAAGATTCGTTGAGAATACCCCACTGCTCTACTCATCAATTGCATTTTTCGTACTACTCATAGGTGGATTTATGTGGTTCATTATCGCAAAGAAACGCAAGCGAGATGAGAACGAAGAAGCAAAACTCAATTCAAAAATTGTGTAGCAAGTAAATATTGGGACATTAATAATTATTAAAGCGAGAATCTGCTATGACTGAACAAAGTAAAAATGAATTAATATCACAATTAAAGCAGGAAGTACAGAACCATGTGGAGTTGACGGCTCTCTCGGATGATGAACTTCAAGCACTTGCGGAAGGGTCTCTTGAGCAAAAAGTCGAGTGGGCTAGAGAGAATAATCCGGCAGCGTACAGGGAGCTATCAACAATAAACTTTCGCGAAAAACAAGCGATTATTGGTGCTGTATATGAGTCTGTTCGTGGTCTGGGCGTACTAGGTCGTATAGTTGCAGACACGGATGTTACTGAAGTCATGATAAACGGCTATGAGGATATTTTCATAGAAAAAGCCGGACGCTTGTTTAAGATGGACGCTCGTTTTGAAAGTCGCCGTGAGCTGGAAATAATCATCACTAAATTTGTATCAATGGCTGGGCGTCAGGTCAATGAAAGTGAGCCAATAGTCGATACTCGCCTGGAGGATGGTTCTCGTGTTAACGTTGTTATGCCGCCAATCGCACTAAATGGACCTATCGTAACTATACGTCGATTTCCAAAAGAGGCGATGACTGTGCAAAAACTCATTGACTTTGGATCGATAACACCGGATATTGCTAAAGTACTGGAGTTACTGGTCAAGTGCAAATACAATGTCTTTATCAGCGGAGGTACAGGTAGTGGTAAGACAACATTTCTAAATGCATTATCAAACTTTATTCCTCGTGATGAGCGTGTCATAACAATCGAAGACTCTGCCGAGTTACAAATCAAGAATATAGATAACCTCGTCAGACTAGAAACGCGTAATGCAGGACCAGATGGAAGTGGTGAAATATCTATTCGAGACCTGATAAAATCTGCATTGCGTATGCGTCCGGAAAGAGTAGTCGTCGGCGAGGTGCGTAGCGCAGAAGCACTAGACATGTTACAAGCTATGAACACCGGACATGACGGATCACTTTCGACAGGACACGCAAACTCCACTAGCGACATGTTGAGTCGCTTAGAAACAATGGTGTTGCAAGGTGCAGAACTGCCACTTGATGCAATACGACAGCAAATAGCATCTGCTCTTGATATCATAATACATCTATCACGCCTGCGTGATAAGAGCAGAAAAACAGTGGAAATCGTCGAGATTCTCAACTACGACCAAGCCACTCGCACAATTAAGGTTAATCCACTTTACGAGTTTGTTGAGGATGAAAAAACAACGACCAAGAAAGTCTCAGGGGCGTTAACTCGCACAAAAAACAAGATGATAAACGTAGATAAACTAATTGCCGCCGGCGAAAGCACGGTAATATAACCAAAACATAGGAGAGAAGCGAGCGTGGAAAGTAATTTATTTGCACAAAAGGAAGTAAACGCACAAGCTCAAGGACATGTTCAGCCACATCAAGTATACAACAGAGCTGATGTGCCGAATTACAAGCGCAGTCCGTCAGGGATAGTAGACCATTTAGTTGCATTTGTCATGGGTGCGGTTGCTGGTTTTGCAGTGCTATTTATATTTTATAATATAATTATACTTTCGATTGTCGGTGGGGCTATAGTTGGGATTGTAAATATATTTATTGCATCTCGTACTGCTGTGAAAAAGAGAAAAACCAGACTACGTCTTCAGTTTTTTGATTTGCTTGAAGCAATGTCTGTTGCAATGAGAGCAGGAAATCCCATGCTAAAATCGCTACAAAGTGCACGAGAGGATTTGGTGTTGATTCACCCGGAAGGTAGTGACATTATTGTAGAGCTTGATGCCATCATTGGTAAATTTAATAATGCTGTACCACTCTCAGAAACCTTTGAAGACCTGGCTCTGCGAAGCGGGCTTGAGGACATTAAGAGTTTTGCATCGGTCTATGCAACCATCGAGGGCAAATCAAGCAGAGCTGATGAGATTATAAAAGAAACTCAACAGATCATATCGGATAAAATGGAAATAGAGATGGAAATAGACACGATGATGACCGCAGCAAAGTCCGAGGTCAACATAATGCTAGTTATGCCACTTGTAATCCTTGGAGTTATTGGTTATGCCGGAGCTGGCTTTATGGATGCAATTTATACGACTGTAGGAGGACGTATTGTAGCGACTGTGAGTCTGATGATATTCATAATGTGCTATATAATGGCTCGCAAGTTTAGTGAAGTGAAAGTGTGAGGTTAGAATATGTGGATTATAGCGATACAAGTAATTGCCACAGTGCTTATGCTGACTTGGATTATACTTTTGACTATGGTAAGTCGTGAGGACTGGGTTATAGCAGGGTATAACAAAGTGTTAGATAATATCCGTGCCATTGAAAAATTAAGAGCAAAGGATGCGGAAAAGCTGATTAAACTCGATCAACACCAGGGGTTTTCATATAAGATAATGAAATTGTTTCTTGGCGGCAATTCATCAAAGGAGATAAGTAAGCTAGAGCGCAGTAATGAGCGTTTGCAACGCAGTAGTCTCAAAGGTATAAATGTATTTATTATGCCGGGCTATGTATTACAACGTAAGTACAAAAAAATTGGTGAAAGCTCTATATATAGGACAATTCTGACAAAATGTCGTGAGCTTTACGGCAGAAAGCATGCACGAAACAAATCACTTGAATTAGTTGCGGGAATCCTCTCATACCCAATCATCGGGATATCTGCTTCGTTAGGTCTTGGGATATTAATCTTAGGAGCGGGGAATTTTACAGCTGGGCTGGCAATTATCGGGTTTGGCAGTATCATTGTTTTGGTGGTTGTGTATGCGCTGTATGACGAGCTAGGTGATAAGTTAAACAAGCGACACGACGCAATACAAAGACAGTTTCCTAATGTTGTTTCAAAGCTAGCGTTGCTTGTAACGTCTGGAATGATTATGGATAGAGCCTGGCAGGAAACAGCTGGCAGCAACGAAGGTGAGCTATATGTAGAAATGCGAAGAACGAGCGAAGAATTGACGCAAAACATTTCTCCGGAAGATGCATATGCTGGATTTCTTAATCGTTGTAACACTAAAGAGACATCAAAGCTTGCTTCGGCAATTATGCAAAATCTTTCCAAGGGTAATGCAGAAATCGGTCACCTTCTTAAAGATATGGCTTACGAAGCGTGGCAGGAACGTCGCCATACAGCAAAACGTGATGCTGAAAAAGCAAACTCAAAACTTATGATACCTACAATGCTTTTGTTGCTTGCAATACTTGTGATGATAATGGTGCCTGTCGCTATGAATTTCACAAACCTCTAAATAAACGTTGTTTACTTAGTGTTTGATATGTAAAATTTTGAAGAAAGGAGGATTACGCAATGTTGAAAAAACTACGTAACTTGCCACTGTCAGCGTATCTTTTCACTAAAGGGTTAATTTCTGATATCAAAAATGATGAGCGTGGGCTCTCAGGTGTCGTTGTTGCGATATTGCTAATTTTGGTAGCGGTCTTAGCAGTAGTGATGATTTGGGGATTCTTAGGCGGATGGCTTGCCGACTTGTGGGAAACTATTGTTGGTGAAGCAGGGAATATTAATTAGTATTCCACGTTATGAAGGAGGATGGTTGTTTTGAAACAGATAAGAAAGAATTCTTTGAAACGGCAAGGTGATGCTGTGGAAAAGCAACCATCATTTTCCCGTCGTTATTGAATTATTTGGAAAGAAGCACGAAACTGAGGATGGACAAATGAAGAAAGTAGCAATATATGCACATTAGTAGAGAATAGGATGGCAACTGTGAAACAGAAAAAAAATATTTTTAAAGACGATAGGGGAGATGCTGTGGTCGAAGCGACCATCCTCTTTCCCATAATGATAATGATTTTTGCGGCACTCGTATTACTTGCCATGTACTTGCCAACACGTGCATCATTACAACGTGCAACTCAATTTGCGGCAACGGCTGTTGCCACAGAAATGGGTGGTACATGGATATATTTTGACGAGAATGCTATGTCGCACGGTTGGCGTAGTGGAAGTGAACTTCGCAACGTTTATAGGGTGTTACTTTCAGGAACAGGTGAAGATTATCGGGGCAAAGCTGAATTTGCAGGAAGACAAGCAGCGGAAGGTTTTGTGGGACCACAATTTGGTACTTTGACTGTAGATGCTGATATAGTTAATTCTGTCGTTTTCAGCGAAGTCGTAGTTACGGCAACTCGATCAATACCTCTAGGGGATGTAGTAGATTTATCTTTCGTTGGATTTCCTACAGTCTTGGAAATCAGTGCAACATCATCTGCTGTGGTTGTAGATGGTGCTGGATTTATCCGAAATTTAGACCTTGCGGAAGATTTTGCAGACCGTATTGTCAAGTTGGTTAGTCAAGCATTAGTATTTCCAACACTTTTTTCGATTGCAACTTAGTATTCCATTCTTGAAATACTAGAAATAGCGAGATTTATATAAACATTTATAGATTGGAGCACCAAGTGTATGAAAATAAAGAAACTTTTTAGTGATATTAAGGGTGGAGTAACGGTGATGGTGACATTACTTATAATTCCTTCAATACTGGTGAGTGGAACAGCACTTGACTTGGCACGTATTTATTCGACACGTAGTGCTACAGAAAATGCAAATCAACTTGCTGCAAATGCAATACTGACGCAGTACGATGCACTTTTGAAAGATGTATATGGGCTATTTGCGGTCATGGAAGATGACCCGATTCTTGGTTCAATGCTTGTGGATTATATCAACCTGGCAGTTCTAGGTGTAGATGGGCAAAGTAATGCTCTAGGAACATTTAGACATTTTCAAGGTTCGGTTCAACCACCGAATGTCGAATTTGCACACGGTCAACATCTGGAAAACACCGAGGTATTGCGTCGTCAGATTGAAGAGTATATGATGTTACGCGGACCAATAATATTACTCGATGATATCAAAATACTTGGTATTCTTGATAGCTTTGCGAAACTTGCTATTGACAATAGAACTATTCGGATAAAACAGGAGATTGATTATAAAATAAGTGACCTTGAAGATTATTACAGGCGAATATTTATAAACATTAACAATATTCATGATTATATGAGCGTCATGAATCCAATGCTAGAAGATGTCAACAGGAGCTTGGATTCGATAAACCATCAACTTAGCCTGTTACAGAGCACACGTGAAGACTGGAGAGACGCATTTGACTCTGATAGTGATGATAGGCTACATCTAATGAGTGACTTAGAGAACAAGCATGGAGGCATTATAGCAAACATAAGAAATTTGACAAGTGGGGGAAGTGTCAACAGAAACTGGGTGGATGGCAGACGTAACAATGATACTTGGATACCTGGTTATTGGGGAAACAGCATTCCTGCCAACCCTGTTCTCAATACAGCCGTGGGCAATATACGTGGTCTGATTAACTCAATTAATACAGAATTTGGACGTATGTTCGCAAATAGTGTGAGAGCAGATGAGGTAGCTCGCAACATTCAGGAAAGGGTTCCGGCACTTGAGAGTAGTCTTGCAAACTCATCAGATGCACTAAGAACTGGATTGACGACACCGGCTGGAGATTCAGCGATGGACTTCTATAGAAAAATTGAGTCATTTAATGTTACGACTATGACTGAAGCCTTTATGAATAGCAATGCTGTAGTCATAGGTAGTGTGGAAGATTTGTTGGATAATATCGGATATGGGCAAAGAGGTACAGATTTGATATTAACTGCTACAGAACTCGGAAACTTATCAACTGTAAGATTTCCCGTCAACAGATACATCACAAATAGAACGGCAGACGTGGTTGTTAACGACGGATTGCGTGCGTTGTCAAATTTGTCGCCAAACCAATATTGGATTTTTACAGAGCCGCTGTTGCGCTTTAACAATGCGACATTTAATGCATATGGTAATGGGAGTTTTTATGATTTACTGAATGAGTGGTATGGTGAAGATGGTGATGGTGCACAAAAAAATAGTGCAAGATCATCTATACGTGCTTTGCGTAGAGCTGCTCAGCAATTATTCAATAGGTTGACATTTACGCCCAGAGGTGCTGGGTACTTTGATGTTGCTTACGGTGATGATGGAAATTGGTTTAGTGGAGATTGGTATCAAGATGGAAGCACGAGCAATGCGCTTGATGATAATGGGCAATTTGATCAACTATCGAATTCTAGTCTCGCAGGAGACATTGCAAATAATCTTCTACTAATTGCATATGGCACTCAAATGTTTTCTAATTTCACAACATCTGGAAGTGGCTCTGACAAAACGATATCAGGGGCATCGCTTAATACGGATATAAATTATTTCTTTCAATCTGAGCAGGAATTTATGTTTACCGGAAATCTTAATAGCTCACGTTTGAATGTACTCGCTGTCTCAGGTGTAATACTTTTGATACGTTTTGTATTCAATTATATATCTACATTTATCATATCTGAAATTAGAGATACACTTAATGGGATTAGAAAAGCCTTTCCGAAGTGGGGGTTCTTGATTGCTGAACTTGCTCGGTTTGGATGGGCACTTGCTGAATCAGCAGTAGATGTGGTTGCATTGGTGAGTAGACAAGATGTACCATTAATTAAGCTAAAAGAAGAGCAATGGTTTTTGGGACTCAGTTTTGGAGCTTTGCGTAAGCTAGGTGTTCAAGCATCGAACAGCTTGATTGTTGATGCCGGTCATGCAATGGATGTTGAGCTAGGATTCTTTGAGGATGCTATAGATGCAGTACTGAAGTATAAGGATGATGAAGCATTTAAACTGATAGATACACCTTTTGGTGAAGTGGTGACAGTAGGCGGTGGCGATATCAAATTTAAGCCAGAAACAATGTTAGACATAAGCTATGATCAATATGTGTTTGTTCTATTAATGTTCATAAGTAGTGATACCTTAGCTGAAAGAATTGCAAGATTAATATCACTAAACATGACAAACAAAAGGAATAGTGTATTTGATCCAGGTATAGAGATTCGGGGTAGTGAAAGTGCTATGGCAGGTGTCGAGATGTTCGATTTATCAAGAGCTATAACAGATTTCACCATTACAACCACTGTGGATATGAGAATGTTATTTATAGCATCGCAACTTGCAGAGCGTGGGTTGCAAGGAGGTACAATGCTTATAGAAGTGACAAATTATGGGGGATACTGATTATGATTGAGTCAAATGCAGGACTTCTTTATACGATGAGCTATTTGATTATTCCTATAATTATAGTTTTTGTAATTCTTTTTGTAATAATTATGAAAAGAGTTACAAAAATATCGAAAGATAATAGCATACCAATGGAAGCAGTGCTGTTTTGTTTTGTTTCAAGAGGCAGATCTGATCGAAGCCTTTCGAAATCAAGAATAAGTAGAGATATACCTAATCTAGATAAATTTGGACACCTAATACCCAAAAGAGGAGGACGAATTTATAGTCATAGGAATAAGTACGCATATGTTCCTGCGGTAGTTGTGACAGTAAATGGCGAAACCAGATTGGTCATATCTATTGGAAATTCAGATCGTCGTTTATCTGAGCAAGATTTAGGAAAGACAGTGAACATTTTGTACAGAAGAGTGGGAGGTTACCAAACTTTTGTAATTAAAGATGTCAATCGATAGCTAGGTGAATTGAAACAATAATTTGTGAATGGAGAAGCAAAAATGAAGAGATTAAACATGTTAACAAGTATATTATGTCTGGTGACTATTTTTGCGATGGTGACAGGGTGCACATCTGCAAATAATCAGTACGGTGCACAGACGGATGAGATAAGTCAAGAGACAACTGAACGAGATGTAATTGAAAGCACGCCGTATGATTTGGAAATTACAGAGGATGAAGAATCTAGCAGTTTGCAAGATAATCGAGAAGACAGAGTAACCAATACAATAACTCCTATAGACGGGCGACCTATTGAGATATTCCAAACTCTTGATGATAACCCTGCATCGACTGTAGCAGAACTAGAGGTGCTATTTGGTGTGCCTGCTGAAGTTTACGATATAACAGATCGCGGATTAATGAATATGCGTATTCAGTTTGACGAATCTTCTCATGTGCAGTTCAATGTATATCCCGAAGATCACGTCAGACAAGGAAGCATTGTTGACGGAAGACTTCGCTTTGTTGGACAAGCTCAAATATTTTATGACACATCTCTTACATTTCCGGATGACACGCATGAATTCATTCTTGGAGTTGTAGATATGGCTAGAGAATATGAACCTGACAACCAATTTAGAAGAAATGAAGTGGCACATGATTTGGTGGCAGAGTTTTTAGACAATGAAGGCTTTAGAGTAGATTGGTCATTTGATAGTGGTTTTTCAGAGCAAAGAATATGGTCTGATGGTAACCATATAATTGCACAACGGGAACCAGGTGTTTTCTTAATTTTATTCAATGATGTTATACATGGTGCGTGGACATTTTTTAGGTAATGAAGGTTACAAAAATTTAGATAAGCAGGACAACCTAATGATTACTCATGCGTGGCCACAATGTATTGCTACAATGCATGGGACTGGAAAACTATAGAGAGAGGATCAATTTTAAATGCGTAAGGATGAAAATGGGCATATAGTTGTGGAAACAGTCGGTGCGTTTATACCGTTTGTGTTGCTTGTTATATCCATATTAAGTTTAGTGCAGCTAACGGCAACACAGGCACGCGTACATAGTGCTTTAACACAAACAGCTCTGACAATTTCAAAATATAGTTATGTCGTGGAACTGACTAGTGGCGGCACGAGTGTTGCGGATATTGATTTGGTGCACGCGCAACTTTTATCACAAATATCCGGTGAGGGTGCTCATGCTCCGCCTTTCGCAACTCCATCAGTTGCAGTTGCATGGCTTGGTGACGGTGGAGTTTCGGACACCTTGATAAGAACATTGATGAATAGATTCCTGCAAGAGGATGGTATGTCAGGTCATGAGTACCTACTCAGTGCGCATGTTCTAGGTGGGATTGATGGGCTGGATTTTACAGGAAGTGTAATAATCGACTCTGATGAGAACATCATTCTAACTGTGACATATAGAATTGCATATACATTTGGTGCACTTCCACTGCCGTTACCTAACCCCTATCTGACGGTGACGCAAACAGCAATGACGAGAGCTTGGCTTGGAGGGAGTGGAGAGGGATATAAATGATAAACAAAGACAAACTGAAGTCACTTTGGCCTTACTCTGGACTTCCTGTTGTGATAGCTGTATTGCTATTGTTTCAAGTAGGCACATTTGACGCTTTTTACATTTTACAGTCAGGGTTACTCTTGGTTTTTGGATACATCATAGCGGTGTTGGATTTTCAAACAAAAAAAATACCAAACAAGCTTGTGTTGGCAATGCTTGGTGCGTGGATAATTATAGTTGTGCCGCAGTTGTTTTTTAATATAGACGCTACCATTTATTTATTAATTGATTCACTTATTGGATTTGTTATCGCAGGTGGGATGTTTTTATTGGTCTACCTCATAAGTCGTAGGGGACTTGGTGGTGGCGATGTCAAGTTTATGGCAGTAGCGGGGCTATATCTGGGTATGAGTGGAGTTCTTCCAGCTATGCTGGTTGGTTCAGTTCTTGCAGGACTAACGGGTTTTGTATTGATACTGATAAAAAAGATTGGACGAAAAGATGCCATACCACTTGCGCCATTTTTATATGTAGGTATATTAGCAACAATATTTTTTGTATAAGCGAGGAGGGGGTAATCAATTGAATCGCTCAGTTCGTATATTAGTGGTCATATTGTGCATAGCTTTGCTTGGTGTATCTTGGCTTGTAGCTGTGACAATGCAATCTGATCTTGAAAGGCAAACAGGACTATATAATGAGGCAATGGAGCTTCTAGAGGATGGGTTATATATTCGTGCCTATCCATTACTTGAGGAGGCTATCGATTTTAACACAGAGGAAACATTTAGAATAGAAGAAATTCTAAAAGATGTATATTTGAACTTAATTGATCAATCAGGATTTCGTCGTAGATATATGGACTTACTAAGCAGACAGATGGACAGAGCTGACGCACCACCTGAAGTGTTTATGGAAGCGGCTATGTTCCATCTCAGTAACAGGCGTTTACAAGATGCTTTGGCGGTTCTCAGAGATGGGATAGAAAAAACTGGAAGCGAACAGCTTATAACTCTGTATGAAGAGGAGCGTTATGCTTTTCGAAATATTCGAACACAACTTGAATACATAATGGAAGGGCATAATGCGACATTTCAGATAAAAAACGAAGGTCTTTGGGGTGTTGCAGGGGCAGATGGTTCTATACTCGTGCCATACAGATTTGATGAAATCAGTACGTTTTCGGGAGACAGAGCATTTGTTATGAGTGATGGCGAAGTCTTTGCCGTAGACCGCAGGGGCAACCGCATCTTGAAATTGCACGAGAATGTCACGGAGATTGGAAATTTTGCTGATAATAGATTAACGTTGATGATAGATGGCAGGTGGCATCGTGCGACCTCAGAACTTGAGGTTGGAGCCACATATTTTGATATGATAGGTATGCACTCTAGCGGTAATGCAGCAGCAATGCAAGGCGGTAGATGGGGAGTTATTGACAGTTCTGCTCAATGGATTATCCCCGCCGAGCATGGTGAAGTAATAATGGATGAGCTTGGTCGTGCTTATGGTCAAGGTGCGGTTTTTGTCAGAAATGGAAACGCAGTAACTCTTCTTGTAGACGGCGAGCGCGTAGGAGGAACTTTTGAAGATGCAAGACCATTTGGAGAAGAAAACTTCGCGGCAGTCAAGAATAATGGTTTGTGGGGATTTATAAATACATCAGGCGAGTTAGTGATAAGCTATCAATTTGAAGATGCGCGGTCATTTGGACAACACTTGGCAGCAGTGCAAATAGGAGATTATTGGGGTTACATTAACTTGTTAGGTGATGTGGTCATCGAGCCGGAATTTTTGGAAGCAAAGAGCTTTAATGGTGGCAGTGCTCCGGTTCTCACGGAAAGCGGGTGGCAATTTATAGCTCTCATTGAATATGTTGGTGTTGCTGGTGGTGGACTATTCTAACTTTTTTTGGGGGATTGTATTCGTGCAAGATTAGTAGTTTCATTTTCCGCAGACGTATATGTGGCGGGACATTATAAAATATTTACAGAGGATGATGTATGGAGTTTCTATATGACGGAATTTGTCTAAAAAATGGACGAGCCACCAACATGGATAGCATTTTGCTTTCGAAGCGACAGATATTAGACAAAAATGCCATGTTGGCTGTTGTTTGCGACGGTGTTGGCAGCATGTCCGATGGAGCTTATGCAAGCGTTGAGTCGGTGCGGTTACTAAACAAATGGTTTTCGAACCTCTCTGACGTAGGGCGACCGGGGTTGCGCTTGAGAGATGAGGTTCTATCTATAAATGCAAGGATAGCTGAGTATGCAAATGAACGAAGCTTGCAGACAGCTACAACACTATCTGCATTGCTCTTAATAGAGGGGCAATTATACATCGTACATGCCGGCGATAGCAGAATATATTCTATTGGCACAAATGGTTTACAACTCTTAACTGTCGATGCAGTCACTACGTCAGGACAATTAACAACATATATTGGACGTTATGCCGATATGGAGTTGTACTATATGGAGCAGACTGTAATGAGCAATGCCTTTCTGTTATGCTCAGATGGATTATATAAACGTGTCCACGTTGAAGAATGTTTACAAAATAACAACATCGACGTTAGCAACAGTAAAACAATAAATATGACGCTAAACTCACTCGCCGAACTTGCGATTGAACGGGGTGAGCGAGATAATATTTCTATTGCGATAGTGACCATAAAATAAGTAAGGGAGGGGTATGATGAAAATTCAACTATTGCTTGCTACTGCGGAGAGCGATTATTCAGAGTTTCTGTCTAATATACTATCCAAAAAATATGCAGATACATTCACTATAGGGATATGTTCATCAAAAGACAAACTAGTTGATATGCTGGAGGTGAAGAAATTCGACATCGTACTCGGTGAATCGGATTGGGTATCATCACTGGGCAATGTAAATGCGAAGATTGTTTTGGCATTGTGTAATGAGCAGACAGATAATGATCAGTTAACACAAGACATTGGCAAGGTGCGAAAGTACCAGCGAATATCTCAGATTGTCAGCGATGTGCTCGAATCCTATGCGAGTGTTGCGTCCGGTTCCGGTAAACTAGGAGAGGATAGGGGGAGCGTTGTTGCAGTTTGGTCGCCATCAGGTGGTGTTGGCAAAACCAGCGTAGCTCTCGCTTATACGACTCGTAAAGTGTCACTCGGTGGAACAGCTACATACTTGACACTGGAACATTTTTCCGGCGCATCAGCCTATTTCCCGGGAGATGGAAAGAGCATAAGTGCTGTTTTTGAAAAGCTTACGTCAAGCTCTGATATTCTGGTGAAGAGTATCCGCCAGCACGATGGAGGTTCTGGCATAGACTATTTCATGCCACCGAATAATTATGATGACATCAACGAATTGACAACTGAGGATATCACACTGCTCATAGATGCATGTGCAAATGAAATGGATTTCCTAGTCCTTGATCTACCGAGTGTGTGTGACAAACGCACACAAGCAATATTTGAAATTGCTGATATGATTTTGCTCGTTTCAGATGGGAGCAAAACGACAGAAGCGAAGCTGGAGTTATTCATTAATCAACATTGTGTTTTTGAGGATAACAGGCATAAAATGCGTCTTGTTCTTAACAAAGCAGCGACTAAGGTTGATTCAAGGTTTGATTTGGCAATAAACTTGCCTCGGGTTCAGACCGAAGATCCAATAAGTATTTTCAAAACACTTTCCGGTAATCCTGGGCTGGATTGTTAGTGAAGCTATATTGAGGAGAGGTACCGTTATATGATATACGACATCCAAATGAAAAGCGATTTCCAAACAGGGGCGACATTAGTTGTAAAACTGCCTGAAAAAGATTTGGATAAAAAAGCATTTTATACAATACAAGCAAATTGTCCGAACTTCCTCCTGCCCTTTCACCATAGGAGTGTAGATGAGCAAGTTGAGCTTGCCTACCAGATAGGTAAAAGCAGCAAACTGGTGTACCTATCTGGAACATTATCGCCAAAGATTTATGCAGAATTGTTGCACAGTACAATTAGCCCTTTACTTGAATGTGAGGACTGGTTTTTGACACCATACTCATTTGTATTTGACAATAATCACATCTATTACGATGATGAAAGCAAAACTGTTAAGTATCTATATATACCTTCCGTAAAGCAAATATCAGAACTTGAAAGTTTGACAGATATGATTAACGCACTTGCCGAACACATCAGGGTGGCAGATGCTGACTTGGAAAACAAAGTGCTACGCGCATTGAGGAAGGATTTTAACCCGACAGAATTCATTGAGATGCTGAAGCCATACCATGTAGAGGCTGTCAAAGAATCAACACCGGCGATGAGACAGACCCAGCCGTATTCACAGCAGACAGCACAGCCCATAGTAGCTCCTCAACAGCAACAGCCAGAAGTTGCTGTTAACCAAGTGCAGATGGCATCACAAGAGATGCCACAGCCTATGTCTGCTCCACCCAGTGCACCGAGTAGCACAGATGATATTGTTATTGATATAGGTGGTAAATCAAAAGGCAAACAAAAAAAGGTGAAAACTAAGCCGCCACCGAAAGAAAAGCGAGGCGGATTGTTTGGAGGTAAGAGCAAAGAAAAACAAGCAGCTAAAGGTGGATTATTTGGAGGCAAGCCAAAAGAAAAAGAAACTCAAACAGGAATAATGATGGGTGCAGCAGCCGAGATGCAAAGTAGTCCATATCCCAATTCGCATCCATACACACAACCACAGCCACATCCGCAAGTTGCAAGCCAGCATGTCAATGTGCAGTACGGTAACGAAAATGATGGGTCAACTGAGATTTTAGACGAGATTTCCGGTTTTACGGGGCTAAGCCTTGTATCACGTGTTAGTCTGCCTGAAAGAATTACTGTGTCGATTGAACCTGGTAGAGTATTCTCAATAGGTAGATATAGTGTCTCAATTGGCATTAAGCAATCAGACTTTGAGTTTGGTGAGCAAACAAAAGAAGTCAGTAGGCGACATGCGGTAATTGAGCGCTCTGGTGAGGGGTACACAATAGTAGATATTGGCTCAAGAGCGGGTACATTCCTAAATGATGAACGTATTATTCCAAACATGCCACACAAACTTTCTGACAGTGATAAGGTTTCGTTTGGAAGAGCCGGTGCTGACTATGAGTGGAAGAATGCATAGAGAGTCGGATTTTTACATACAGGTGTTATGATATTTTTATTAGGAATTAATACAATATACTCATTATAAAGCCGAACGCACAGGCTCTATGCAGTCGACTTTTGAACCTCGCGAAATATGAACTTTTTTGTAAACAATCGCAAGCGGGGGGTATCAATTCTTTGTGAATTATAATATTATTAAACGGTATAATTATCCGCAAAATTATACAAGAAGCTTGAAGAGCGAGCGTGGCATTAGAATCAGGCGATATTCCAAATACAAATTAATCGATTAGGAGAATTTTGATGAGAGTTAAGCGAAGATTAGTTACAAGTACGAGAATAAAAATTATAGCTATAATTACTGTGGTTATGATGTTGAGTTCACTTACAACGATGGCTACGGCGTTTATTGATAGCCCTTATGAAGCAATGGGTGAGAATATCTTTGACGTTGATGAAACAATTATGCCTGTTGAAGAAGTAAGTGAGCGCGATGTGTCTGATGAGGAGTATGATCACGAAGAGTACTATATTGAAGTGATGCCACTTAACACGTTCACAGCTAGCGATTTAGCTCAACTACAAAGTGCATTTTCAAGTATGTCAACCCCTGGACCCTACCTAGTAACGGTCACAGGAGATATTGACATGCAATCGTGGCTTCCGCCTGTTCCTACAGGAAGGGTTGTCACCCTTACAGGTGGAGGTGTGCTAAGTAGAACTGCACAAGGTCGACATTTCATCGTAGCAGGCACGCTACGCTTACAAAATATTGTGCTCACTGGAATGTTTAATGATTCAACTGTTCATGGTGGTGTTTCTGTTATGTCAACAGGTCGCTTGTATATGTATGGTGGTAGTACAATTACTGGGAATAACAATGGTGGCGTGTCCATTTCGCATGGCGGCGTTTTTATAATGCGTGGCGGTGAAATTGTTGGAAACACAACTACTTCAGCAGTATTTGCCGCTGAAGGTGGTGGTGTGAATAACATCGGTACTTTTACAATGCACGGTGGTACAATAAGCGACAATATTAGCATTTACACCAGATATGGTGGTGGCGTAAACAACCGTGGCACGTTTACAATGTATAATGGAATAATCAGCAATAACGAAGCTAGTTTTGGTGGCGGTGTGAATAACATGGGCACGTTTTATATGCACGATGGTGAGATTACTGAAAACACTGCCAGAGGCATTGGTGGTGGTGTGAATAACATGGGAACATTGACTAGTGTGGGCACGTTTACAATGCATGATGGCACAATCGTTGGTAATGAGGCCGTGAGTGGTGGAGGGATACAGGCTGGTTACAATGATGGAGTTACAATAACTACTATAAATAGAGGCACAATCAGTGAGAATATAGCAACCGGTACAGCAGCCGTTGGTGTGATGAGCGGTGGTGGTGGTTTAAACTGGGCAACAGAAGGAGCATTAAACAATTTATCAATAGCTCCAGCTGTAATTTTTGCTGGAAATACTGCAACAGCGCTTCGTATAAATCATCAAATGAATTTTGATAATAACATTAATGACAACGGAAGGGTTAATCCGGGAAATTGGACGGGTAGCCCGGGTGTCACTCATGCGTTCAACAACAACGATATAAGGACAACACCTCCTATATATCGCACTGTAACATTTGACTTACATGAGGGCATTGGCGACTTCCCCACACAAACAGTACAAAGTAGTATTACAATAACAGAACCGACAACTATTCCGACACTAGAAAATCACATATTTATAGGTTGGTACACAGCAGCAACTGGTGGTGCACGCTTTAATTTCAATACAGCCATAACAACAGATACAGTTATACATGCTCGTTGGGAGGAAATAGTACATCGCATAGTAACATTCAACTTGCATGAAGGTGTCGGCGACTTCCCGGCGCAGACTGTGGAAAATAATACTGCAATAACAGCACCGGCAACAGATCCAATACGAGCAGGTCACATATTCATAGGTTGGTACACAGCAGCAACAGATGGTACACCCTTTAACTTTAATACTGCCATAACAGCAGATACAGTTATACACGCTCGCTGGGAATTAATACCTCCTCCAGCACATGAATATCGTAACATCCGTGTATATTATTACCTCGAAGGTTACGGTAATTTAGTCAACGACACAGCTAATAATGCAATAGGTCGTGACTATGTTCACAGAGTCGGTACAGTGTTCTCATTAGCAGATGTCCTTGATATGAACACTCTAGACAGTGATAACGAGTATGTGTTTGAGGGATGGAGAGTGTTTGTTGGTGGAATATATAATCCGACATACATTACAATCAACCAATTACACGGCTCATTTATAGTGCCTCAAGCGGCGGATGATGAAGCATCGCTTATAAGCATTGTTGCTGTATGGTCAATCTATGAGGCAGATGATGAAACGACAACGCCTCCTCCAAGTGAGACAACTCCACCGCCTAGTGCTGGCAACCAACAAGGGCTTCCGCGGACAGGCATTGAGAGTAGCGTGATTTTATGGTCAATATTGCTTGGGGTCGCCCTCTTGGCAGCCATAGGCGCAGTAATATGGATTATGAAAAGTAAGAAAAAAGATAGTTCAGCAAAATAGAACTCAAAGGATTTTATTCTAAACAAAGACCACAAAAACAATATGACACTCACTTAAGGGGCTGTTGCAAAATGATGCAATAGCCCCTAAAACGTGCAGAACTGAGCATTCGTCATTGCTGGCCTGAGCCTGTCCTGAACTTGATTCAGGAAGCCGCAATCCCCTTGAAACGTATGTACTATAAGGTTAAAATATGGGGAAAAATTACATTTTCTTTTGATTCCGCAATGACAATATGATATGCTGTAGAACGAGTGGAGGTTAACGAAATGATGAAAAATAATGCATATTTTACATACAATACCGCATATGGTAAAATAACTATTGTCTCTGACGGTGAGGCAATTGTACAAATTAAACATGAAGGTAAGTTGATGCCGGAGTGTGAAAAAAAAGAAACGGCACTAATAAAACAGGCTGCTAAAGAGTTAAACGAATACTTTAGTGGAAAGCGTAGAGACTTTGACGTGCCCATTAAACTAAACGGCACGGATTTTCACCGCTCTGTTTGGGAAGCACTAATAAAAA
>WQWL01000012.1 GCA_009785345.1 Oscillospiraceae bacterium
AAAGCGTGGACTTGTTCGAGAAACTCTGCCAATATGTCTGTGGATTGGCAATTCACTACTGACGATGCGCGAATTAAGCTGAAACACTTGTATCCGAAAATTTAAACTTTACACTACACTAGTAAAATACAAACAAAGGAGAAGCCCTTATACGCGATATGGAATAAGATCAACTCGCAAGTCAACAGATATTTAATATTTCAACTTTTGAAGCGGTAACTTTTCATCTTATCGGATACAGTAGTGCTATTACTAAAATGAGTTAAAAGCAAAATAGGTATTCAAACTTACTTAACCAAACATTTCAAACAAATGACAGCACAAACTTTCGATATCATACCGACAATAAGGATCTACATCAGATGATTTGTTCACTACTTTCAGGTTGTTTGGAAGGAGGAAATCTGCTGTGCTCAAAAAATACAAAACAGAAATTGGTTTTGCTGAACCTTTCATCTGTCTCTTTTTTATGCTTGTCACAACAGTTATTCTCTACATATCTGTTCAATTATTTGAGTTGATAATAGTTATACCGGTGTCACTCGGCGTTCTATCATTTCACCGTACGATAATTCTCCGCCTCCTAAATCCGATTAATGTCTTTACATATAGGATTTTCGGTAGTTTCATCGTAAACTGGCACAAGAATACTTATAATAACAGCCTACGTTCTATTAATGAGCGCATTTGTTTGCAAGATTGCACATCATCCACACTCGAAGAGCTAAGAGTAGTTTGTCGATCACATAAGAAAAATTTTGACTACGCAATAGTCAAGTTCGGAAATCACACTAATGGGCATAAACCGTGGCGTAATCTAATAGCTATACTGGCTCTTGTCTGTATGATATTCTGTATCATTTTCTATTTCCTTCCGATGGCTACTGCACTTTCTCACGTTTTTTTCACTTTGCATCATGAGGTAAGAGAACACTTGACACAGGATACACCACAAGAGAGCACAGATGACGATATCTATTACACCCCACAAACTCCCACCGATAACGTCACCACCGATTACCATCTGTATTCTAGCGTGACCGAAACAAGGAACACTAGAATATTAACCGAGGATGAAATCCGCTTTCTGCAGTTCCTCATCCACTGGAAAGCCGTCGGCGAAGATGAAAAGGGTCAGACACTCATTGTCAATGTGATCTTTAACCGCATCGACAGTCCGAACTATCCCGACACAGTAACTTGTGTAATTTTCGAAATGGGAGCATTTGCAGACACTGTGCGTGATGATTTTAATACCGTCACACCAAGCGACCATACTATATCAGCAATAAACAGAGCCCTTGATGGTATTGATTATTCGCTAGGAGCAACACATTTTCGTAGTTTACGTGGCATAACTCCATACGTGTGGCACGAAGCGGCAGTAAGAGAGGGACGGCTTACGTTTCTTTTCGATCATGGCGGTCATCGCTTCTATCGGGAAGTACATACTCCATAAACCTTGCGAATGTTTTATGAGAATAATAGACGCAGTTCGGTTGTATATGCCTCCAATATCAATTTCTATGACATTAGCTCTATATTGTTCCATTCATAATTTATTCCGGCAATGCTTGTGGGAATGGACTGTTATAATGCAAAAATAACGTGTACGTCGACAGTATCACCACAAAACAGAAACCACCGTCAAGGATATTAATTTAGTGTCAGAATATGCCGGAGACCTTTTTAGTTATCTCAATTTCACCAAGTCTGTTTATTCAGCGTGCTTATCTGGGATTAAATTTTCTTTCGTGATCTTTTACCATATAATCTTAAATAGCGATTGTCTTTACTATCCTCAGAAAAAGAAGATATCCATCCTTTCCTTTCCATTACTGCTGCAATTCTACTGTGCTCTGGTGTGTCGGGAATTTTGGGATGCTCTCCCTCAAACACACGCGCATAGCTTTTATAACCTAATTGCTTTAGGTATTTTAAGAGCATCTCTTTCTCAATACTATGCGCTATAGATGCAAGTAACTTTAACTTTTTTTCTTCAGTTAGTTCTTTTTTAGTTAACAATATATCAAGTAAGGAAGTTGGTAACATAATTCTATTTTCGATAATCTCATCTATATGACCAACAGCATTTTTTTCGATAGCTGCTTTTACCTTCAAACCTTCTCGAGGATATTGATCGATTATTTCGTCAAGATCATTTTCATCAAAGTTATTGGTCAGAATATGCATTTTGATTGCCGCATTGTAGCTTTGACCACTCACTGATATAGGTTCATCTGAAAATGAAAGCAACTTAGTCTTATATCCGTCTGATACAGACATATTTAGGGTATGCAAAGCCTCTTCAAGTAAAAATATTTCACCTGTCATTATATTTACATACTCTGATATATTTTCTCCAATATACTGTAATAAATTATTGGGATAATTGTCTCTAATAAACAAGAGATTGTCTTCCGACATTCTTATAATTTTATTTTCAACGAGGAGACTCATCTTGCTGTGTGGAATGTGCTCTATCGCAAATGTAGTCTTGTATATCATATTCAACGAGGTTGCCATTGCAATGTATCGGCTATCTTCAATCTCATTACAAACAATAATTGCTACGAAAAATTCTGATTTCGCTTCGTCCGAAGGAAAATCAAAACCTCTATATGCCACTGCATCATTTCCATTTATAACCGAAACAAGTATATCATCCATTTCATATTGTTCAAAGTAGGCAAAAATATTCCCTGGTGTTCCATCGCAAACCCCATACTTTAGTGCTCCTTGCCAGAAATCTTCTTCTAACGGAATATCCGCAATGGATTCAACCTTGGTTTTAAGTGCTTTTAAATAAGATAATCTTATATCTTCGCGAATTCCTTCCTCGTTGTGCAAAACTCTGAGAGCTATAGATTCCTTGTCTGTGATTTCTTCTTCACAAAAAGAAAGAACGATTTCTATATACTCATCAATGCTTTTCCACACATATTTGGCTAATGGGCTATCTTTTTGAGTCATAATGAGTGATAGGTTTTTATGTATGAAGTCTGGAGTTTCTTCCAGTTCATACATAGTTTTCAGCATGAGCCAAATGTTCTTTTTATTTATTGCATACTGGTTTCGCTCGTACACCTGCTGGAAAAGGCACTGCCGGACAACTTCATCGTCTATTGCCTCAAACTTGACTCCTAACCAATCGAAGCATTGAATAATTTGTTCAATATCTTTTTTCTCGTATATCGCCTTAGATCCTCCTAACTCTAAGTATTTTGGATTGTTTTGAATATAATCAGTTATACAATTATCAATATTCACATCTTTTATTGTAGATGCAGAAGACTGATGCAGGATTTCTAAAACAAAGCGACTAATTGCTAGTTTGTATGCATTGTGTCTATTGATTTCTTCATCACTCATAACAGTGCTCAAAAATGCAGGCCATGCACTATTTATTTGACTGACGAAATAAGCCTCCCTAGCTTGCCCTGCTTTAGAAAAAACACTAATCAAAAATTGGTGGTCATTTGTTCGTACCATATATGAAAAAAATACTCCTAAACACCCACCTTCTGTTTTTGAATGGTTTAGTAAATCATACACTAACATATAATTTCGTATTTCTGGTTGTGCAAAATCAGTAGCACTAAGATGTTTCCGCACCTTTTCTGGAGAATCTAGCTCGTAGTCAAACGGCAATGCTTTTCGGTCGGTAATGCTGCGAAGAAATGTCCTGTCAGCAATACTAAGACTGCTAGGGTAAAAAATGTTCATAAAGTCTTTATAATGTTCATCTATCCATCCGAAACTAAGTAAAAACTTTAAAAGCTGAAAATAGTCATCTTCTTCTATTGCTCTGAAATCTCGAGGCTTACCAACAGAGTTTTTTTCTGTTGCTTTGAATAATTCCGCATTATCAGCAGTCTGTGCTAACTCAAAAAAACTTACTACACTTTCAAGCTTTTCTATTCTGCTTCGCTTTTCTTCAATTCTTTTTCTCAGCTTTTCAATCTTTCCATTCGTTTTCGCCTCAAGTGAACTTATCCGACTATCATATTTTACCTTTCGGTCACCGGTCAGCGAGATAGTTTTAATCTCTTGGGCAGTGTAGCTACCATAATTCGATGCCATCTGCTCAACTGCCAACACTGTGTGAAACTCCTCAGGTGCTACCAAGTGTTCGTTTTCTATTGTTTCTATTTCACCCTCTATTGAAACAATTTTTTGTTGCAATTGAGAAACTTCTTCAGAAATGTGTTGATGTTTATTATTAAGCACAGTATGAACATATCCCTTATCTAACTGCAGTTCCGCAAAGTCTTGCGGAAAAATGTTTTTATATGTAATCATTGCAAACATTTTGTTCCAATCTTGACCGGTAGTAACTACACATTCTTTATACACCAAGAACTCATTATAAATATTCAGGAGCAATCGCATCTCATCGACATATAGTAAGAGTTTCTTCAAAAACGCATGATCAAACTTTTCGTTAATGCCGCCCTCTTTGAGCGTTCCAACAAGTTTGTCATATGAGTTAGATCCATCAACAACAGGTACAATCGGAACGATATAGTCGAAAAATTTTGTTCTATCTTTGCTCTCGAAAATATCATCACGCAACAAATAGATAAAACGCAAAGGTTTATATGTTCTTCTAAAGCATGCCCTAAACCAGACAAGCGGTCGCTTTTCAAAACGCCGTTTACGCTTTACGTTGATCAAAGTGTTGATTTCTCGCAGTCGGACAAAAATTTGATTAGCATCAAAGCGATCAATATCTTCAAATACAATCGCATGGTGACCCGAATGTTCAAATAGATATAATACTTCATTAAGATGTTTATCGAAATATGAATCTTTGTTTTCGCCTAAAATTTCAATCTCAGCACCTTTTATACTAATTTTTTGAATTATTTTTTTCGTTTTTTGTAACACTACAAAACGATAAGTAAATATCAGTGCACAAACTATCACAAGCATGATTAAGCTGGCACGAAACTGCGGTGAAACTAAAAATGTGAGTGTATCATATAGCCACCCTTCGGGTGAAATCACAGGAATGCCTTCGTCATTAGTAAGTGAAATCATGGGATTAATTATGTAGTAGCTCCATTGTTCAAATAATATAACATATATTAAAGCCAAAACGCCTATCGCTAAGAGTCCTGCTTCGCAAAGGAATCTAAACATAGAAATTTTTTGTTTTACTTTTAAGTTAGTTTGTGCGATTCTCCATAAGGGTATCTGGTGAACAAGCTGATTAAGGATTTTCCCTTCTAGATTAAAAGACGATGATGGTGTTTCGCTTTTGTATTTGTTTTGTTCAACATTAGTTTCTCCCGTTACCTTATCGCACTTGCTGCTAATGTTCTCTTCTCTTGAGTGCGAGGGCGACGAAAATTTTGCTAAAGAAATATGCAAAAACTTTTTCTTAGGTCGTTTTTTCTTATATGTTTCCAAAACACTACTTTTCCCTGAACCATAAGAACCAGATATGGCAATGTTTTTCAAATCTGAATCACTAAATGCTTTATCTATTGCATCTGCATAAATACCCAACTCAACGCTGTCTATCGGTGTTAATTTTCGAAAGTTCTTACTCATCTTTTCCGTTTCTCCCTCTTTCTACCATTCATTATGTAATCTTGAAAACGAAAAGAAGCTTTGCCGATATCATGAAAAGACCGGAAAGCCTCGATATATTTTTGCAGATTGAAAACTCGGCGGAAAGTTCCGCAACACTACAGAAGTGATCACTGAGCAATTGTTCGTTGGGTCTTGCATAAAAATTCTTCATACACTCCACCAATCGTCAAAACCTCGATATCTTAGCACTTAAAATGTAAAATTTATTCATAAGTATATCACGTTTAACCACATCTATGTGCTAACTTGGAGAATTGTATTCATTTTTGTACATTTCATATATATGAAATGTACAAAATAACTAAACGTTGCATAATAGTAAGAAAGCCATCCATTTTTATCATACTTGTCAAAAAGAACATCATCACAATTTATGAAATGTAAAATTTGTGTTTTCTAACAACTATATTGTGTTCATATCCGGTACCAATCATTGTATGAATCTGATATAATTGACTCATGTCTAAGAAAAAAGAAAAGCAACAAAATCCCGGACAGGTTATTATCCCGGTCGGTCATCCTAATCCTCCGGAACCACATGAAGTGAACGTTGCTATGGTGCTTGCGCGCCATTACCGCACCACAATTGAATTTCTAGTGCCTATTGATGATTACAAACGTAAAACAGCTGATATTGTTATGCATGGAGTAGCTTGGGAGATTAAAAGCCCAACGGGTAATTCAAAATCTACAATTGGCGCTCAATTTAGGAGAGCTTCGAAACAATCTGGGAACATTATTCTAGATACTCGGCGAACAAACCTTACGTATAGTGTCATTGAAAAACAAGTTGCTCTTGAGGCTACGCAAAGAACCTCAGTCAAAAAAGTAATTTTACTAAACAAATTAGGGAAAATTGTTGTAATCAAATAATAAACATGTTACAATAATAGCCGTAGGGAGACCGGGCAGTTCGGATGTACAGTCAAAGGAGTACCCTACGCATTACAAATAAAACATCCGTTGAGTTTATCGGCGGATGTTTTTCTGCAATATTGCTCACAAAGCAATTTAGTGCTAAAATGAGTGCGGCTATCAGCTGGCGCCTCTGTAACTATTGGCTAAAAATATATTAATGAATGCCATTTATTTGGCATGGGGTGAATAATGTCAAAATATTTTAAAAATATCCATTCCGTATATCTCATGACCATGCTGCTCTTTATTATTGCAGCATTTATTATTGATACCCCTATTGCGCTATTTGAGGGAATGGTTGCAATACTTCTTTCGCCCGACATTCTTGTTACTGATTATATCCAGGTGGGCGGCCTTGGTGCAGCTATTTTGAATTCTGCCCTTACCTCTCTGACAGCCTTAGCTATGTTGCTTATTTTCAAGCACGACCCCAAGAGCGCTACTATCTCTAATTTGTGGCTTATAACCGGATTTGCATTCTTGGGAAAAAATCCCCTCAATGTGTTACCTATATTTTTAGGGTGTTGGCTGTTTGCGAAATTCATGAAAAGAGATTTCAATACAAGTATTCTCACCGCACTGGTCGCAGCATCTCTATCCCCTGTTGTTACACAGAAGTTATTCATTGGGACCGAGAGTCTATTCATAAATATTGGTCTTGCTATTCTTGCCGGAGTTGTCGTTGGATTTATATTTGACCCGATGGCAAAGAACATCTTTAAAGTGCATGACGGCTACAACTTATACAATGGCGGGCTTACCGCCGGACTGCTTGCTATAATAATAGTATCTGTCTTTGGTAGCTATGGCATTTTTTATGAAATGAACTATATGTGGAGCAGTGGAAATAATATTCCCATTAGCATCTTTTTAGTTGCAATATCTCTCTGGCTAATGTTTGTCGGTTTTTATGGCAACCGCAATTTTAGCAAGGTTTTCAAGAGCATATTCTCACTTCGCAAACACCAAAACGACTACTATTCTGTAGTCGGAAGTTTAAGCTATGTAAACATGGGGCTTTTAGGGCTTCTTTGTGTGGCCGTTTCATTAATTTTCGACATTCAACTCAGCGGACTTGCCCTTGGTGCTATAGTATCGGTTATAGGCTTTGGTGCAAACGGCAAACAACTGTTCAGTACGGTGTCGCTAATGTTGGGTGTTTTTCTCGCTACTTTAATCAGTCCGCTCAGTATGCGTGATCCAAGTGTTATTGTGGCATTTTTCTTCGCTGCTTGTTTGTCCCCGATACCAGCAAAATTCGGTTTTCATTGGGGAATCATCGCAGGTATGCTTCATATACATCTTGCTACAAGTTTGGCCGTGATGACAGGAGGCGTGAATCTATACAACAGCGGAGTCGCTGCCGGTTTTGTTACAATATTGCTTCTCCCTATCATCAGAGCAATAGATGAAAGGAAATCAGCTAACCAATAGAGTCCATCAGCTTGAACACTGATGCGCATGAGGCATGGTGAAGCAAAGGAACCGTCCCCTTGCTTCTTCTAGTTGAACTGGGGTAAATATTCTTTTTGTGCTGCAAGCAACTCATCTGTCATTTTTTGCAATTGATCTTGCCCCAAACGTATCGAAGACTCTTCAATTGCACATCTCATAAGTGAGACATCACCTTTCAGCGCAGCTTGGACAACTATCTCATATATTCCCGCGTAACGTAGCGTACTTGGTAGCAGAGATGATGGAAAGTCCGGCAACTGCACTGGTTGTATTCCAGACCCGGAAACTAGTACAGGGCGTTCGATAAACGTATCTGACGGTACGCGAGCAATAGCTGAATCATTGGGCATATTCGCATAGTATATTGCTTTTTTGTCATCATTTATTGCAGCAATAATATCCATTAACTCCTCACGATCATCTTCGTCCCGATAAGCAAATTCTGTAGGAAGAGGCTCACTACTTTCTGCATATTGATTATATTCAGCAAATATTTCATCGCCAAAAGCAATCGTACCTTCAAATGAGAATGTGCCTGAGAATGGTTTGCCACCTATCCCCAATGTTTTCCCGTAGTATGCATTTTCCGCCATAACTTCTGGAACAAATTCAGCATAATGCCTATCATCTGATGCCACATACACATTGTGGTTTCTGACAAAGTCTGCAGTCAATGGACCAACAATGTTTTCATCTGCAGAAGAGGTGTTGATTTTTTCAATAAAATCCGGAAACAAATCTTTGCCATTATGGCGCATCTTGTAGAAAAACACCATATGATTAAGACCACAGGCCGTATATTCACCCTCTTTTGGGTCGAATCCCATGAATCGCGAAATTCGTCGCCAACTATTCGGTACACCATGGCAAAGCCCTATTATCGGCACACCTGTAGCTCGTTGTACAGACATACAAACTACAGTCATAGGATTAGAATAATTAAACATCATAGCGTCAGGACAATATCTTACAACATCATTTGCAATATCAACCATTGCAGGCACCATCCTCATGGCACGAGAAACGCCGCCCGGGCCAATCGTGTCCCCTACCGGTTGGAAAACACCATATTTACGTGGAATAAATACATCTTCTTCCCATGCTCTTCGACCACCTACTCCAATGGTGCACACGACATAGTCCGCGCCCGTGAGAACATCTCTTCGATCTGTTGAGTATGATAATTCAACGTCCGCCGTCTTGAGAGTAATCAGTTTTTCACATATTAATTTTATAACGTTCAAAGCTTTGGTGTCCGTATCTACTAATGCAATATGCCACTTTTCTTGATCTCGCTCAAGTATATCTAAAATAAGTCCCTTAGTGAACATAGCACTTCCCGCACCAATAAGCACCATTTTCTTTCGCATGAAAAACCCTCCTATCGACCAAATTGCACTGCATCAATTTTTAATTCCGCTACAGCACTTCAAACCCCTTCGCAAGTTTTCGAGCATCACCTTGCATTTTTGTTACTTGTCTTCCATCTAAGTATTCCAGCAACGCCAACGCATACTTTCTTGATGTTGAAAGCATATCACGACATTGTGCTAGTGTGATTTCATCGTTGTTATCAAAATGTGATTCTATCAGCTCAATTGCTTCATTGTAAGCAGAATTTTGCCAATATATCTGCGGTGTAATCATAACTACTTCACCACTTGATACCATGCTCTCAAACACTTGCTCAAAATCACGCTTTTCATTTTTTGAAAATAGCGTTGAAAGCTCATCGGGTGATTTTACATCATATTTACAATTTAAAAGTTCTGCACTCAGCTTATCATGAATTTTTTGTTGTGTTGGATTATATTTAATTGCAAAATCCGGCAATGCTGCTACCTTGTCAGACAATTTGATTACACCAGTGCCTTCCAGCGCTTTAATAACAGCGGTTGCTTCTGATGTGTCTGCATTTGGTATTAGTTTTTGGCGTAGTTCTGCAATATTCATTCCTGCACGCAAGGGATATTCATTGTGATAACTCTCCAATAATTCCTGACACAACTTAGCTTGTTTATCCAGCACTTTGTCTGAAATGTATTTGCCAGGCATAAGCTCTACAATCTCACTTTTCTCGATTAGTAAAATTATCGCCTCGCTACAAGCTTTGCTGTCAATATCCGCTCTCGAACATAATTGTTTTTCAGTAAACACAGTTCCAAGCTCATATGCCGCAAGATTAGCAACATCCTCTGTGCTCCCCTGCTCTCGAATTTTCAGTGCATCTATAGTTGCCTCGTTACGAGACAAACGACCTTGAGGTGTTGAATCCAGTATTATCCCACCACCGATTGTTTCCAGTGGCGAGTAAAATCGCACAACAAATCTGTCACCACGCTTGCATGGCAACGGTTCTTTTAGTTTGAGCCTTGCATAACAACTTTCTGCGTTATGTAACTCACTTTTTTCAATCAAAAAAACTTTTGCAAGCATTGTTCTTGCACCGTGATATAGATGTAGTTCAGAACTATTCTTTATTGTTCGCGATGATTCCGGCAGTACACTCAATTTAACATCAATTATGCTTGAAACGTTAAGTGCTCCCTCTGCTGTTATCACATCACCACGCTCTACCGTGCCACGCTTTACACCGGCAAGGCTTATGGCAGTTCTTTGACCTGCAAATGCTGATTCTGCATTATCTCCATGCACTTGAATATTACGCACCGGAGCTTTTTCACCGGATGGCAATATTATTGCTGTGTCTCCCACTTTAACTGAGCCTTCGATTAAAGTGCCCGTGACAACTATTCCAAAACCATCTACCGGAAACACTCTGTCTATCGGAAGTCTGAATGGCTTATCAGTATCTTTTTCAATTGTATTACTCTGCATTGTATGCAGAGCTTTTTTCAACTCTGATATTCCCTCTCCTGTATGAGCTGACACCTGCATAAACGGCTTGCCTTCAAGAAATGTTCCTTTTATCAGTTGTTCGATATCATCAATGACAAGCTCCAACCAATCTGTATCAGCTTTATCGATTTTTGTAATAACAACAAGGCCATCGCTGATGCCTAGTTGTGTCAAAATCCCCAAATGTTCGCGTGTTTGCGGCATAACGCCTTCGTCGGCTGCCACAATCAGCATAGCTAAATCAACTCCGCCTGCACCTGCAAGCATGTTACGAATAAATTTTTCATGCCCCGGAACATCTATTAGTCCCGCTCTGCTGCCGTCATCAAAGTCAAGATATGCAAAACCGGGTTCGATTGTAACACCACGGCGTTTTTCTTCCTCCAACCTGTCTGTGTCAACTCCGGTTAAAGCTTTTACAAGTGCTGTTTTCCCGTGATCAACATGTCCTGCAGTTCCGATTATCACATGCTTCATTGAATTTGTCCTCTCATCTTCGTCATTCTGCGACGACCCGCAGAATCTAGTTAGTTTTCATAGACTATTTGACCATTAGCTGTGTAATTTCGGCTACTGCGTTTGCAATGTAGTCATAATCGTCTTCAAAAATGGTGCGCATATCAAGAAAATATCGATTGTTTTCAATGCGTCCAATTATGGGAACAGACATAGCTCGCAATTTTTGCTCCATCTCATCTACACTTATCTTTCCGATTGGAGCAATAGCGTATGAATTAAGTTCTAGTCCCGGAACTGACCCGCCTCCGGCAACACTCTTCGCTTTTATTACTTCAGCTGCTCCGCCGAGTTCTTCAATTTTTTTACAAAGCACTTCTGCGCCCGAGCGTAGCATTTCCTCAGTCTGCGATAGCATTGATAGCACAGGAATTTCACGTTCCGCCACTTGTGTGTCTGCATATACCCGAAGCGTTGCTTCCAATGCTGCTATTGTCATTTTATCTGCTCGAAGTGCGCGATATAACGGATGTTTTCTCATTTCAGCTATATATTCTTTTTTACCAACAATGATTCCACATTGTGGACCTCCGAGAAGCTTGTCTCCGCTGAAAGATACAATATCTGCACCTTTATTCAAACTTTCCTTAACCAGTGGTTCATCATATAGACCGTATTTATTCACATTAACAAGTGCTCCACTGCCAATGTCTTCAATCACAGGTATGTTGTATTTTTTACCAAGCGTAGAAAGCTCGTCGATTGGTGCCGATTCTGTGAACCCAACTATCTTAAAGTTACTAGAATGCACTTTGAGCATTGCTTTAGTATTTTCATCAATTGCCACTTCGTAGTCAGCAGTTCTTGTTTTATTTGTGGTCCCTACTTCAAGCAAGTAGCAACCACATCTGTCAATAATGTCAGGCACACGGAATTTCCCACCGATTTCTACAAGTTCTCCACGCGATACAATAACATTACCATTACTTGCAATCGCAAAAAGAATAAGCAATACCGCTGCAGCATTGTTATTTACAATTATTGATGCCTCACAATTAGTGATTTCGCGAAGATATTTCTCTATGCTTTCTGTTCTGCTTCCTCTTTTGCCTTCTTCTATATCGTATTCTAGCGTGCAGTAAGATGCTGCAGTATTGGTCACAGCCTCAACTGCCGCCTTTGAAAGACATGCTCTGCCAAGATTTGAATGTAGAATAACGCCCGTGCCATTTATAACAGGACGAATACCTTTTTTTGCTCGCTCCTTGGCTAGATGAATAGCATTATTTGCCAGTTCACCTGCATCCGGCACCATACTTATTTCTCTTACCTTAATGCTTTCACGTAGTTCATTCAATATGTCCCTTGCAGCATTTGCCACCTCATGACGATACATGCCACAATTGATAATGTACTCATGTTGCATAAGTTTATCCACTTGCGGTATTTGCCTAAATAAGTTTTCAATGTGCTCCATAATTACGATTATTCCTTTCATACTGCTCGGTCACAAAACAACCATAGATAATGAATGGGATACCCAATGGTCACTTTACGCATTAATTTACGGTTTTCCGAAGTCTTCGGCACATTTGGAATTCGAATTCATTTAAACTCTCATATTCTCATTTTCTCTTACTGCAAAACATATTATCATAAACCCTTCTTTCACTCAATAGATTACTATTTAAAAGAATAAAGTAACACCCCCGGCACTTGATTATAGCGGGAGTGTTACTAAATTGATTTACTGCGATTTACTCATGATAATGATGTTGTGCTTAGTTTCCTGATATTATTGATTCGATTCGCTCCATTACATCACTCATTCTCTCTTCCATCATTTCTTCAAGGCGATCTTCTTCGGCTTCTGACAAATCTAACTCGTCAAATTCATCGCCCATTCTCTCAAACTCTTCCCAAAGCTCTTCGCTCAGTTCGAAAAACTTCATGCTTAGTTCTAGTGAGTCAGCGCCATCATCAGCCATAGTTTGCAGTTCATCTAAAATATCTTGCATTTGATTAAGCACGTCATCTATCATTTCTTCTGCTCTTTGGTAGTCAGATTGTCCCGATTGTTCACATCCTACAGTTAGACCCATTGTCGCAAGTGCAAGCACTACAACCAAAATAATTGATATTCCTTTTTTCATTTTCTTCTCCTTAAAATTTTACTTTTTCAAACCAGAGTAGTGTTACATAAAAATTTCATTATGTCAATACTTTTGTGCTCAAATAACAGATATCCGGTGCAAAATCATACTTGTGTGCTGTCATTCTACCAATGTCAAACAGTTTTCAATGCTTGTGCCAATTGATCTCCGCATGATGTACGCTTATCTCCGCACTTAATGCCATCCAGACGCTTTATTGCATCATCTACAGTCATGTTTTTTACTAATTCGCCAATAGCTAACAAGTTGCCCGGACAACCTCCTGCAAATCTTACGTTTTTTATTACACCATCATCTGTCTCAATTTCAATAAATTGCGAACATGTACCTTTCGCTTCATATACAGTTTTCATTTGCTCTCCTCCTCTTGTATTTTACTGGCTCCATTTTAAATCTTTCTATATATTGTGTCAAGCAAATTGGCTAAAGAAAAAACTCAACAAAATCGGTAAATTAATTGACATCTTTTTTGACAATAACCATACTTGATATACGCATAGCAGCGTGTTAATATGTTAATGAAAATTGTGTTGATTCACACGTGAAAGAGCGGATAGAGGCATGAATGAAGTAGTAATAAATATTTTCTTAGTCTGCGGTGGACTAGGTTTATTCCTGTTTGGTATGAAAATGATGTCAAGCGGAATGGAGCTAATTGCAGGTGACCGACTACAGGGTATAATCAAGCGAGTAACATCAAATCGCTTCTTTGCAGTACTTGTAGGCATCGCAGCTACAATTGCTATAAATAGTTCAACAGCTACAACTATAATGACCGTGAGCTTTGTTAATTCCGGAATGATGAATTTGACACAAGCCATTGGCATAATAATGGGTGCCAATGTAGGCACAACATTTAGTGCACAATTAGTTGCGTTCAGAATCGACCAATTTGCACCTTTATTTATTTTCATTGGTGTTATACTTCATATTTTCTTTAAAAAGCGAAGCATAAAGAATATCGGCTATGTTGTTTTAGGCTTTGGTATTCTATTTTTCGGCGTAACTGTCATGGGTGAACCATTCAGCGACCTTAGACACAATCCAAGCTTCTATGCAATTTTGACAACATTCCAAAACCCGATTTTGGCAGTTCTCGCAGGTTTTCTATTCACAGCAATAATCCAAAGTTCGTCCGCAACAATGGCTTTGCTGGTAACCTTACATCTATACGGTGTTCCAATACCGTTTACCACTTCTGCCTTCATTATTCTCGGCACAAATATCGGCACAAGTATGACAACATTAATTTCTTCAATTTCAGCAAACCGTGAAAGTAAACGTGCTGCACTTTTCCATATTATGTTTGATGTAATCGGCACAACTGTGTTTGGAACAATCATTTATATTTTTCCGGGCATATTGGCATGGTTTCAAAACACCTGGGCAGAACCTGCCCGACAGGTCGCAATGTTCCATACACTATATAACTTCGCAACAATGTTCTTGATTTTGCCATTTGTCACTCAAGTTGCTAAACTCATGACAAAAATTGTACCTATCAAGGATGATGGAGCCGATGTTACATATGAGAAAAAACTTATATATCTTGATGAAAAAGTCAATTTCACCCCATCCATAGCCGTTGTAAATGCACATTTAGAGTTGTGCCGAATGGGTAAAATTGCTAACGAAAATCTTGCCAGGGCACTTGATGCATTTAATAATGAAAATGTTGAAAAAGCAAAAAAAGTTATTAAAAACGAAAAAATTATTGACTACCTCAGTCACAATATTGCCGTTAAACTCATCGAAATTAATAAGATGGCTTTATCGAGTTTTGAGGCTGAAAGAGTTGGACGAATGTTCCAAATCGTTTCTGACATGGAAAGACTCGGTGACCATGCTGAAAACATTGCAGAATATGCAATCAATATGGATGAGCAAAACATTAAACTCTCCGGCACTGCAAGAGAAGAGTTGGAAGAGCTTGGTATGCTCGCGTTAAATGTAACAACTAAAGCTATAGATGCTTATGAGCAAGAGGATAGTTCACTTCTGCAAGATGTCCGCTCAATTGAAAAAGAGGTAGACGTACTGGCTGCAGAGTTTACCAATAACCATATCGGCAGATTAAAGCTTGCAACTTGTGAACCACGTGGCGGTGTTATATTTACTGACATGATTAGTGACTTAGAAAGAAGTGCAGACCACGCAAACAACATTGCTTTCTCCCTATTGACAGACAGCAAAAAAAGTTTGCATTAATGAGGTGTTTCAATGGCTAAGTTATATTTTCGTTATGGTGCAATGAATAGTGGCAAAACAGCAAACTTGCTTATGGTTGCTGATAACTATACCAATCAAGGAAAAAATGTTGTTATCTTGAAGCCGGATAAAGATACTCGTTGGAATATGGCTGCAGAGGTTAAGTCTCGTGCAATCGTTTCATCGAAACCTGCAACTTTAGTTAGTGATAGTCAAGATTTAATACAGCTCATTTCTGATTTGTTGCAAGAGAAGGAAATCGCAGCCATTTTGGTCGAAGAAGCGCAGTTTCTGACAGCTGAACAAGTACGTCAGCTTGCTGTCATTGTCGATACAAAGAACATTCCTGTTTTATGCTACGGACTAAGATGCTCATATCTCGATGGAAAGCTATTTGATGGAAGTGCGGCATTGCTATACTGGGCTGATACAATTGAAGAAATTAAAAATGTGTGCCAATACTGCACAAGTAAGGCCACAAAAAATCTACTTTGCATTGATGGTATTCCTCAATATAGTGGTAGTTTTGTTGTTATGGGCGATGTTGACGGCAGCTCAGAGATTGTGTTCACACCAGTTTGTAGAAAACACTATATAAATCCGCCTAGCGAACTGCGTTCGCAGGGGTTAGGGTCTAGGGGTTAGTTCGTAAAATAAGGGAGTTACATACATGTGGGAGAAATATAAAGATATCGTATCGCATATCTCAGTTGAATCCGGCGTCATCAATCATGTTGCCGATTGGGTATCTTCAAACGGATATAAGAACATTCTCGTAGTAAGCGATCCAAATACTCGACGCGTTGCCGGCAAGCGGGTGATTGATTCACTCATAGCTGCCGGTCTTTGTGTATTTGAGTGCAAATTCACAATGGATGAGCCTCTTCCTGATGAGCACTCTATTGGAATTCTTACCGCAGCGTATTCTCCGGAGATTGATCTGATTCTTGGCGTTGGCTCAGGAACGATTAACGATATCTGTACATATGTCGGAGCAAAAGTTGGCTGTCCATCAGCCATAGTCGGCACTGCAGCATCCATGGACGGATATGCTTCACTCGGTAGTGCCATGTTACTTAGTGGTTTGAAAGTAACCCCACCATCTCAATGCGCTGTTGCCATTTTTTGCGATATTGATATTTTATCCGAAGCTCCAATGATTCTTACGGCTGCCGGACTTGGCGATATGCTCGGCAAACTTACTGCACTGGCTGATTGGCGATTATCACATCTCCTGGTCGGAGAACCAATGCCGGAGGATATTGTTTCGCTTGTTGAAAATGCTTTGACCAAAATTACTGCCGGTATTCCTCACTTGTCTGCCAAGCTTTCTGCCCATGATCACAATCTATCATCTGCATCACAAAAAGGTTCAGATGAAGCTTACCGGGATGCCATCAAAAGCATCACCGAAGGACTAATTCTGACCGGGATAGCCATGAGCATATATGGTGACAGTCGCCCTGCATCCGGAACTGAGCATCATTTGGCACATTTTTGGGAAATGAGAATGCATGCAGAAGATAGAACCCCTGCTCTTCACGGCATTAAGGTCGGACTTGCTACCATCGTTGGTCTTGAGTTATGGAAAAATCTCGCTAATACTTTGTGTACTGACCAGCTTCTTCCAAAGAACGCACCTCCATGTGCAACTGATTCATATGAAAGTGATATCCGTCAACTATATGGACATAGTGCTGAAAACGTGCTTCTAACCAGCAATCCAAACCTCTCATATGAACATATAATCTCACACAAACAAGCAATACTTAAAATAGTAGACTCGTTACCATCACCAGAGGCTGTTGCAGAAATGCTGCGTTCCGTGGGCGCTCCGATACGTCCGTCCGACATTAATCTAAGTAAAGATACTTTGTACAACAGTGTTATATATTCTCGAGATAGAAAAAAAACATACACTGTTTTGCAACTACTCGGAGATTTGGGTTTACTAGAAATATTTGCACAACGAATATGCACATATTTCGAAAATGTTGCACTCAAAGACATCAAGTGCTTTGTACTAGACATGGACGGAACAATATATCTTGGTGATAATCTTTTCCCATTTACAACGCAATCATTAGACATCTTGAAATCAAGTGGAAAAGATTTTGTTTTCTATACAAACAATTCATCCCAAAATTCTGCGCATTACATAAATAAATTGCAACGAATGAAAATTGAAATTACGCCCGATAAGCTATTGATGTCAACACACGTACTCCTTGCACATTTGGAAAAGTTGCAAGAGAACTCATCCCTTGGTCGTCATGTATTCGTTTCCGGAACTAAGGCATTGCGTGATGACTTTATGTCTGCTGGATACACACTGACAGAAACATATCCTGATTTTGTTGTGCTCGGGTTTGATACCGATATGGATTATGCGCGGCTAACCATGCTCTGTGATTTTGTTCGTGCAGGTCTACCATACTTCGGCGTACACGTAGACTATAATTGTCCTATTCTTGACGGATTTATCCCGGACTGTGGCTCACTCGCTGCCGCTGTCAAAGCATCCACAGGCGTCATTCCTGATTTTTTTGGAAAACCATCAAGACATACACTAGATTATATTATCAATAAAACTGGCTATCGTGAAAATGAACTCTGTTTCATCGGTGATCGTATGTATACCGATATCGCTATCGCATCAGGAACACAGGCAAGTTCAATTCTCGTGCTTTCCGGTGAAACAAAAGCTAATGATTTGAAAACATCAGAGTTTATACCGGATCTTGTCTTGAATGATTTGTCAGAATTAGGAGCATACCTGTAGCTATGCATACTGAATCTCGGTACCGTATTCTTCTACGTACATACGTTCAACATAACCAAGAATTTTATATCTATTAGTATCAGGTAATTTTCTGAACATGCCCAGAAGATTCTGCTCAACTTCACTGACAAGAGCGGCAGATGCGCCTTCTAAAAGTAACCAGTCTAATGGCACACCATAATAATCTGCCATCATCCTAAGCGTTGGCTTTCTGGGTACTGCTAAATCATGCTCCCACCTATATATAGAATTCATTGACACCTGTAATATTTTGCTCTGCTCACTCAGAGTTTTTTTTGTTTTAAGTCGAAGGTTTCGTAGCTTTTCTCCAAGGCTCATACCTTTCCTCCTTGATTATCGGCTGGATTTTTATATCCAAGATTAGCATCTTCTTGTATCGAAATTACGCTGTTTCTTTCTGCAATTAATTATACTTTTTTTTGATAATTTTTCATCACCCGTATGGGTATATTTTTTATAAATACTACATTTTTTCAATTTGAATGTTGACAGTGACCTAATAATTCGTTATTGTGATATTATAATTAACTACGAAATGGAGTGCCGTACACATGAAAAAACAACATATTGATAAATTAGTAACATTAATGAATGCCGAGGGCATGGATGCTATTTTAGTCTGTCCATCCGAAGAGCTAAAGTTTCTTATAGGATTTTCGCCCATGATGTGCGAAAGATTCCAAGGAATGTTCATAAAAAGGGATGGAGACATTTTCTATCTGTGTAACTCAATTTACACTGGCGAGGTTGAGCTTGTTCTCAATGACACAAGAATTCTCACGTGGTATGATAGAGAGTTTATGGCAGATGCAGTGCATAATTTACTTGCCGATGAAGGGCTTCACGGCGCAAAAATAGGTGTCAACTCATCAGCACCTGCATTTTGCTTGGCAGACATTTCTGAAAAGTCAGGCATTACATTTGTAAATGCCAGACCGCTTCTTGAAGAAATGCGAATAATCAAGTCTGCTGATGAACTTGAAAGTTTAAGAATATCTGCTTCAATAACAGACAAAGTGTTCAGCGATGTAATTGGCTTTATTAAGCCGGGAATGAAAGAAGCAGAAATAAAAGATTTTGTACTCTCAGCAATGGTTGAGTACGGCGGTAGTAGACCATGGGCACTCGTCGCATCCGGTGTAAACTCTAGCTTCCCGCACTATCAAGGCAGCAGCCGTACAATCGAAGCACAGGATGTTATCTTGTTTGATTTTGGTTGTACATACAATGACATGTGTTCTGATGTTTCTCGTATGGTCTTTGTAGGCGAACCGACCGAAGAGCAAAAGAAGATATATGAAATTTGTCGCACGTCTACCGAAGCAGGCGAAGCAGCATGCTTTGAGGGTGCATTTATTCCAGATATTGAAAAAATATCAAGAGCTGTTATAGAAGACGCAGGCTATGGCGAATACTTTACAACACGCCTGGGACATGGCATTGGATTCATGGGACATGAGGCACCGGATATCAAGCTCAGTAATCCTAGAAATCTCGAAAAAGGCATGTGCTTTACAATAGAGCCGGGCATAAATTTACCCGGCAAGTTCGGTATGCGTGTGGAAGATGTTGTTGCAATAACAGAAAATGGCACTGAAATTCTCAATAAATCAACACATGAGATGATAATTATAGGGTCTAGGGGATAGGAATTAGGGGTTAGTTTTCGATTAATAGTGTTGCTGAATGCAATATACTGCCTCGTAACATGCTTAACAAATTGAGTTTGTCATTGCATACGGTGCGAGAGTCTAACCCCTAAAAAATGGAGGTGCTATCATGCTTAGTGATGTAGATGTTTCTCGAAAACTTAGTAGTGAAGACTATAAATCAGAAATAGAATCTCTTGGGTTATCCCTTTGTGAAATGCAACGAACATGCAGAGAAGAAAATATACCGGTTGCAATAATTTTTGAGGGATGGAGTGCTGCCGGCAAAGGTTCGCGTATAAAATCATTAATGCGCTACCTTGATCCACGTGGATTTGAGGTGTTTACAACACAAAAAGCTACCAGAGACGATAAACTGCGACCGTATATGTGGCGCTATTGGCGGCTTTTGCCGTCAAATGGACGCATTCACATTTTCGATCGCAGTTGGTATCAACCTCTAATGAATGGTTTCAGAAAAAAAGAAGCCGCGTTGGCAGAACCGGTATATGACATTAAGTCATTTGAGAAGACATTAGTTGATAGCGGAATGGTTCTTATTAAAATCTTTTTACATGTCTCAAAAGATGAACAAGAAAAACGTTTGAATTCGCTTGCAGCAAATCCGGACACTGCTTGGAGAGTTCGTAAGTTAGATACGAAGCAAAACCGAAAATACAAAAAAACTCAACTTCGTTTTGAGCATATGTTATATGCAACAAATCACGATGCTGCCCATTGGACAATAGTTGAGGCTAATAGTAGTCGATTTGCAGATGTTAAAGTCTATAGAACAGTACTTTCAGCAATGGAAAGAGCTGTGCATACAAAGCGTCATAAATCAACAGATGACGTTAAAAGTGATTTTGACGTAAGTGCAACATCAAATATTGCCACTGCACCAGAGTACGATAATCCGAAGCATTTGATTGCAAGTAATTCCAGACTTGCAGCAGTTGATTTGATGAATAAAGCACTTGAACGAAGCGAGTATGGCAATAGACTCAAATCAGCCCAGAACGAGCTCTCACGCATTCATAACGAAATGTATCAACAAAGGCAGCCTGCAGTAATCGTTTTTGAAGGGTGGGATGCTTCTGGCAAAGGTGGAGCGATAAAGCGCACAGTTGCACCACTCGATCCACGTGGTTATAAAGTCGCGCCATTCGGCGCACCAAATGACATAGAAAAAGCACATCATTACCTATGGCGTTTTTGGAATGAGGTGCCGAAAGCGGGACATTTGACTATATTTGACCGCAGTTGGTACGGACGTGTCATGGTGGAGCGTGTTGAAGGTTTTTGCACAGTTGCTGACTGGAAACGAGCCTTTAGTGAAATAAATGATTTTGAAAAACAGCTCGTGGACAGTGGGATATTAGTGGTGAAGTTTTGGCTTCATATTACTCCTGATGAACAACTAAAGCGCTTTGAGCAAAGAACAAATACTCCTGCAAAAAAATGGAAAATCACCGATGAAGACTGGCGAAATCGAGACAAATGGAACCAATATCTTGAGGCCGTTGACGAAATGTTATTGCGTACATCCACAGAACATGCTCCGTGGACAATTGTAGAGGCTGTCGATAAACTTTACGCACGAGTGAAAGTTATTGAAACCGTGAAGGAACGTCTTGAATCTGCACTCAAAGACAAGTAATCTATGCACAACTACCTACCTGATGTATCGTATCTTAACCATCTAAATACCGCACTCATAACCTAAGTAGTCGGCTTTTCTTTGCTTCAAGTTCATCTGAAGAAATAATTCCGTCTAACTCAAGTTGTTTCAGTTCTCTCAACAATTCAACAATATTGCAACTTGTTGCACTGGAAATAATAAATGTTTTCGCGGAATGCATCGTAGCTTTCTTTGTTTGTACCATCTCATTTAATTCAAACACAATATTAACTCCTTTATAATCAAATAATTTTCGTCATGGCAAGCTAATTCATTATTTATGCTATTAGCTTGCTTCTCTATTCTTCCTTCTACTTATATAATCCGATTTTAGATATGAAAGTGTTGCTATTTTTTGAAAAAAATTTATTATTTTTTTACATTTCATGTTATACTCCTGTGAAACAATTAAAATTAAAAGGCAAGTTAGTCAATAGCTCTAACTTGCCTTATGTATTAAACTGATGGTGTTGTTTACCGTGCGCTATCGCGTTCTACAGATGCGTGCCTCCAATTATCTGACTCTGCTGGTTGCTGGTCTACTTCGTTGCGCATTATTATCGTGTTCGCCTCCTGCCCACTGTACACTAAACCTGTTTTGTAGTGCGTTGCTTGATATGTTTGACTCAACTGTGAAATCAATAACAATCTCGTTGTCTTGTCCAAAGCCTGCCGGAACAGCTCCAAAGAAAAACCCTATTGCCGAGTAGTGCAGATTACCTGGTTGCGATAGCTCGAAGCTAAATGGTTGGCTTGCATCTATTCCGGTGCGATATACTTGCCAAACACCACTTCCATAAACCATATATACAATATCATAAGTTATTCCGATTCCACCTGTAAATGCTGGTAATTCTGCTGATGCAAAATTCATTCTTTCTCCAGGAACATTTATAATTGTAAATTCCGACACTGCACGGTTGGTATAGTTATGGAAGTTACGCAGTGACCATCTGGCTGTTTTATATGTTGGTTCAGTGGGTTCGCTTGGAGTTTCATCTTCTTCCGGTGGCTCTTCATCGTCACCATCATCGTCGACATCATCATCGTCGACATCATCGTCGTCATCGTCATCGTCGTGTGCCGATTCATAAATAACCCATACTGCAACGAGACCTATCACATCACCCACAATTACGGAACTCAGCGTGTTGATGTTTGTTGTATCATCCAATATATGTGTATTTGCCGTTGGTGCGGGTACAATAAACGAACCGTACAAATCACTTGTGTCTAAATCGCTGATATAATTTTGATGCGATATTCCACCTAAATGTACTAACCAACCTTCAAATACATACACGTTGTCACTTGGAAGTGTATTTCTGTCCAATACATGTGCGAGATCAAATGCTGTGCCAACTCTGTAAATATATTGACGACCCGTGGGGTTGTTGTCCATATCGCGGTTTAAATTACCGTTTTCGTCACGCAAATAATAGTAAACACGAATATTTCGATACTCATCTGGAGGAGGCGGTGGAGGTGGTTCTTCTATTTCTTCCCATTGGGCAACAAATGTCATATCACCGATGACAATAACATTTCCGATTTCTTCGGGTGATAATACTTCACCTGTTCCTGCAGGAACAATTTGCAGCCATCCTATGAACATATAATTTTCACGACTCGGGCTTATCACCGTTCCAATCTCTTGATTTTGCAATATTACTCTATCCCCAGGTATTCCGGTTACACCAGTTCCACCGGGTTCGAATGTTATTGTGTAGATTGGGGGTGGCGGTCCAAAAGGTCGAGTCCATGCTCCTACAAACATCATATTCTGTGTGACAATAATGTTGCTAACATCTTCGGACGATAAAAGTTCCCAACTTCCTGTCGGAGCTTCCGGAAATACTTGTACCCAACCATCGAATATATACCCGATACTACTTGGCGTTGATACCATACCTCCGTCGGTGTAAATTGCTTCATTATAATACACCAGTCTGTCACTTGGCATTCCTGATACATTTGTCGGAACTACCGCACCACTATGTGCAAGATCAAATGTTATCTCAAATGTTGGTGGTAAAACTGGATAAGACTCCAAATTGATAGTTATTTCTTTATCACTATTATAAATTACAACATGTATGAGTTCTTCCAAGTCTTTAAAGTCTGGATGGCTCGCATAAACATAATATGCTCCATTATATAATTCCGCAAAATGCCAACCGCCTATGTCGGTGGTGCAATCCAATATGATATAACCGTTTTCATCCCGGATTACGACTGCGGCATAGGGAATTGGCTCACCATCTTCATTTTCCACCATTACCAATAATGTGGATGGTGTCGGTTCTATCAGACCTTCCAATACAGATCTGATATCATAATTATTAAATGCATGAGTATTGTTTAATGCGCCGGAGACGTAGGTCCAACTTCCGGGGTTTATTCTTATGCTGTGTGCAAGGTTTAGTGAATCATTTATCTTAAATCCCGCTGTTGCAGTATTTGACGAGAATGTTGCGTTCGAAAATATCCGTATTCGTTGCAACTCTGCTGCAGTTCCCCAATTCACACCACCACCGTATACTGCAGTATTATCAACAACCAATCCGTTGTAAATGGTGGTTATACCCGAACTACAAATTCCACCGCCACTTGAAAATGACAAATTTGCAAATATTATGCCGTGGTGCATTGTGAATGTACCGGTGTCCGAAACTCTTACACCCCCACCGCCTCGTGTTCCTACGTCTTCGGATACATTCGTAGATCGGTTATTACTAATTACACCATCATACATTACAAATGTTCCATTCACACATACGCCACCACCATGAGTATTAGCTGTGTTGTTATTTATCGAACCACTGTTCATCACTAAAGCACCGGCATTAACTCGAATGCCGCCACCACATCCGGATGCATTGTTACGGCTGACAAACCCTTCATTAATCGTGATTACGCCATTTACAACATCTACACCGCCACCATTGACAGCCATATTACCGGTAATTATACTACCAGCTTCCAGGTACAAACGCCCACCCTGCGAAACAACAACACCACCACGATGTGTAGTCGCATTTGCTCCACACAATGTTATGTCCTCAAGAATTAGAGTGCCGCCATCTACTACGAAATGACGCCCTCCCGTTACTTTTCTTAGTGTTCCGACTCCGAAACCGTTGAAAACCACCGTCATTCCTGCCGGGATAGTTAACGTCATATCCATAGTAATGGTATCCGCTAAATATATACGGTAAAATCCTGAGTCTGTCATCACATTGTTAAACAAATAATTAAGATCACCAAAATCGCTGATGACATACGCACCCAACATTTCAATGCCAACATCATCTTCGATATCGTCATATTCGTACGTATAATCATCGTTATACTCATAATTATACTCATTTTCGTACTCGTGTTCGTCGTACTCAGACAAGTAATCATAATCCGGTTGCTCATATGAGTTATAATCATCATATTCAGGAATTTCAACAATGGGCGGCTCTGCATCAGGTGGCTCCGCATACTCAACGTTTCCATCGCTCTCAGGGGCAATGATTACATGTGTATCGCACTCGTCTGGCACATACTCACCCATAAGCTCATAAAGGTCATCGTATACAGCTTCAGTTATAAGATTGACAGCCGCCATTGAAGCGAATGAAAACATAAGCATGACCACTGTTATCATAGCTACAACTTTTCTCTCGAGTCTTGTTCTCATAATCACCTCAAACCCTTCTCTTCTAATCTATCTTTAGTATATCACATTATAAGTAATGTTGGTATACACTAATAACATGTTAGCCGTAATCAAGCGGTATGTCGCGGATTTTTCGCGTATGTAACTTCGTTGATATTTCAATGAGGCGTTTCACGCCTGTGGCTACGCCACTTGTTCGCCTATCAGCGAACACATATCATATTAGGGCGATGAGACCCGTTCTAGCGAAAAATTCGGGACATATTGCTTGATGGAGGCGGATGGTATGCATGGCCTGACTAATAACTAATCCATGAAGTTTTTCAGTATTAATCCATCTGATGGCATTGTGCCTCCAGCAAAGTGCTGAAATTTCATGCGCCAATCTGCTCCATCCCAGTCTGTTGCTACACCAACAAGAATATCTCCGCTTCCTTCATCGGTTACATATAATCTGTGCAACTCGCCTGTGGAGTGCTGGATTTGACGAGCTGGGGAGAATTCATAATCACGTATTATTGCATTTACACTCTCAGCATTGTCTGCCAAACTTAATGCCAATAGTATTTGCTGTGTTCTATCTATATGAACGGGTTCAGATTCCCGGTCATACATTGATTCCGCCGAGGATTCCGAGGCGGTTTCCGAATCTTCTCCCAGATTATTTGATGTATATCTATCATGAATAGGTTCGTATCGCCCATACTCAGGATATTCATCTCTCCATTGTAACCCAACAAAATATATTGTCGTTATAATAACTCCTATTACCAACAAAGCTGCAATTGAGATGCCGATTTTAGTCAATATAGCAACTTTAGTAGTTGCCGCAGCTGCACCTACAGTTGTTGCACCTGTCGCTGTCGCCGTTGTTGATCCTGCAGTTGCTCTTGTTGCACCTGTAGCCGCATAGGGCATTATAGCATATGTATATGTCGAAATAAACATTGTTTCTTCCATAATAAGTAATGCGCTAAAGGGTAGAAGCTTTGTAGACCTACTACCAATGTACTTACCTATATATTTATCTCTGTTCTCATCATCTTCAATCTTGCGTTTTATCTTCTTTCTGGCTGTGAGCAGTGTTTTACGAACATACTGTGGTGTGCAATCAAGTAGCTCCGCAATTTCATTTGAATTGAATTCGGCGAAGTAGTACATGTAAACCATTTCCCATTGCATTTTTGATAATGTATTAACTATAAGAGTCACAAACTCGGCACGATTTTCTTTATCTTTCAGACATTCTTCCGGCAAAAATTCAGTATTAAGCTCTGGATAATCTTCAGTTTGCTCACCATCCGTAGGAATAAAATATTTTTTTAGATTGACATTGCCTCTCCGTTTATCAATACTTTTACATATCGCAATTTTGCGTAAATATGCAATTAGTGTTTTGCTTCTCAGATTACTCTTATTATTGAAAGCAATAACAAAGACATCTTGTACAACCTCTTCCGCATCTTCATAACTGTCACAAAATTTGTTGCACATATATGCAACGGGACCTACGCATTTTTTGTAAAGTTCATCAAATGCAAGCTCGTCACCGCTATTCATTCTCTCAATTATGACATGAAACTCATTTTCATAAGTATTGTGAGCATCATTCACTCTTTCGTTATCAGAAACTTTGATACACCTACACTCCCCTCATAAAGCATTCTTCTTATTCTACAAAGAATGCACAAACTCCGCCCTCGACGCTTCTATAAAAAGCATTTCTTCCAGCGGTATTGTATCATTCTCATCGTATGGCATTATCTTTTTGAAAAAATTCAGCTTATACTTTAAACGCTCAGAATATATCAGTAATACACCAATAACATGCTCTGGGGTCAACTCAATCTTTTTTGCAATCTCATCAATTGATGCATTATCTACAACTGTACAGTAATATATCGCTTGTTTTTCTTCAAAGTTAAAGTTTTCTATTAGATTACACAGAAATAATTTACTGCTTTCTTCTTGAATAAACGCTTTCGGTATATTGCAATTTTTCAGTTGTCTGGGCAACGCATACGACTGCTTATTCTGATTATCATCTTCTCTAGTCAATATAACATAGCCCCCTTCTTTGTATAGCTTACACTAATTAATCCGATTTTGGAAGTAAAAGTGTTGCTATTATTTGAAAAACATTTTAGAAACACATGTTTTTATTTTTAAGCTATATAACATTAAATATGTCCCTAAGGACAGTAAGCATTAATATCAGCACTACAACTATCATTATTGGTTTTATGATTTTTGCGCCATTCTTTATAGTTAGCTTTGCCCCTAAGATATTTCCAAAAATCCCAAACACTGCAGCTGGTAAAGCTAGTGCGTAATTGACAGTTCCTGCCATGATAAAAACTACTAAAGCGGCAATATTTGAACAGAAATTAACAACCTTTGTATTTCCACAAGCTGTTACAGCATCAAGTTTTAGTATACCTACAAATGCAAGCATAAGAAATGTACCGGCTCCGGGTCCGAAGAATCCATCATACCAACCAATTGTCAAAGCGACTATTGCGGCAATAATCTGTTCACGCACTCTATTAACTTCTCGTGTTTCCGGAACTAACAAGTCTTTCTTAAAAATAATTAGAAGTGTGATAACCGGTATGGTTATTACCATTATCCATCTTAGTATTTGCTCATCCAACAACAAGACACTTTGTGCTCCAATCCACGAACCTATAAGTGCCCCAACAATAGAAATTGGAATCAACGGCTTATACACATAGCCCTCTCGAAGATATGCACCCGTTGAAAATACCATTCCGATTGAAGATGATAGTTTGTTCGTGCCAAGTGCTGTGTGTGGTGGAACTCCTGCCATCAAATATGCAGGTAGCGATATGAGTCCCCCGCCGCCTGCTATAGAATCAATAAATCCTGCTAAAAACACAAGCGGACTGATTATTAACAATTGTTGAAAATACGTCAAAAAATAGCACTCCATATGTTTTTATCACAGTATAGCACAAATCACACCCGTCTGCATTAATAACTTGATGCAAATTAGGTGTGATTCTTTAAATTCTTTAAATAATTATCATTTAGTCAGGCACTATTTTCTAGACCCCAGCCTCTAGTCCCTAAAGCAATGCGTATATGTAATCATCGATGCAATCACCAATTCTATCTAGTATCAACTCATTTACATCATTTTTGATAATACCGTCTCGTACCCTTGCATATTGTATTGGCATATACTGGCTCAATAGTGGTAATGGTATCGGCTTATTTAGGTTGTTGACAAGCCTGGCAATGGATTCCTGAACAGCGGGCTCCGGGAGATAGTACCTTGCTCTGTCTGAAAACCCATATGCGCGATTTATCCTTTGCTTATACTCATCACCATGATAATGCCTGTTCCACTGCTCTGGTTTTTCCAGCATAACAGCTTCTAATACTTCAGAAAATCTACTTAATTCCAGCTTGCTTCCAAGTAGATTAATCTTCTCAATATTTTCCAATGCAAACAATGCTTCACGCAGAGCGAATGTTAATGCTGGTCCGACTTTTAGTATAATTATTCCATCGTTGACGAGTTCTCTAAGTGCCGGACGAGGTTGATAGTCTGTTGAGTGACCTTCAAATACGAATCTGTCATTTTCCAAAACAGTACATAGCTCTTTTGCTTTTTCACTGTTGTACACAAACACATCATCTTCGCTAAACTCAACACCAGGCTGAACCACTACTGCTACTACACGTTCCCATGCGGCAGTTAGTCCTTTTTCATCAAATGCTTTTTTAAAAGCAGAGATCGTTGCTATACAATTTTCTTTACTTGTAACGCCCAACTCCTCATGCTCCTGCGCTCCACCGGGAATTGGTACTTCACTTCCAATAATATAAACCGGACTCACCGCATTCGGAACATCTTTTTGCCTTTTTTCAAATGCTGCCTCTGCTACTGCACAAAGCCTTGCTCCCCTGCCTGCAATAACTTCATCGGACAACCGCTCATTCGGATCATCTGTAGCAAGACGCATGCTCGTATCAATATGAATTTTTGTAAATCCTGCTAGTACATACTCACTAACAAGCCTATCGGCCTTCTCCATAGCGTCTGTTTCGCTAAACTTTGTCCATGTAAGCGGTCCAAGATGATCTCCACCTAAAATGAGCATCGAAGGATCAAAACCCTCACTAACTGCAAGCTCATAACACCAATTATAAAAATCTTTTGGTGTCATTCCGGTATAGCCTCCGTCTTGGTCAACTTGATTTGCGGTTGCCTCAATCAACGCAGGTATCCCCATTGTCTTACATCTACGCATAACAGACCTAAGCACATACTCATTTGCACTACAATTTGAAAAAATGCCTGTGTGCTCTCCGGACTTATATTTACGAATTATTTCCTTTATCGGATGCATGTATATAACAATTCCTTTCCTTCTTCCAGAGGGTGCTAAAGATTTGAGGCTAACAACTAAACCCCTAGACCCTAATCCCTAATCTTTACAGTGCAATCCAAGAGTCTAAGCCTGTTGGTTTGTCCGGATCTGCGCCAGTTTCTTTTGACTTATAATATGCAATCATTTGACATAAAATTATAAGCGGTATACCCATTGCAGCGTGTGATAACTTTGCACCGAAGCAAGAAGTCCTAACACCGTCAAATTCTGCGCAGACATCTGATAAAGCAACTACATCAGCTCCCTTTGCAACAATATCTTTCAGAAGATTAACCTCTAATTCACATGATGTGCCTAATGCTACAATAACGAGTGTTTCCTCACCAATAAGAACCATTGGTCCATGACGAACATCCAATGAATGATGATAGCTGGATGGTAACTGACACACTTCTTTAAAAACAAGCGAACCTTCTTCTGCAATTCCCTCAAGCTCTGCATCAGCGAGTATCACAGAATGTGTCCAAGGCATAGTTGCCAGTTCCTTTGAAAGCTCTTCAGCTTTTGCCATATATGCGGGACCATCTTTCAATAACAATTGCAGGTCAGCGAGCACTGTCGCGTTGTCCGTAATTTTCGCAAAAATATATGTAGCCATGTAATACGCATTTGTTACACAACGAGTTTGGCATACACTCTCATCAAATGCCCAAGGCGTTGATAATACTAAATCGCTTTTTTCGCCGAGAGGAGTGCCATCAGCGCAAACAAAAGATGCTACATCAATGTCACAACCTATTTCTTTTAGCTTATCAAGTGCCTTAATTAGTTCACTTGTTCGACCTGAACGCGAAATAAATACGACACCTGCTCCATTAATACACTTTTTGTAACGTTCTGCGTGAAGCAAAATATCACCTGCTGCGAGAGCCATTGCTGGTATGCCAGTACTCATGTTGCAGAGCATTGCAAAAGATTTTGCGTTACTATAGCTTGAGCCGCACCCAACAAAAATGAAGCGATTTCTACTTTTTAAGTATGCTTCGATATTTGCCCAATTTTTCTCCATATAATCAGTAGTCTTTGCCAGTGCATCAAACGTGTCATGCATTTCCTTGTAAGTTAAAGCCATCTTCTTCCTCCATAATGTGTTTATGTTATTATTGTTGCTCTAATCGTTTTTTTAATTGCGGCAACTGCTCCGAATTGTTTTGCTCGAACGCTAACAGCAGTGCACCATATAGCGGTTCGTATCTTGGTGACACCGGTTTTCCGCCTGCTTCTTCTATGCACGCAAAAAAGTGCGGTAGAATAAGGTCACCAGTTTTGAAAAGCCCACCGGAATATGATACCGGAAATGGCTGTTCCTTAAATTGTAGTTGCTCTTGTATCGCAAATACCAAGTTACAAAGTTCACGAGCTGCTTCTCTATATAAAGCTTTAGCTGTATTGGAACCTGCGAGAGCTGCATCTCTTGCATAGTACTGTAATGACGCTACTTTATCTCTATTTGTCATATACTCGCTATGAATTATATCAATTGCTTCAAAGTCGTTTTTTATATTCCATTCGCTTCGTATTATATCATACAGCTCATCTCTTGGGACTCTTCCATCAGCTTGCTTAGAAAATAACTCAAGCACTTTGCGACCGACCCAGTAGCACGAGCCCTCATCGCTAAAAAACTCACTCCACCCACCGCATCTGGCGGTTTCTCCCAGCTCATTTTTCCCAAATGCGATTGAACCTGTGCCCGCTACAACATTCACTCCGGGTGCAAGCGCAAGCGAACCTGCCCAACCTACCTCGACATCATTGGTTATGTATATTGGAACACCCTGAAACTCAATCGATAGCGCTTCAGTAAGTGCAATGTCACCGGCTTCACTTTCTCCGAAGCAAGGCATTCCCATTGCAATTCCCGCTATAATTCCATCAGTTCCTGTAGGAAGTTCGGATATCGTCTTTTTTATGTTCTCAACAACTTGCTTCACACCGTATTCTCTCCATGAAGCACTATGTGTTACCTCTGAAATTATAATAGAAGCATCAGCGGACGCAGCACAAATCGCAGTTTTTGTACCTCCGCCGTCTACACCTACATAGTAATTCATAACGTACGCCTCCTAAAACAGATATTTGTGTACGTGGATGATGCCTGTATTAACAGCACCCAACATTGTTTCGGTATGATTTAGCTCCGAAAGTGCAAGCTTCGGAACAAATGGCAATTGTCTACTTAATGTTTCTTTCCAATTTTCCAGAAAGAGCTTACCTAAATTATATCCTAAACCGCCTGCTATTATAATGATTTCCGGATTTAGTATCGCAACTATGTTAACTAGCATTATTGCAAAATTCAAGGCAATTTCATCAAGCATGAGTTTCGCATACATATCATCACCATTTTTATAACTTTGAATTAATTTAACTATTTCTTCATCAAAGTTCCCGGCTTTTAAGTAGTGCGCAATCTTGCTAATTGACAATGTTTCTTCAAGTGAGCCTACCTCATCATATGTATTGCTCATGTTAACCGGGTCTGTCACTAAAAAACCAATTTCTCCGGCTGCGCCCTTTGCTCCGGTATATAGTTCGCCATCAACTATGTGAGCTGCACCTAAACCGACCCCATAAGCAATATATGTTATGTTATTATAATTAACACCGGCACCTTTCCATTGCTCACCAATTGCTCCTAAGTTAACGCAGTTTTCCAGTATTACATCAACTTCAAATGCATCTTGCAATACGTGTATCATATCTTGCTCTTGATATTTTTCTGTAAATGGTGCTAAATAGCTCATACCTTCGTTAATTATTCCCGGTATACCTATTACAATGCAAAGTATGTCTTCTTTAGTTTTCCCAGATTTTTTAAGTATATCTAGGACTTGATCGTGAATTAACGTAATGCTTTCTTCTCCACCGCCTTGGGATCCGGCTGTATTTGTGGTTTCTACGCTCATCACTTCGTTGCCAAGTAAATCAGCCAACATCATACGAATTCTAAATCGGCCTAAATCTACACCAATTATATAACCACGTGTAGCATTGAATGCAAGAAGGATTGATTTTCGCCCTAGGGTGTTATCTCCTGCACCTATTTCTACAATGTAATTCGCTTCAAGTAAGCCCTTCGCATTTGATGATATTGCAGGAAAACTCATGTTTAAGTGTCGGGACAAATCTGCCCTTGACATGTTACCATTAAAGCGAAGCGCATCTAAAATTAACTGCTTATTATGTTCAGCTATCGTTTCATGGGACCTTGCATTTCCATTGCTATTGAGTTTATCTGTTTGCTTTTTCATCATTATTAATTCGTCCTAACTTAATAGTAATGACATTAACTTCCTTTTCTTCACATTTTAATAATAATATATTAACAATACATTGTCAAACTGATGTTGCAAATATTTTTTCTTGAAAATTTTTAACGCCGACTATTTCAATGTAATATTTTTGTGCATATTGCATATGTTATTTGTTGATTATCACATAATTTGAGCTGTTTTCTTTTTTTGTGTTGCATTTGTGCCTTCTTTCATTTACAATATTTACTAAACTAAGTTAATTAATGTTTTGGTAACAATTTGTGTACGCAACAAAGTGTTGTGCCACAAGGATTAATTATCGTAAACCAACCATAATTTGGTTTAATATATTAAAATTTGGAGGAGAATTATGAAAAAATTACTCGCACTGGTTCTGGTTCTTGCAATGGCATTTGCGCTACTTGCAGCTTGCGCAGATCCAGACACACCCGATGAACCCCCTGCGACAGATGATCCGCCTGCAGTAGTAGACGATGATCCGCCTGCAACCACTAATGAAGATGATACACCACCAGTAGCCACAGGAGCAACAAGTGAGTTTGTACAACCACCGGCAAACTGGGATGAGCCCTTTGATCAAACTGTTCTAATAAGAGCTGCTGCACCACACGGTGTTAACTGGTTCTTTGAAGATGGCGATGACATCGGTAACAGCCCATGGACACGTCTGTGGTATGATGAGCTAAATGTCCAAGTCGAGTGGGAATTCACACCGGTCACAGATGAATATGTCACAAGACTTCAACTGTCAATCGCTGCAGGCGACTTACCTGACGTATTCCATATTCCTGTTGAAGATCCTTTCATGTTCAGAAATCTTGTAAGTCACGACATGTTACTTGATCTCATGCCTGCATATCAAAACTATGCATCACAACGTATTCGTGATTTTGAACTTACAGATCCTGATACAATCCAAAACTTCATAGTTGATGGTCAACTATTTGCACTTCCACGCTACTACTACGGTCAAATTGATCAGCCGTGGCATATGTGGGTGCGTAAAGACTGGTTTGAAGCTGAAGGTTCACCTGAAATCAGAACAGTTGATGACTTAGAAGACCTAATGCATGCATTTATTGATAACCATGGCGCAGCATACGGTATTCATGTAGATAGTGACCTAAGATGGTTGCTAAGAACTGCTCCAATGTGGGGCGCATATATTGGTGAATTAGCTGATAACGGTTATTTCTGGAGACCTGATGAGACAGGCAGACTACGTCCTGGTATTACATTCCCTGAGTTTGAAGTAGCTCTTGAAAACTGGGCGAGATGGTTCGACGAAGGTCTAATTAACCCTGACTTTATGACAATCGACCAATGGGGCGATAATGGTGTGTCTGAAGTCGTTAACGCTCGTGTCGGCATCATGTGCTGGTGGCAATGGTGGGGCTGGTGGGGCGGTAACAATGTCGTTGTAATGCAAGATAATTATAACGCATATTTCGTACCGTTTAATCTCCCAACAGTAGGAGGCACGCAGCCTGCAAGAGGTCAAGTTTTCTGGGCAAACAACGGAACAATTGCTGCAAGTGCAGATTTCCAAAACCCTGCAGCGTTAATGAAAGTTCTCAGCATGAATGATCACATGGTATTTAGCCCTGATGCAAACCTCACTCCGGATCAACTTGAATACTTCATGGGTAACGGACGTGAGCACGGTATGTCTCCTGCTTTCCAAATGATTGACCCACAAGCAGACTTACTACAATTCCAACATGTTTTACATGCAATGGAGACCGGAGATACAAGTGAGCTTTTCACAACTGGTATGCAATTTAAACATCGTGACTCCTTACATATCCAAGAAGCACTTGCAGCAGGTCAAATTCCTGAAGATATAAATGCATTCGGTGCATATCTGCAAATGGGCTTTGATGGAAGTGCTTATGCCAGAAGCCAACATCTATTTGACACAGGTAGAATTGTTCAAACAGCATTGTGGGGCGAAATTCCTGAAGAATTCCTAGAAGTAGGTGCGACAGCTGATATGTTAATGGAAGCAATTATGTTAATCATTATCGGTGCCAGACCTGTCAGTGACTGGCCTGACATCATTGAAGAATGGTATGCTCAAGGCGGTCAAGTAAAAGAAGACGCTGTTAATCGACACTTCGGATAAGTTAGATTACTACCCAGCAGCATAACAAAAATGCATCGGGGAAGCTTTTTATAAAAAAGTTTCCCCGAAGTATTATAAAAACGAAAAAGATGTGTATACAATCTGTACACTTATGTATATAATACAATACATTCAAAAATGTAAATACAGTTAGGAGGTCAGCTATATGGGGTCAGCCACTACTAATCTTCCTCAAGTTCAACCCCCGGGAAATAAAGTTAAGAAAGAGCGCTATTTTGGCAGTCCGATAAGAATAATCAAACGTCTTAGACGTGAGTGGCCATTACACTTGCTCATGGTTCCTGCCTTTATTGTTACTCTCATTTTTTCTTACGGTCCCATGTATGGACTTATCATGGCATTCCAAGATTTTAACCCTGCAGCAAGTTTTGCAAATTCGCCTTGGGTTGGTCTGGAAAATTTCAGATGGCTTTTTTCTCAACCCGCATTTATTAGAACAATTCCAAACACCCTTTTTATCTCAATATCGAAGATTGTACTTATGACACTTGCCTCAATCATCTTTTCATTGATGTTAAACGAGGTACGGGTTTCGTTCTGTAAGCGTTTTTTCCAAACCATTGTATATATTCCGCATTTCATTTCATGGGTCATCCTTGCAGGTGTTATGCAGACACTATTGGCATCTGACGGTGTCGTTAATCAATTTATTATATCACTCGGCGGAGACAGAGTAGCTTTCTTGACTGATCCTTCTATTTTCCCATGGACCATGATATGGTCTGATGTATGGAAAGGATTTGGATTCGGCACAGTTGTTTATCTTGCTACTATCACCTCGATCGATCCGGAGATTTATGAGTCTGCAGTTATCGATGGTGCAAGTAAGTTTAGACAAATTTGGTCGATTACTTTACCATTGATGGGACCAATCATTGTGTTGATGGCTACACTTGCAATGGGTAATGTCCTTAATGCAGGATTTGATCAAATTTACAACCTATACTCCCCCGTTGTCTATTCAACCGGTGACATTATAGACACCTATCTTTTCAGAATTGGTCTGGAAGGTGGCAGATTTGCGGTAGGTATGGCAGTTGGCTTAATGCGTTCAGTAGTTTCTATGATTCTTATGTCACTTTCGCTGTTTTTTGCATATAGAGTCGCTAACTATAGACTGTTTTGATTGGGGAGGAATTATAAATGCATTTTAGAACAAGAGGCGAAAAAATCTTTAACGTTTTTAACTATATATTTATGGTACTGGTTTGCTTAACCTGTGCTCTGCCCATTATTCATATATTAGCGGTATCTTTTAGTTCACCCGCTTATATTGCCGGAGCAAGAGTCACATTTTGGCCTATGGGTTTTACTCTTGAGCCATATCTCTTTGCTTTCCGTGGCGGAAGATTCATGACTGCTTTCTGGGTATCGGTCGAAAGAGTTTTTTGGGGTGTAGGCATCAATATGTTCTTGATGGTTACTGTTGCATATCCTCTGGCCAAGTCCACACAGGAATTTAGCGCAAGAAATTACTACATGGCATTTTTTGCAATAACCATGATATTCGGCGGCGGTTTGATTCCATTTTTCATCTTGATTTCTGACATTGGTTGGTTAGATACAATATGGTCATTGGTTGTACCCGGTGGACTGCCTGTATTCTCAATGGTTATATTGATGAACTTCATACGAGCATTGCCTAAGGAGTTGGAGGAGGCTGCCATGCTAGATGGTGCAGGACATTTCCGATGTCTGGCTTTGGTTCTACTCCCTGTACTTAAACCAGCACTTGCAACTGTCGCATTGTTTGCATTCTTGCATCACTGGAACGAGTGGTTGCTCGGCATGATTTTCATGAACAACCCGGCAAACTTCCCGTTGCAAACGTATCTGCAAACACTACTAACCAACTTTGGAGCACTCATGCGTCAAGGAGGTCCTGAGTTACAACAAATAATAGCACGCCTCAACGAACGTGCAGGTCGCTCAGCTCAATTGTTCCTTGGAATGGTTCCAATCCTGTTAGTCTATCCGTTCCTACAAAAGTACTTTACCAAAGGCTTAGTAATCGGTAGTGTAAAAGGATAAAATCACGCTACATACGAAATATAAACACATGAGTATTCTTATTAGGAGATATGCGTATGCAAAACGAACTTTTATTACGTGATTACGACCCTGTTTCTATGCAGCAGACACCGACTACGGAAGTTTTAACACCAAAATCCCCTGTCTTTGATGCTCATATTCATATCGGAAAATTGCAAATGGGTGACGATGATTATCCTGTAGACGTCGGAGCAATGGTCAATTATCTAAAGCAATCCGGAGTTGTTGGAGTTGTAAATCTCAAGATGTTTTGGGGCAAACCACTAGAGGAGCACTTAGAATCACTCAAGGGCTATGAAGACTACATCCATACGTTTGCATCAGCAGATGTTACGCGTCTAGAAGAACCTGACTTTGCCGCATATATTGACGATTTGTTCAAACAGTTTAAGTCTATGGGAATTCGCGGTCTGAAATTTTGGAAGAACATTGGATGTACATTAAAAGACTCAGAAAATGCATATATTAGACCCGATGACAGTAGACTTCGTCCGGTTTGGGATGCAGCGGCTAAATACGGTTTGCTAGTACTTTATCACATTGCTGACCCTGTATCATTCTTCACTCCGGTTGACAAGCATAACGAGTTTTATGAGAGCTTATGTGAGCATCCTGATTGGTCATTCTATGGAGATAATCGCTACTCTTTTGAAGAATTAATGATACAACAGGACGCTTTACTCTCGCAAAACCCCGATACAACCTTCGTAATCCCCCATACAGGTTCATATACAGAAAACTTAGCATGGGTAGGTGCTCAACTTGATAAGCATCCAAATATGTATATTGATACCGCAGCACGAAACAATTTGCTTGGTCGCCAACCTTATACAGCCAGGGATTTCATAATACGTTATCAAGATAGAATTCTTTTTGGAACTGACTATTTCGGAGGAGCCGACAAAGTTGAAACTGAAGAGTTCTACGCAGACCACTATCGATTCTTTGAGACTTATGATGAGTACTTCCCTGCGTACCGATCTTGGGGTACAGGGCAAGGACGTTGGAATGTATATGGTCTTGGATTACCTGATGAAGTTTTGAAAAAATTCTATTACGAAAATGCAATGAAATTAATAAACAAATAATTTTACAAAAATGTAATGTAATTACTAAAATAATTACACCAATACGAAAGGATTATCATAATTATGGGAAAAAAATTCACTTTTATCGGCGCAGGTTCACTTGGCTTTACTCTCGCACTAGCAAGAGACATTTTAAGCTTTGATGCATTCAATGACTGTGAAATCCATTTAATGGACATTCATGAAGGACGTTTGGAGTTTGCAAAAAAAGCAATACAAAGACTGATTGACACAGGTAAATATGCCGGATCTGTCCATGCAACTACAGATCGCAAAAAAGCATTAGAAGGTGCAGACGGTGTTCTTATAACAATACTTCAAGGTGGCGTAGATGTTTGGCGTCATGATATTGAAATACCAAAAACATATGGTATTGATATTAATGTCGGTGATACCCGCGGACCTTCCGGTGTAATGCGTTTCTTACGTACAGCACCTGTAATGCTAGATATTATCCGTGATGTTGAGAAACTCTGCCCTGATGCCATTGTGCTCAATTACACCAATCCTATGGCTATGCTTTGCAGTTATTTACAAAGGCAAACTAAAGTCAGTGTAACAGGTCTATGTCACAGTGTACAAGGCACAGCTCATATGCTCGCTCGCTGGATTGGTGCAAAGAATGATGAAATTACATTCACATGTGCCGGTATCAACCATACATCATTCTATCTCGACTTCAAATGGAATGGCAAAGATGCATATCCTCTAATTTTAGACAAAGTAATGAATGATCCTGAAGTAGCAAACGAAGAACAAGTGCGTAATGAAATGTATCTTCAATTTGGTCTTTATCCAACAGAATCATCCGGTCACAACTCTGAATATCTACCATGGTTCAGAAAGCGTGCTGACTTGATTGAAAAGTATTGTACACATGGTACAGGTTGGAATCCCGGTCACCATGCGTATATTCTCAATGAGTATCTGGAGGCAAATGATACATGGGAAGAGCGTTTTGGCGAGTTCCTTAGCAAAGAAGAAGTTGATTTAGAACGTGGTGAAGAATATGCTGCATATATCTTTAATGCCCTATTCGGTGATGGGCAACCTTTCCTATTCAACGGCAATCATCTAAATCACGGTATAATCAGTAATATGCAGCCTGAAGCATGCATTGAATCTCCTGTTTGGGCATCTCCAACCGGACTTCAGCCTGTCCATGTTGGAGCATTACCGGACAATATTGCGTTACTATGCGATATGTCTGCGAGAATCGAAGAACTCGCAGTTAATGCAGCCATTGAAGGTGACCCATGGAAGATTTTCCAAGCTAATTTGTTTGATCCATTGACCGCAAGTATGCTATCAATGGAAGAGATCAAAGAAATGACGCAAGTAATGCTCACGAAAAACGCAGATTTCCTAGGATATTTTAAAACATTGAATATCTAACTTTATTATTGTACAATATGGGGGCTGTTGCAAAATGATGCAATGGCCCCTAAAAAGTGTAGACGGAATACTTTCTGTCGATGTATCAATCTCCATATGAAAATTGTTTTGCGTCAAAATATTGCCGAAAGAAGTGTTCAATAATTATGGTGAAAATCTTACAGCATCTCAAACCTAGAGAATGGCTTATCATTCTATTTTCAATAGGCTTTATTGTCATACAGGTGTGGCTTGATTTGACTATGCCGGATTATATGGCAGAGATAACAACCCTTGTTCAAACACCCGGTAGTGCAATGCGCGATATTTGGATTGCCGGGGGCATGATGCTACTTTGCACTCTTGGTAGTTTGGCTGCATCTATTACTGTTGGATTTTTTGCAGCGAGATTGAGTTCTACATTTTCAAGACGATTACGTCGTTTGTTGTTTAATAAAGTTGATTCTTTCTCCATGGAGGAAATCAATCAGTTTACAACAGACAGTCTTATCACACGCTCAACTAATGATATAACTCAAGTTCAAATGATAATTGCAATGGGTCTTCAGCTCATTATCCGCGCTCCCATTACAGCGATATGGGCAATAACAAAAATTGCCGGTAAAGGCACAGAGTGGACTGTTGCAACGGGTGTTGCTGTTCTTGTTTTATCAATCATGGTTATTGTCATGATGATTTTTGTTCTACCAAAGTTTAGGAAAATGCAAGTGCTCGTTGACAATATGAATCGCGTGACACGCGAGAACCTTACAGGGCTTAGAGTTGTAAGAGCATATAATGCAGAAGATTATCAAGAAGCAAAATTTGAGAAAGCCAATGACGAGCTAACATGGACACAACTTTTTACAAGCAAGGCAATGGCATTTATCATGCCTGTTATGACCCTTGTAATGAGTGGCGTGTCTCTTTCTGTTTTTTGGATAGGCGCATACTTGATAAATGCTGCACAAGGTGCTGATAGATTGCCTATTTTCGCAAACATGATGGTGTTTTCAATTTATGCTATGCAAGTAATCATGTCATTCATGATGCTTACTATGATTTTTATTATGCTCCCTCGTGCTACTGTTTCTGCAAGACGGATTTGCGAAGTGCTTGATACTCCTGCAACCATACTCGATGGAAGCAGAATTGACGGTATATCCGGACTTATAGGTGAGGTTACCTTTAAGAATGTTGGATTCAAATATCCTGATGCTGCAGAAGCTGTTCTCAATGATATTAGTTTTACAGTTAAACAAGGCGAAACAATCGCATTTATCGGTTCGACCGGTAGTGGTAAATCTACACTTATCAATCTTGTCCCTCGTTTCTTTGATACTACAGAGGGTGAAATCTTGATTGACGGTGTTAATATTCGTGAATATAAGCTTGAAGCTTTGCATAATAAGATTGGATATGTACCGCAAAAAGCGGTGATGTTTAAAGGCACGGTGTATTCCAATGTCGCATATGGCGATAATGGCTCTGAATTTACTTTAGACCAGGTAAAAAGAGCTGTCACTATTGCCCAGAGCACCGATTTTGTTGAAGCCATGAAGGATGATTATTACGCAGAAATCGCACAAGGTGGAACAAATATCTCCGGCGGTCAAAAGCAACGTCTTTCAATTGCCCGTGCTGTATGCCGTAAGCCTGAAATATATATCTTTGATGATTCATTCTCTGCACTAGACTACAAAACAGACAGACTCTTACGTACAATGTTAAAAAAGGAGACTGCCGGTATTACCAGTATGATTGTTGCACAGCGTATCGGAACTATTATGGATGCAGATCGAATCGTTGTCCTCGACAGAGGTAGAATCGTCGGCAACGGACGCCACAATGAGCTGCTTGAAACATGTGAGGTATATCGCCAAATTGCCATAAGTCAGCTTTCCGAAGAAGAGTTAGGTAAGGCGGTGGCATCATGAGTGGACAACAGAGAAGTAGAGCACCACAAGTACGAATGGGTGGCGGTCCAACCGGAGTAACTGAGAAAGCAAAAGACTTCAAGGGAACATGGTTTAAACTCATAAAATATTGCAAAAGATATATGTTTGCAATTATTGTTTCACTTATTATTGCAGCTATTGGTACAGTGTTTACAATAATTGGACCTGACCAAATTGGGAAGATGACAAATGAAATTCAAGCCGCACTCGTTCCACTCGCAGCAGGAAGCGGATTGCCGGATGTTGATATATCCGCTATCACCCAAATTGCTACACTGCTTGTTATACTCTACTCATGCGCTGCGATTTTGAATTTCCTGCAGGGCTACATAATGGCTGTAATAACGCAAAAAATCGGCAAAAATCTCCGTACTGATATTTCTGAAAAGATCAATAGACTTCCTCTCAAATATTTTGACAAGGTCAGCTATGGTGATATTCTCAGCCGTGTTACAAATGATGTTGACACTATAGGACAAACCATGAATCAAAGTATTGGCACGCTTGTCACAGCTATAACGATGTTTTTCGGTTCTGCCTTTATGATGTTTTATAACAATTGGCTCATGGCACTTGCAGCTATCGGTTCAAGCATCATTGGCTTTATTCTCCTGTCTCTAATTATGCGTAAATCACAAAAATATTTTGTCAGACAGCAAAATGATTTAGGCGCGGTTAACGGACATGTTGAAGAGATATACTCTGGGCACAATGTTGTAAAGGTATATAATGGTGGCAAAGAAGCCGGGCGTTACTTTGATGAGGTCAATAATAGACTTTATGATAGCGGTTGGAAAAGTCAGTTCATGTCAGGGCTTATGATGCCCATAATGATGTTCGTCGGTAATCTCGGTTATGTGGCAGTCTGTGTTGTAGGTGCGGTTCTGGCTATGAATGGGACGATTCAATTTGGTGTCATTGCTGCATTTATGATATATATTCGATTGTTCACCAATCCCCTCTCACAGCTTGCACAAGCATTTCAAAATTTACAAAGAACTGCAGCATCCGGAGAGCGTGTATTTTCGTTTTTCGATGAAGAGGAAATGGAAGATGAAAGCTCTAAAATAGAAAAACTCACCGATATTAAAGGTGAGATAGAATTTCGCAATGTGCGCTTTGGTTATGACCCCGAAAAAATTATTATACATGACTTTTCTTCAAAGTTTGAGCCTGGAACACAAGTCGCTATTGTCGGACCGACCGGTGCAGGTAAGACAACCATTGTAAACTTACTAATGCGCTTTTATGAGTTAGACAGCGGTGAGATATTAATTGACGGGGTATCTTCTAATCAAGTTCCCAGAGAGAATGTCCAGGAACAGTTTGGTATGGTGCTACAAGATGCTTGGCTATTCGAGGGTACTATTAAAGAGAACATTGTTTATTGTAACGATGGTGTGACTGATGAGCAAGTTTTTGAAACATGTAAGGCCGTTGGACTCGATCATTTTATCAGCACACTTACAAAGGGCTACGATACAGTTTTGGATGATAAATCTACATTGTCACAAGGTCAAAGACAACTTCTTACAATTGCTCGTGCTATGATTCAAAACGCTCCCATGATGATTCTCGACGAAGCAACAAGCTCCGTTGATACCCGCACCGAACACCTGGTGCAAAGTGCTATGAGTAATCTAACAAAAGGCAGAACATCATTTGTAATTGCACATCGCTTATCTACTATAAAGAACGCTGATGTGATTCTTGTGTTAAATGAAGGCGATATTGTTGAAAGTGGCAGTCATAAAGAGTTGCTAGAACTTAAAGGCTTCTACGCTGAACTATATAATAGTCAATTTGAACAGGCTGGTGCTCTCACTTAAATCTTGGCTTTGGTTTGTAATATTCAAAGATTACTGTGTCGTTTTGCCTTTCACATTTCTCTATATTATGACCAGGTATTATTGTCCATGTTACTTTCATCGGTTTGAAAATATAGCAAAGTCGCGCAATTAGTGGGCGTGTGCTGTTACTATATGCGATAAAGTGCGGACGCGATATGAAGTTTGTAAGTAAGTTTCCTAATAATGTTGCAAACACAATTGATATTCCTTTAAACAAGCGAGGCGAACTGCTTAACTGTCCACGTAGTACATCCGGTGCGTTTTTCTTAAACCATGCACCAACACGTGGGTCAAAACTCTCTATGCAAAAATTTTTGCCTTTCTCACTCAGCAACTTAAATGTCTCTTCGCAGAGCATTGCATTATTTGCACCGGCTGATTTCAGCTCTACAATCACCGGCATATCATCAATTATGTCCAATACTTCACTAAGCAAAGGGATATGTTGATCCGTATTAAATAATGGAATCCTCGATAACTCATTCCAGTTTTTGGAATTGACATTTGCGTCAATTCCACATACACGCTTCAAGTCGTCATCATGGAAAACTACAACTTTGCCATCCTTTGAAAGTTGCACATCAATCTCTATCCCATAGTTTCCATCTTTTGCTGCTACAAAGGATTCGATTGAGTTCTCGGGGACTTTTTGATCTTCTGTATGTAATCCACGATGAGCACAATTTAGTCCTTTGAATATCATCGCTGTTTTGCTTGCTTTTGATGTCATTTTGCCGGGAGCAACGCAAAACATTAATGCTAAAATCAGCACAATCAATATGCCAAAAATTACAAATAACCATGTCATAGAAAATTAAAGTTCCTCTCGATAATATCGATATACTAATTTGCACTCTGTTCACCGCTTTTAGCAGACTAGACCTCAGTGCTATTGCAAAATTATACAACAGTATATTTACAAAATCAATGGTCGAATGTACCATATTTAATCTTGATAGTTTCCATCAAGATATCTTGATAATTTTTGTCAAGTATGGTATAATAGTTTCAGGTTTGTGCCTACATGTTTTCGAAAGGAATGTCATTTTTATGTTATTAACAAAAGAATGCGACTATGGTGTACGTACAGTTCGTGCACTGGCTGATGGTGGCAAAAAGACAGTAGCAGGCATCTGCAAAAAAGAATTGATTCCAACCCCATATGCATACAAAATTATGAAAAAATTAGAGCATGCCGGGATATTACAATCTATCCGAGGTAGAGATGGCGGGTATCAACTTGCTAAACCATTGAATACTATTACACTTTTAGATATCGTTACTGCTATTGACGAAAACCTGTTTATTAACGAATGTCTATCCAATAAAAAACATTGTCCAATTAACGACCCGGATGATCCCTGTACCGTTCATATAGAACTTGATCGAATGCAAAGTATTTTAGTAGCTGAGTTGCAATCAAAAAGCATGCACGAAATTTTACGGCATGATTTGCATTAATAAATTTTGCGAAACAACTTAATTCAATACAAAACGTTAACAACCCCTATCGCTTGTTCAGTAAGCGTTAGGGGTTGAATTTTTGTATTAATCTGCTTTAATTAGAAATTACTTCTTAGTCTCTAACTTCTTCTTATTTTTAGTAATCCATACAGCAGTACCTGTTGCTGCGATGAGGGCAAATACTAGTAAAACTGACCACAGTACAACACTACTTTCAATACCTGTACTCGGAATTCCTTGTCCTTGATTACCCGCACCTGGTGGGGGAGGAGGAGTAGGTGTCGGTTGTGGTCCTTCTTCTCCTTCTTCATATGGCACTCGCACTGTAGCGTTATCATCGAGATACACATAGTCACCATTTTCATCGCGTTCTTGTCCCCAGTAGTATACACGTTCTTCATCTTCATAACGGTATCTCCATTCGGTGTTGTACAGTGCATCACCATTTTCATCACGCAAGGTCGCTATGTTGGTAAACGTTTGTCCTGCTGCATCTTCGTATACTGTGGCTACAAATGTGATTGTTACCACTCCACCGACTCCAAGTTCTATGATTTCTACGGAGATTACTGTGCCACCATTGATGATTGCTGTTTCTCCAATTTCTCCATTTACTGCTACTGCGGTTATGTTGCGCAAGTTATAGATGTATGCACCTTTTAGGTCAGTACCTGTTAATCCCATGTCATCAATCATCCAGAAGTTATACGCTGCTAAGTCGCCAGTATTTCTTAATGTTACTGTATACATGATGTACTCGCCCATATTGGCAACCGTACTATATGCGACTTTTTCGATATTGAGCCAGGGTGCACGTGTGTCAAGTAGTACTTCAGCCACATACACTTCATGGTAGATGACTTCACTTCTGTAGTCGGTGTCTTCGCCATCTACTTCTGTGATGATGGCTTGGTTACGGAAGATTGTGCCATTTGGTGCCGTTGAGTTTACTATTGTTGGGATAATAAGTGTAAATGTGGCATCTGCTGCTAGCTCTTCGATTTCCCATCTTACTAGCTGACCACTTACTGTTACGACTACTCCTTCAGCTTCTAGCTCTGCTATTGGTAGTAATGGTCCAGTGGTGCCGAACTGACCTTGGATACCCGCTTGGTTTATTGTCAGATGGGTCGGGATTTGGTCTTCGACCACTACATTAAGTGCAGGACCTGTCCCACTGTTCTCTACTTCTATTGTGTACACAATCGCATCGCCACGTTCGACTTCAACTGCTGTTGCCAATGTATTACCATACTCAGGCGTCGCTGTCTTAGTCACGGATAGATCAGGATCTACTTCATCTTCTTCATCTAATTCATG